>NZ_JBNDMQ010000021.1:0-153361 GCF_050436665.1 Paraburkholderia sp. EB58 | reverse complement strand
GTCAGTTCAGCCTGCGTGGGCAGCTTTTCGTGCACCAGCAGGTAGGCGATTTCCTCGAATTCGCAGGTGCTGGCGATGTCGAGAATGTCATAGCCGCGGTAGTGCAGGTCATTGCCGGTCTTGCCGACCGTGCACAGCGCGGTATTACCCGCCGTGACGCCTGACAGCGCCACGGATTTCTTCGGTTTGAATGCGCCGGTTGCCGGCGCGCTGTTATCTGCTTCGCTCATGGTGTCGTCCTCTTACTCCTGGAATGCGGGTTACTTGTGTGCGGCGAACAGTGCGTCGAGCTTGTCCTCGTACGCGTGATAGCCAAGATACTTATACAGATCGGCGCGCGTCTGCATCGTTTCGACGGCGGCCTTTTGCGTGCCGTCGCGCTTCACCGTCTCGTAGAAATTGAGTGCCGCTGCGTTCATCGCACGATACGCGCCGCAGCAGTACAGCGCGATATCGACGTTCGCGTCGCGCAGTTCGGTAGTGGTGAAGAACGGCGTGGAGCCGAACTCGGTCAGGTTCGCGAGAATCGGTACCTTGACGGCGGCCTTGAAGCGGCGATAGTCGTCGAGCGTCTGCATCGCTTCCGGAAAAATCATGTCCGCGCCGGCTTCGACGTAGGCAACGGCGCGCTCGATGGCGGAGTCGATGCCTTCGGCCGCGGCCGCGTCGGTGCGCGCCATGATGACGAACTGGTCATCGGTGCGGGCGTCGACGGCGGCCTTCACGCGGTCGACCATTTCCTCTTTAGCGACCACTTCCTTGCCGGGACGGTGTCCGCAGCGCTTCTGTCCGACCTGGTCTTCCAGGTGGACGGCAGCGACGCCGGCCTTGATGAACGAACGCACTGTGCGGGCGATGTTGAACGCGCCGCCCCAGCCGGTATCGATATCGACCAGCAGGGGCAGGCCGGTGGCATCGGTGATGCGGCGGGCGTCGATCAGGACGTCGTCCATCGTGCTGATGCCGAGGTCGGGGATGCCGAGCGAGTTGGCGGCGACGCCGCCGCCGGACAGATAAACTGCCTTGAAGCCGACGGCTTCGGCCATCTTCGCCGCGTAGGCGGTGATGGCGCCGACAACCTGCAACGGCTGTCCTTCTGCGACCGCCGTGCGGAATTTCGCGCCGGCGCTGACGGGTTGTTTTGCTGCGCTCAAGGGTGTCTCCTGGTGAAGTTGGGAGGCTTTAGTGCAAGGAGCGGGCCAGCCAAGGCATACGCCGTTAAGTCATTGATTACCCGTGGATTTGCGCGATAGCCTGGTAGTCATTTTGTTTCATAAGTGGAATTATTGATTTCACAAATGAAATCATAAGTTCATAATGGACTATCTTTCAGTCCTACGCGCCACCGAAGGCACCTGGCCCCCATGAACCGACCTCTTGAACCCGCCCCGCGGCCCCGCGTCTGGGCTATCGGCATCACGAAACTGCGCGACCTGTTCCGCGATATCGCGGACGAATATGACGCCCGCGCCGATCTGCGGCTGGTGTCGCGCGGCTACGAGGACGCGGTCAACGAAATCGCTTCCGCGGGCAAGAACCGGCCGGACATCGTAGTTGCGGCCGGCTCCAATGGCACCTACCTAAAGGCGCGGGTCGACGTGCCTGTGGTGCTGATCACGCCGACCGGTTTCGACGTGATGCATGCGCTGGCGCGCGCACGGCGCGACGCCTCCCCAGTGGCGCTCGTGACTTATGGCGACACGCCTGCCGAAGTGCGCCGCTTCGTGGCGGCCTACGGCATCGACGTGGTGTTCGCGGCGTATCAGTCGGCGCAGGACGCGGAGACATGTGTGCTCGATCTGCGCGATCGCGGCGTTAAGACGATTGTGGGTCCGGGGCTGGTGACGGATCTGGCGGCGCAGGCCGGCATGGAATCTGTGTTTCTCTATTCACGCGCCTCGGTGCGCGCTGCGTTCGATACCGCGCTCGAAGTCGCCCAGGCCACCTGGGGAGAAGCGGTGCGGCGGCACCGTCTCGACAACGTGTTGCAGCACTTGCGTGACGGCGTGGTGGCACTCGATGCGCAAGGCCGCGTCGAAGCCATCAATCAGCGTCTTGCGCTCGTGCTCGGCATCGAGCCCGCTGCGGCGGTGGGTCGCCCGTTGCTTGAACTCGCGCCCGATCTGGTCGACGCCGTACCCGATGCGGAGGGCGAGTCGCTCGAGACGCTGCGCGGCATCAGCTATGTCGTGCATCGGGGGCCGCTGGTCGATAACGGCGTGACGACGGGCACCGTGCTGACGTTTCAGGAGTCGCGCGCGGTGGAGCGGCTCGATCGCACGCTGCGTTCGCGGCAGCGCGCGCAACAGTTTGTGGCGCGCTACCGGCTCGATGATCTGGTGGGGGCGTGTCCTGCGATCGAGCGCGTCCGGCAACTCGTGCAGCGCTATGCGAAGTCGGATGCCACCGTGCTGATTCGCGGCGAGAGCGGCACGGGCAAGGAAATGGTCGCGCAGAGCCTGCATCGTCTGAGCGCGCGGCGCGACTTTCCGTTTGTTGCGCTCAACTGCGGCGCGTTTCCAGAGGCGTTGCTGGAGAGTGAGTTGTTCGGTTACGAGGAGGGCGCGTTTACCGGCGCCCGGCGCGGTGGCAAGGCGGGGCTGATCGAAGCAGCACACCGTGGCACGCTGTTTCTCGATGAAATTGGCGAAATGCCGCTACCGTTGCAAAGCCGCTTGCTGCGCGTGCTGCAGGAGCGCGAAGTGGTGCGGCTCGGTTCGACGGAGCCGACGCGGATCGACGTGCGGATCGTGGCGGCGACCCATCGCGCGTTGACGGCCGCCGTGGAGGCCGGCGAATTCCGCACTGACCTCTACTACCGGTTGAACATCCTGAACATTGGTTTGCCGCCGTTGCGCGAACGGCTTTCGGACATCCTGCCTCTCGCGGCTGAATTGCTCTCTCAGGCGGCGCGTCGTGAGCCGCGTCTGGCGGGGCGCATTCGGAACACACGCGATGCGCTGAGCGTGCTTGCGGATATCAGCGAGTCGCTGAGCCGCCATGCGTGGCCGGGTAATGTGCGGGAACTGCAGAACGTGATTGAGCGGATCACGGTGGAGCTGGCGGACTCGGGCGACGCGGCGTTGACGAACGAGGTATTGCAGTCGATTGCGCCCGAACTGTTCGAGCGGTCTGAAGGGGCAACGGACGATGCGGCATTGACGCTGCGTCAGCGTAGCCGCCGGGTGGAGGCCGATGAGATTCGCGCGGCGCTGGAGGCGTTCAATGGCGACCGTGATCAGGCTTGCGAGGCACTCGGCATTAGCAAGACGACGCTGTGGCGGAAATTGAATGCGGCTGGGTGAGGGCGTGTAGTCAATACGACTGTCACGCTTCAATGCGCCGCGCAGGTTGCCGGTAGATCCATGTAGTCCGCCTGCTTGACACCCTCGCCGCAGCGCGGGCAGACCGGGTCACGCTCAAGACGTAGCCGGTCGAAGCGCATGCCCAGCGCGTCGAAGCGCAGCAAGGTGCCGGACAAGGACTCGCCGATGCCGAGAATCAGCTTGACGGCTTCGGTGGCCTGCAACAGTCCGATCACGCCCGGCAGCACCCCGAGCACACCGGCCTCGGAGCAGCTGGGTGCGAACTCCGGCGAGGGCGGTTCCGGAAACAGGCAGCGATAGCAACTGCCACCCTCATGCGCCGGCCAGAATACGCTGACCTGTCCATCGAAACCTTGCACCGCACCGTAGACCATCGGCACGCCGAGCCGCACGCAGGCATCGTTCAAGAGGTAGCGCGTGGAAAAATTGTCGGAGCCGTCAATTACCACGTCGTGCCCGGCCAGCAGGCGCTCCACATTGGCGGCCGAGAGGCGCGTGCGCTGCGCGTCGATGGCAACGTGCGGGTTGAGCGCGTGCAAGGTCCGGCAAGCGGATTCAACCTTGGGCGCGCCCACATCGGCATCGCGGTGCACGACCTGCCGCTGCAGGTTGCTGCGATCGACGACATCGTCATCGATCAGCCTGATGGTGCCGATTCCAGCAGCGGCCAGATACAGCGCCGCGGGCGATCCGAGGCCGCCCGCGCCGATTAGCGCCACCCGGGCCGCGGCCAACTTGCGTTGCCCGTCCAGCCCCATCTCGGGCAGGCGCAGATGGCGCGAATAACGTTCGAGGAAATCCGCGTCGGCGGTCGATTCGGTCATCGGCAAGCCAGCCGTTTGCCAAGCCTTGGTGCCGCCGTTGACTGAGTAGACGTGCTCGTAGCCCAGGCCCTGAAGCACGCCGGCGCATTGCAGCGAGCGCGCGCCGGCCGCGCAGATCAACAGGATTTCCGCGGCCGGGTCCGGCAACCAGGCGGCGGTATCGGTTTCGAGCCGCGACCGGCTGACACCTATTGAGCCCTCCGCCATGCCTGCCGCGCGCTCGCCATCTTCGCGCACATCGACCAGCAACGCCCCATTGCGCTGGCGTTCATAGGCATCGTTAGGGCTGAGTTCAAAAATGGCGGGTTTCATGATGGCACTCCGCAAAAGATGGTCAGCTCGCGGTGACGAGGCGGGTGAATTCGCGCAGCAGGTCGTAGCCGTCCCAGACCGTGGAGAATTCAAGGGCCCGTCCGAACGGCACAATGCGATCGATACCGCGTCCGCCGAGGCGTTGGGCCACGCACAGCATTTCGTCGGGCGTGAAGCCGAAATGGGTGAGGGTTTGATCCTGCCGCTGCAACAGGGGCGCAAGCTCGTCGAGCGAAGCCAGTCTGACTTGCGCAAAGGTGCCCGTGCCGAGCCAGCGGCGCGGCAGACGAACCGGTGCGGCGAGTTGCACCAGTGCGACCTCGTTGCCGGCGAAGCGTACTGCGTCGGCGATGCCTTCAGCGGCGAGACCATAGGTGGCGACGTGTTTCTGGATCGCCATCGCAGCATCCATGCGAGGTCCGCGGTCCTCTACGATTTCAGTCAGCAGCGTCAGGAACGAGGCCTGTGCATTGACCACGTTCGCTTCGGCACCCACCCAGAAGAGGGTTCCAGGCGACGCGCAAGCCGCTTGCCCGAACAGATAGGCATCCGAATGAAAGGCCTCTACAGCGCGCTTGCGCTCCGCTACAGGGGCGGCGAGAAATGCCTCGGCCGAGATTGCCGCGAACGATGAGCGATTGGGAAAGGTGAGGTCGCGAGCGGCAGGCCGCAATGGTGAGCGGCGAATCTCGCGGATCGCCTGATCGCCGCCCCACAACACGCGCAAGTCGCAGGCGGCTGACAGGGCCGCCGTGGTGGCCTCGTCGCGATGGTCGTAGCTCACGATTCGCTGTGTACAGGCCACCACCGGATCGGCTTCTTTCATCGCCTCGTTCAGCACGGCGAGCACGGCCTGCGTTGCGTCGCCGCCCCGGTCCGACACACGCACGATATTGCGGTTGCCGGCCAGCGCGGCGAGTGCCCACGAATAGACGAACACGGTATCGGCGTTGCCCGGCGCGACGTGAAACACCAGCCCGAGCGGGAATCGCAGGCAGCGTTGCCCGGCCTCGATCCGCGCCAGTTCTGTGCCAAGATGGCCGCGCCGAAGGTAGACCCCGAGCGGTCCGAGTTCCGGGTAGCGCCGCGCATAAGCGGGCGTGCGCAGACGCTGTCCGACCGCGTCGAAAAAATCGAGCATCCGCTCGTCGCCGACCTGCAAGGCAGTTTCGTCTCGCGAATCGCACAGTGACTCAAGCAATGCAGCCGCCTCGAGCAGTGCCGCCGGTGGAAACAGTGGCCGGATCATCGCGGCGCCTCGCTGACTGCCGCAGCCTGGGTCAATGCGCGGTAGTCGATCTTGCCGTTGCACAGCAGCGGAAGTTTCTCGATGCTGCGAGCAAGCACGCCGTGACGGTTCACGCGCAAACGTTCGGCGACCTGCCGGGAGATCGTGTCCAGCCGTCCCGGTTCGGTCTCGCTTTCGCACCACAGCACGATCACCTCGTCGTTCGGCGCGACGGCCACGGTCGGGCCTTCGGCGCCGGCTTCGGTCGCAAGGCGTTCGACGGCATCGAGATTGATACGCATACCGAATAGTTTGGCCATCCGCTTGAGACGGCCCTCCAGATGGAGGTAACCCTCGTGGTCGAAGTGGCCGATGTCGCCGGTATGCAGCACGCCGCCCTGATCGTCGCCGCGGGCAAGGTCGGCGGCGCTATCGGCGTAACCTATCATGACGCTGGGTCCGCGAAAGACGACCTCGCCGGACAGATCGGGCTCGCAGGTCTCCTCGCCCAATTCGGTACGGATTGACAACCGGCTGCCGGGGACGGCGAGCCCAACCGAGGTGGATTTGTCGGCGATCCGGTGCGCGGGCAGGACCGCCATCCTGGCCGTGGCTTCGGTCTGGCCGTACATGAGATGAAAGCGGCCTCCCTCGCGGCCGATGTCCTCTGCTATCTGCGCGATCAGATCGGGACGCATGCGGCTGCCGGACTGGGTTAGTGTACGCAGGCTGCGGTGCGCCGAGGGTGTCCAGCGCAAACGCGCGAGCAATTCATAGGTATGAGAGACCGCGGCGAACGAGGTCGCACGATAGGCGTCGACGATGGCCCAGAAATCTCCGCCGATCACAGGATGGGCGGTCACCACGAGGGTGGCGCCGGCTTGCAGGTGGCTGTTGAGCACCGACAGGCCATAGCCCAGATGAAACGGCAAGCTGGTGGGCGCGATCTCCTGAGCCGTAATGCCAAGCGCTTGCACGATGGCTGTGGCGTTGGCGAGCACACCCTGACGCGATAGCCGAACCATGCGTGCTGCGCCGGTTGAACCGGAGGTGGTCAGCAGCAACGCCAGATCGGGGCTGACCGCCGCGGCGGACGTTTGCCTGATCCAGCCGTGAGCGGTGTTCCGGTAGCCGGCTGGTGGGAGCTGCTCGAGGCCTGGCTGCCACAGACCTGCCGGTTCGAAGCGCACAATCAGCTCCTCGAGCGTGCCGAGATCGATTTGTGGATCGAGCAGCGCGAGCGGCCGGTGTTGGCGGAATGCGGCGAGATAGCGGCATACGGTGTCGATGGTCCAGGGCGCGGGCAGCAGGAGCAGGCCGGCCGGCATCGTGCGCAGCTCATTTTCCATTGCATGGACATACGCCTCCAGGCCGGGGCCGCTCCAGCTTCGGCCGCTTGCGGCTTCGATCAGGCGCGCCTGAACGCCGAATGAATTCATAGGGTCAGTCCTCCGTCGACACCCAGCACTTGTCCGGTGATGAAGGATGCGTCGTCGCTGAGCAGGAAGCGAATCGTCGTCGCCACCTCGGCGGCGCTGCCCAGTCTGCGCAACGATGTCTGCGCGCAACGTGTGGCGATGACGTCGGCGGGCAGGTTCGCCAGCAGATCGGTCTCGATCAGCCCCGGCGCTACCGCATTCACGCGGATGCCGAGCGGGCCGAGTTCCTTGGCGGCGGATCGGGCCAGCGCGGCGATCCCTGCCTTGCTTGCCGCATAGACCGCCTGGCCTGCCGCGCCGCGCTCGCCCACTAGCGATGCGAGCAGGACGATCGCGCCGCGCCGCCGTCGCATCATCACTTTTGCCGAGGCCTGCAGTACTTCAATGGCGCCGAGCAGATTGACGTCGAGTACCTGTCGCGCGACGGATTCCGCGGTCAATCCTAGCGGGGTGCTCTGCATGACACCCGCGCTTAACACCAGGGCGTCGATGCCGTTATATTCGGCGGCGATCGATTTGATGGTGGCGCCGATAGAAGCGTAGTCGTTAAGGTTCAGCGCGATGCCCGCGGCCTTGACACCGTAGTCGGCGGCGAGGTGCTGCGCTTCGCGCTCGGCTCGTGCGCGGTCCGTGCCGGTCAGCACGACCGTGGCGCCCGCTGATGCCAATATGCGCGCGCAGGCCGCGCCGATGCCGCGCGTGCCGCCCACTACCAGGGCAACGCGATTGCTGAAAAGCAGGCCGTCGGAAAGTGTTGGGTTCATCGCGGGTCTCAAAGCTGCATGTCGTCAGGCGCCTACTGCGTGGAAGCCGCCATCGGCATGCACGATTTCGCCGGTGGTGGCAGGAAACCAGTCGGACAGCAGCGCCACGCAGGCCCGCGCGACGCCGCTCGCATCCGCCGGATTCCAGCCCAGCGGCGCCCGGCCTTGCCATGCGGCGACGATGTCGTCGAAGCGCGGCTCGCCGTGAGCGGCAACGGTGCGCAGAGGACCGGCCGCGATCAGGTTGGCGCGTATCCCGCGGGCGCCCAGATCGCGCGCCAGATACCGCATACTCGATTCCAGTCCGGCTTTTGCCACGCCCATCCAGTCGTAGCCGGACCAGGTGAGCGACGCGTCGAAATCCAGCCCAACGATCGCGCCGCCCCGGTCCATCAAGGGCAGTACGGCTGCGACCAGCGCTTGCAGGGAGTACGCCGACACCTGCAAGGTCGTCGCGACGTCGGCCCACGTCGCGGCCAGAAAGTCGCCGCAGATAGCGGCTGGCGGCGCATAGGCGATCGAATGCAGGACACCGTCGAGCCGCGGCATATAGAGGCGTATGCGCTCGGCCAGTGTGGCGAGTTGCCCGGCTTGCGTGACGTCGAGTTCGATGACCGGCGGCGGGTGTGGCAGCCGTCTGGCGGTGTGTTCGACCATATGGACGCGGCCGTGGCCGGTCAGCACGATTTGCGCACCTTGCTCCTGTGCCAGTTTGGCGACCGCAAAGGCGATCGAAGCATGATTGATGACGCCCGTAATCAGCAGGCGCTTGCCTTCGAGCAGGCCGCTCATGGCTGGGCTCCGTCGCCACGCTCGCTTAGCGCTGCTGTCAGGGCCTCTGGCAGCGTTTCAGGCCGTGTATCCGCGCACCCGCGAGGTTCCGCGCGTGCGAGCCTGCCTAGTACTGCGAAGCGTTTGCCGGGCCACTCGCCGTCGTCGATCCCGAGTATCACGCCCCTGTCTTCGGTCAGCAGCACGTGACCGGGATGGGCGCGCGGCGCGGCGCTCAGCACCTCGATGACGCCCGGCGTGCCAATGGCCGCTTCTTCCCAGGTGTGCGGATCGCGCACGATCACGTCGGCGAAGTCCGGACAATAAAGGCCATCACCTGAGGCCGATTCGACATGAATCGTGCCGCCTTGCTCGACCATGCCGTAGAAGTTGTGACATCGGAAGAGGCCCGTTGCGTCGCGAAAGCGGGTGCGGAATTCCTGCGGGGACACGGCCTTGTCAGCGAGCTTTTTCCATCCTCCTGTGTGCAGCAACAACGCATGACTCAGGTCGAAGGCGCGCACCTGCGCCAACGCGAAGAACTGTGTCCAGACCAACGACGTGAAACCGAACACCAGGAAAGTCGCGTGACCGTGGCGTTGCAGGAAACGCTCGACTGCGTCCGCATCGATGCGTTGTTCGCTGTTGAGCGCGAAGATGTGTTCGCGTCCAACGTTCATCACACCAAGCACCGTTGCGCCGCGGATCGACGAGCGCTCCTCGCGGACCGCCGAGGGCGAGTCGATAATCAGCAGCGGCAGACGCCGTGGACCAGTCAGCTTTTCGAGCGTCGCGGTGAGCAGGAGACGCTGGCGGTCGGCCGCGTCCCGGTCCAGCGCGATCCGGCTGAAGCCCGTGCCCGTGGTGCCTGAAGAGGTGAGTTCGGCCACCGGTTCACTGCGAGTGCTGATGAGGGGATGTTCCTTGAATAGTCGCACGGGCAGCCAGGGCAGTTCTTCGAGTTGCGAATAGCGCCGCGCCGGGCCGTGTCCGATTGCATCCAGCACGCGTGCGTAGGCCGGGCAAGCGCTGCGATGATGATCGACCAGTCCGATCAGGCGTGGCAGTAGCGCGGCCTCGTGCACCGCCTGGTTGGGTTGCAAAGCATGATTCATGATGGCGTCCGGAAGCGCTTGCGCGGCGGGCTTAATCTGCTGCGCCGAGATCGCGGAGCAGGTGCGCGGCAGCCTCGAAGGTGTCCATCTTCAAGGCCTGCTCGGTTTTGATCTCAACGTGGAATTCGTCTTCGATCGCCGAGATCAGCAACACGGCGCCGAGCGAATCCCAACCCGGCGTCTCCTGATAACGCAGCGCTGAGTCAGGCAGCCGGGCATCGAGTTCCAGCACCGTATCGAATACCGACCGCAGTCTTGTGTCGAGCGACATCGCAGATCCTCCTTGGGTGGGTCCTCGCATCAGCCGGCTCTTCAACCGCCGGCGATGGCCGTCATGATCTCGACGGCATCTTCCGCCGCGAGCGGGCGAGCCAGATCGCTGCGCACCACTTCGTTATTGATCGCGAGACGCAGCGTCCTGCGCAAGCTGCCGTCCGGCTGGGTCAGCAAGCCTTTCAGGTCGGGGTAATCAGAGAAGAGCACGCCAAAGGCGGCCGCAAGGGTGCCGGTTTCATAGTCGATCCGGCGGCGGTAGCCCACATACCTGAGCAACGAGCCGGAAAACAGGAAGGTCATGATTCGCTCCTTGTTTTAGGGGTTCCATGGAGTTCCAGGGTTATGCCGCGGCGAACACTTCGATCGCGTCACCGGCAGAGTCACCCGAGGCGGTCAGCAGTTGATGAACGAAGTGGATTTCCTTGCCCATCCGGTAAGCCCGGGTCAGGACCTGACCGCGGTCGAACAACATGTAGGGGCGGCGCAAGCCAATGCTGATCCGCTCGATCCGCTTGCTGAGGCCGGCGACGAGCTCCGGCTGCTTCGACATGAGTTCGAAGACCATGGCCTCCCGGCTTTCGCCGATGTAGTCGCACACGTGCTCGGAATACCACTGGTCGGCCACTTCGCAGGCGTGGCGATAGACGACAAACTCGTGCCGCGATTCGGCGATGACCTCTGCGTCAGCCGGTACGCGCGAGGCGCCGCGATTCAGCAATACCGGCCGCTCGTCGATTTCGCCGGAGGTGTCCAGCAGGCAGTCGACCAGCTCCGACGGCACGCGTCCCGGCGCGGCGGCGAGCGTGTCCGGCGAATCGATCCGCACGCACACTTCCTGCAGGTGGATGCGTGCCACGGGCGCGCCGTGCTCGGTCGCGAGCAGCACGTCGACGTCCTGCAGGCTATGGAAACGCCGCGGGTTCCAGGTTCTTACTGCGGTCGTGACGTTGAGCGACTGGCAGTCATAGAAGGTCGCTGGCTGCAGATACTCGATCTCAAGACCGATCGGCACGAAACCGGTTGCGTGATCGCGAATGAGTGCTGCATGTGACACGGCGTGCTCGACCAGCCATGCCGACCAGCCCAGGAAGCCGAATGAAAACGCGACGCGCGGCTTCAACTGCAAATGCGTGAACATGCCGCTGCTGCAGGGGATCGTAAAGCGGGTTTGCCGAACCGCTTTGACGACGGCGGCGGCCGGTCGGCCTGCTGTGTTTGTCGTGCTCGATACTGTCGCTACCGGGACCACCTCATGCGTGGCTGACGACATCCGGTTCAAACGGACGTAGCCCGGGAGCGTCAGGAAATCCGGGAAGTCTTCGTGCATGGCGACCTCTTCGAACAGGGCTTTGGCCTGTTCGAAGGCGTGCGCTGAGCGGTCTCCGGCCGAGCCGGCACGGCATGTTTCGATTTCCTCAATAAGCATGGCGCGCACCAGTTCGCGGGTCACACGGCGGCCGTCGTGCAGGCGTGTGCCATGGTGCAGCCACTGCCAGATTTGCGAGCGGGCAATCTCGGCGGTCGCAACCCCCTCCATCAGCCCGAACAGCCTGACCGATCCGCTGCCGCGCAACCACGCTTCCAGATAGCGGATCGAGACCGCGATGTTGGAACGCAAGCCGTATTCGGTGACCGGGGCATCGATGCGGTCCGCAGCCGCGAGCAGCGCGGCCGTAATTTCGCGTCCACCGCCTGGCGGCTCGATTTGATGTGCGCGGCCGATGAGTACCCGATCGAAAGCGGCGTGACAGACCGGCACCAGGTCCGGGTGAACTACCCAGGTGCCGTCGAAACCTTCGACGGCCTCGCGCTCCTTGTCGCGCCGGACCGCCTCGATGGCACGGGCGCGCGCCTCGGCGTCGTGCCGGTCGGGAATCTGCGTGGAGACGCCGCCCAGCGCATGCGCGCCGCGTCGATGACAGGTGCGGATCAGGAGCTCCGTATAGGCGCGCATGAAGGGCAGGTCCATCGTCAGTTCGGAGCGGTCGGGCAGAACGAAGTCAGGCCGATGTCTGAACTCCCTGGCAATACTGAACAGATAATCCCAACGACCTGCCGTCAGACCGGCTGCATGCGGGCCGAGCGCGTGCAGAATCTCGTCCATTTCATACACAGCATTGATGTGTTCGACGATCACCGTTGCGCGGATGCTGCCGCGCGGAATATCAAACCAGTCCTCGGAGAATTCGAACACGTCGTTCCAGAGCTTCGCCTCGAGGTGGTTCTCCAGTTTGGGCAGGTAAAAGTAGGGGCCGCTGCCGCGCGCTATTTGCTGGCGGGCGCAATGAAAGAAGTACAGGCCGAAATCGACCAGGCTGGCTGCAGCCGCCTCGCCGTCGATCAGCAGATGCGCCTCCGGCATATGCCAACCACGTGGGCGGACCACGATCGCGGTAGTGCGGTCTTCGAGACGATACAGCTTGCCCAGCGGATCGACGTAAGTGATATTGCCGGCAACCGCGTCGCGCAGGTTACGCTGGCTCGCCAGCACGTTGCGCCAGGTGGGCGACAAGGCGTCTTCGAGGTCGGCCACCCAGACTTGCGCGTGAGCGTTGAGCGCGTTGATGACAATCTTTCGTTTGTCGGCCGGACCGGCAATTTCCACTCGCCGGTCAAGGAGGTCTTTCGGCGGAGCAGGAACGCGCCAGTCCGGGTTGTTGCGAATGCCTTCTGTGGCACTCAGGAAGTCGAAGGATTCGCCGCGCTGCCGACCACGAGCATATTGTTGACGGGATTGAAGAATATGCCGGCGCTGTTGCGTAAATTCACAATTTAATGCGGCGACAAATTCCACTGCTTCTGCAGAGAGAACATCTGGAAACTGCTGTGCCGCTTCGCTTTCAATAACGCAAGCCGCGTGAGTTTGAGTAACCAAGCTGAACTCCACAAAAAAGTTCGCGTGTCCGTTTCCACTGTGGCCTTTACGCAAGGTAAAAAGCTGCTCGTCCGGCCTTGTTGCGGCAGGGATCTCTGACCAACCAGTCGCTATTCATTCAGTGTGATCTACAAACGAAGTTATGCACTTTCCCGATGCTAAGGTTTGTTTTTGCATGCGAACACCTGTTCACAATGAACAGGTCACTGAGGCATCGCTAAATTCCTTTTCAATATATGTATATCTAACTTTTGGTAAATTCAAGTCCATAAAAAAGGGGCGGTCTGACTGAGCTTTATTAAGTTAGCTAACCGATATCTCAATTTCTAAATATCATTGAATCGAAATTATTATTTTGAGTGCAGAAATGATTTTTACTGATGCAAAAGGCATCTGAATGATTTAAGGCGGAGTGAGGCGGGGAGATGGAAGAGATATGGAAAGGAGACGGTGGGCGGCAATGCTGCGCCGCCCGCCGCCCGCCGCCCGCCGCCCGCCGCTTGCCGCTTGCCGCTTACCGCTTACCGCTTGCGCTTACTTCGCCTCAAGCGTGCGCAGCACCTGCGAAACCCGCCCATGCTCATGCAGGATCTCCGGGCTCGCCTGCAACAGCGGCAGGTAACGTGGCAGAAACACATTGTTAGGCAGGTCAGACGAAAACAGGCCAGCCACTGCTTCGACTGCGCCGATCCTGTCCACCTCAGTGGCCTTCTTGTCGTCGAGGGTTTCGTCGACGTCGGCGATCACCGTGGAGAGCGGCGAGAGCCAGCGGAACCCCGAACCGTTGATCAACACCTGCAGGAACGCCGCCGGCGTCGCCGGGCCGAATTCCTTTTCATAGGCAGCGCGTTCGTGATCGAGAATCGCCTTGTGCAAGGCCAGCAGTGGCCGGCGAACCTCGGACAGGAATTGGATGGCTTGCTGTTCGGTCATAGCTCAACTCCTGAGGGATGGATACAAGGGCATGCTAACAAAATTGCCCCACAGACACAGGGGAACACGTTAGCGACAAACTTTTTAATCCGAAGCTACAATTTGTTCGCCTCACACTTCATGCCGCTGGCTCGTCACGGCCCCGGCATTTGTCGTTTACTCGAACAGCGTGACAGCATCACCGCACATTAGACCGGCCTGCCGAATAAATTCGGCGAAGCCAACTAGTTTAGTTCGACGTCGTTGTACAAACCGCACAAATAAACAATAACCCGCAATCGGAGTCCCGATGACAACGCTCAACATCAACGGTCAGACCCACACCGTCGACGCGCCGCCCGACATGCCCTTGCTGTGGGTCTTGCGTGACCTGGTCGGCCTGACAGGCACGAAGTTCGGCTGCGGCATTGCCCAGTGCGGCGCCTGCACGGTGCATCTGGATGGGGCGGCCGTGCGCTCGTGCGTCTTGCCGGTGGCGGCCGTCGGTGACAAGAAGATCACCACCATCGAAGCGGTAGGCGAGACCCCCGCCGGCAAGAAGGTGCAGCAGGCCTGGCGGCAGATCGACGTGGTGCAGTGCGGTTACTGTCAGTCCGGACAGGTCATGTCCGCGGCCTCGCTGCTCTCGCAGAACCCCAATCCCACCGATGCGGATATCGACGCCGCCATGGCCGGCAACATTTGCCGCTGTGGCACCTATAACCGCATTCGCGCGGCGATCAAGCAAGCGGCAAAGGAGGCCTGACATGTCGCAAGGATTGATCGATGCGCAAGCCGGCGCCAAGGCGGACGCCGCCCCGGACATCGACCCGGCTATAGCTAACCCGCGCTTCTCACGCCGCACGTTTCTGAAGTTTAGCGCCACCGTGGGTGCTGCGGCGGGCGGCGGCCTGCTGCTCGGTTTCAGCTTGCCTGCCGTAAGCCAGGGGCAGGGCCAAGACCAGGAGCAGGCGCCGTCCGGTAAATCGGTGATCGGCGGGGACGCGAGCGAACCCGGCCCGTCTGGCGTGTTCGCACCGAATGCGTTCGTCCAGATCGATAACACGGGCAAGGTCACGCTGGTGATTCCGAAGGTCGAGATGGGGCAGGGCGTCTATACATCCATCCCGATGCTGATCGCAGAAGAACTCGAGGTGCCGCTCGACATGGTCACGCTCGACCATGCGCCGCCGAACGAGCAACTATTCAAGGATCCGCTGCTCGGTGGTCAGTTGACCGGCGGCTCAACCTCCATCCGTTACGCATGGGATCCGATGCGCAAGGCCGGGGCAACGGCCCGCGTGCTGCTCATCAACGCCGCGGCGCAGCAGTGGCAGGTCGATCCGGCAAGCTGCCACGCGCAGGCGGGACAGGTCATTCATGCAGCGAGTAATCGCAGCATCGGCTACGGTCAATTGGTCGACGCCGCGGCGAAGTTGCCGGCGCCGCAGAATGTGCCGCTAAAGGATCCGAAGGACTTCAAGATCATCGGCACCTCGGTCAAGCGGCTCGATTCGCCGGAGAAGGTGGATGGCACGGCCATATTCGGCCTCGACGTGCGGGTCCCGGACATGGTCTACGCGGCCATCGCGACGTGTCCGGTGTTTGGTGGCACGCTTGGCAGCGTCGACGACACCAACGCGAAGAGGATCCCCGGCGTGCGCCAGGTCGTCAAGGCGGACAATGCGGTCGCCGTGATCGGCGACCACACGTGGGCCGCCAAGCGCGGCCTCGCGGCGCTCGTGATCACCTGGAACGAAGGCGCAGGTGCGAATCTCTCGATGAAGCAGATCGTTGACGATCTCGCCTCGGCAGCGGACCACGGCAACGGTGCCGTGGCGCGCAAGGACGGCGATGTGTCGAAGGGCTTCTCAGACGCCAAGACGCGCATCGACGCCGTGTATCAGCAACCGTTCCTCGCTCACGCCACCATGGAACCGGTCAACTGCACCGTGCATGTACGCCCCGACGGTTGCGATATCTGGCTGGGCACGCAGGTCCCGACGCGCATCGTCGACACCGCCGTGAAAGTCACCGGTCTGCCGGCGGAGAAGATCACGGTGCACAACCATCTGCTCGGCGGCGGCTTTGGGCGCAAGCTGGAGTTCGACATGGCGACCCAGGCGCTGAAGATCGGCAAGCAGGTGAACACGCCGGTCAAGGTGTTCTGGACGCGCGAGGAAGATATCCAGCACGACATGTACCGGCCGTACTACTACGACAAGATCTCCGCCGGGCTCGACGCAAACGGCAAACCGATTGCGTGGCAGCACCGCATTGTCGGTTCGTCGATTCTGGCGCGCTTTGCGCCGCCCGCGTTCCAGCATGGAATCGATCCGGACGCGGTGGAAGTGGCGTCTGACCTTCCGTACGACCTGCCGAACCAGCTCATCGACTACGTGCGTCAGGAACCGCGCACAGTGCCAACTGCGTTCTGGCGCGGCGTCGGTCCGACGCGCAGCACCTTCGTGGTGGAGAGCTTCATCGACGAACTCGCCGCGCAAGCCAAGGCGGACCCGGTGAAATACCGGCGCGACCTGCTCGGCAAGACGCCTCGCGCGCTGAACGTGCTCGACACCGCGACCCAGGCGGCCGGTTGGGGCAGCACGACTTTGCCGAAGGGGCAAGGCCGCGGCGTCTCGGTGATGCATGCGTTCGGCAGCTTCTTTTCGATGGTCGCGGACGTGACCGTCGATCAGGGCGAGGTGACGGTAAACCGCGTGGTGTGCGCGGTCGATTGCGGCATGACGGTCAATCCGAACACCATTGAGGCGCAGGTGCAGGGCGGGATCATCTTCGGCATCACGGCGGCGCTGTACAGCGAGATCACGATCAAGGACGGTCGCGTCGAGCAGAACAACTTCACCGATTACCGGATGCTGCGGATCGACCAGACGCCGACCATCGACGTGCATATCGTGAAGAGCACCGAGGCGCCGGGTGGGATCGGCGAGCCGGGCACGGCCGCCCTGGCGGCGGCTCTGGCGAACGCGATCTACGCCGCGACCGGCAAACGCCTTCGGCAGTTGCCGGTCGGCAGCCAACTGCAAACCGCCTGACCGAGAGGCCGATCATGATCAAGACACTGAAGGTTTTCGGCGCGGCGCTGGGTTACACGCTGGGTCTGGCGCTGCCGTTTGCGATGCAGTCACCCGCGCATGCTGCGGATGACGCATTGGTGCAGCGCGGCGCCTATCTGGCGAAACTCGGCGATTGCGTGGCGTGCCATTCGGCGCCGAAAGGCAAGCCATTCGCAGGCGGTTTGCCGATGTTGACGCCCATGGGCAAGATCTACAGCACCAATATCACGCCCGATCCCGACACCGGGATTGGCCGTTATGCCGAGGAAGATTTTGCCCGGGCGTTGCGCGAGGGCGTGGCGAAGGACGGTCACAACCTGTATCCGGCGATGCCGTATCCGTCGTACGCGAAGGTCAAGGACGACGATGTGAAAGCGCTGTACGCGTTCTTCATGAGCGGCGTGGCGCCGGTGCAGCAGGCTAACCGGAAGTCCGATATTCCATGGCCGCTCAACATGCGCTGGCCGTTGGCGCTGTGGAACGTGGTGTTCCTGGAGAAGGGCGTATATCAGGACAAATCGGGCAAGGACGTGGCCTGGAACCGCGGCGCTTATATCATCCAGGGGCTCGGACACTGCGGCTCATGTCACACCCCGCGCGGCATCGCGTTCCAGGAGAAAGCGTTGGACGAGAGCGGCAGCGCGTATCTGACGGGTGGGCCGCTCGACGGCTGGTTTGCCGCCAACCTGACCCAGGAGCATAACGTGGGGCTCGGGCGCTGGTCGGAGGCGGATCTTGCAGCGTTCCTGAAGACTGGCGCGAATGCACACGCGTCGGCGTTCGGCTCGATGACCAGCGTGATCAACAACAGCACGCAGGCCACGAACGACACGGATATCGCCGCGATGTCGAGCTATCTGAAATCGTTGCCGGCCGCGGGCGGGACGGGCGCTCCGCCGTATTCGTATGATGCACAGGCGACCAAGGTATCACTGACGCGTCCGGCGAACGATGCCGGCGCACGTGTCTATACGGAGTACTGCATGCATTGTCACGGGGTGGATGGCCGAGGCTTTGCGCCGATGCTGGCGCCGCTCGCGGGCAATCCGAATGTGCTGGAGCACGATGCGTCGTCGCTGATCAACGTCACGTTGAACGGCACCGACGATCTGGTGATTCAGGGCATTCCTGCGCCGTATCCGATGCCGAAATACGCGCCGGTGCTGAACGACAAGCAGATCGCCGATGTGCTGACGTTCGTGCGGGCCGGATGGAATAACGGCGCGCCGGCGGTGACGGTGGATGAAGTGGCGAAGCTGAGGAAATCGACTCAGGCGGCGCGGTAGGGGTTCACCGATGCTGCCCCACCTTCTGCCGTTTCTCTAACGCACGCGCATACCAGGTGAGTGGAAAACACATCGCGAAGTAGATCAGCGCGACCATCCCATAGATCGGAAACGGCCGGAACGCCGCGTTGGTAATCATCGTTCCAGTCTTGGTCAGTTCGGTGAAGCCGATGAT
The DNA here is from genome assembly GCF_050436665.1 of Paraburkholderia sp. EB58. NCBI lineage: Bacteria > Pseudomonadati > Pseudomonadota > Betaproteobacteria > Burkholderiales > Burkholderiaceae > Paraburkholderia > Paraburkholderia sp. EB58. Next base: position 134,978 of record NZ_JBNDMQ010000021.1, on the reverse strand, counting down.
CGACGTCAGCGCCGTGCTTTTCACCACCTGTACCAGAAACCCGACCGTCGGCGCAACGGCGATTTTCTTGGCTTGAGGCCACACGATGTAGCGCAACTGCTGGCTGAATGCCATGCCGAGACTCGCGCCCGCCGCCCACTGTCCGCGCGGCACGGCCTCCACGCAACCACGCCAGATATCGACGAGATAGGCACTGGTGTAAAGCGTCAAGGTGACGGTGGCCGCCGTCCACGGCGAGACGTCTACGCCTAACAGCGGCAAACCGAAGAAAGCCAGAAACAGTTGCATCAGCAACGGCGTACCCTGGAACAGTTCCACGTATACCGACACCACGCGCCGTAACCACGGCAGCGGCGAGACGCGCATCGCGAGAAGCACAAGCCCCACCAGTCCGCCGCACACGAATGCGATCAGCGAAAGCAGCACGGTCCAGCGCGCGGCGAGCAACAGATTGCGGGCGATATCCCACAGCGTGAATTCGACCATGATCAGCGCTCCGTGGTGATGGTGCGGGCGCCGCACCATGCGAGCAGGAGCCGCCAGCCGCGCGGTTCGTCAGGCCGGTGCGGCATGCGGCCGGCAAACAGGCCACGCCCCAGCCAGTTGAGCAATTGCCTCAACACAATCGAGAGCACCAGATAGGTCACCGTGATGATCACGTAGCTTTCGAACGAGCGGAAGTTGCGCGACTGGATGAAGTTCGCCGCGTAAGTCAGGTCCGGCACGGAGATTTGCGACACCACGGCCGAGCCGAGCATCACGATCAGCACCTGGCTCAGCAACGACGGAAACACGTTCGCCAGCGCCTGCGGCAACACGACGTAGCGGAACACCTGCCGCCCGTGCAGGCCGAGCGCCTGCGCCGCCTGGACCTGGCCGCGCGAAATCGACTCGATGCCGGCGCGCACGATCTCGATCGCGTAGGCGCCGAGATTGACTGTCATCGCCAGAATCGCGGCCTGCACCTCGTCGATATGAATGCCGAGGCTAGGCAAGCCGAAGAACACAAAGAACAACTGCACGATGAATGGCGTATTGCGGATCAGCTCGACATACGCCGCAACCACCGTGCGCGCCCAACGCGGTCCGGCCACGGCGACGCTGGCGCCGCCAATGCCCACGAGTCCGCCCAGCACGGTGGACACCGCGGTGAGCCCCAAGGTGACGGCTGTACCGCGTGCAAGCATGCCGACGTAGATGCCGAAGCCGCTGAAATCGAACGCATAACTCATGACATGCCGCTCATCGTGAATCGGACTCCATCCGGTAACCGGTCAATCCGGTTGATCCGGACATAAAAAGTTATAGATCGGCCGGCAGCGGCGCGCGCAGCCATTTCTTCGAAATCGTGTTCAGCGTGCCGTCCTTGCGGGCGCGGGCAATCGTTTCGTCGATTTTCTGCTTCAGGCGCGGCTCGTTCTTGTTCAGGCCGACGTGATCGGGCGAGCTGAACAGCGCGAACTTCTGCTCGGGATCGTTGGCGGGATGACGCGCGAGGATCGTCGCTCCCACGTCGTTGCCGACCACCATCAACTGTACCTGACCAGAAAGAAATGCCGAAATTGCGCCGTTAGGATCGTCGAATCTTTTGATGGTCGCGCTCGGCGGCGCGATCTTGGTGACGCTCAGATCTTCCAGCGTACCGCGCGCCACAGAAATGGTCTTGCCGGCGAGGTCGCCGGCGTTCTTGACGGGTAAATTCTTCGGACCAAAGACCGCCAGATAGTACGGCGCATACGGCTGCGAAAAATCGATGACCTTCTCGCGTTCGGGCGTCTCGCCGACCGAAAGCAGTAGGTCGGCCTTGTGGTCGGCGAGGTAGGCCATGCGGTTGTCGCCCGTCACCTGGACCAGTTCGACCTTCGCGTTCAGTGCCTTGCCGATCAGGTTGGCGACGTCGATGTCATAACCTTCCGGCTTCATGTCCGGGCCAATGGAGCCGAACGGCGGGTAGTCTTCAAACACGCCGATCCGCACGACGCCGGACTTGGCGATCGAATCCAGCGCGTCGGCATGGGCGGCAGGAGCCACGAAAGCCGATAGTGCGGCGACGCCGGCGAACGCCAGCGTGGTGGCGAATGTCGCGAGGATGCGCTGGGCACGCCCGGCGCGCAGAGCAGATGATTCGGATGTGGTCATGGTCGTTCCTCTGTCGAAAACGTGGGTATCAACTTATATAGGTCAACGCGGTACGAACTCGGTAGGCGGCGCCTTTAGTGCGGTACGCGAGCCGCGATCAGTTTGCACGCGTGAGGTGGCAACTCCGCGAACACCGGCATGCCTAGCACAAGGCCTGGCGTTTCGCGCGGCGTGGTGGCGGCGGTCAACGTGAAGCCGGCGCAATCGATGGTCGCTTCGAGCGAGGCGCCGACGTCGCGGATGAAGGTGACCGTGCCGCTTAGCCGGTTCTGGCCGGCATCGGCCGAGGTGGTCCTGACGCAGACATCTTCCGGGCGGATCAACAGACGAATGTCCGACGCGGACTCCGGCGCGCGCGCAGACTGTGAGACGAGGATCTGCTGGCCGCCCGGCAGGTTCACGCCGCCCTGACCATCGTAAGTCACGGGCAGGATATTGCCGAGGCCGATGAAGTCCGCGACGAACTCGTTGACCGGATCGCGATAAATATCCAACGGCTTGCCCACCTGCGCAATCCGGCCTTTCTCCATGACGACGATTTCATCGGCCATGGTCATGGCTTCGCGCTGGTCGTGCGTGACCATGATCGTCGTGATGCCGAGACGCTGTTGCAGCAGGCGGATTTCCACCTGCATGGCCTCGCGCAGTTTGGCGTCGAGCGCGGAAAGCGGTTCATCGAGTAACAGCAGTTTCGGCGACGATGCGATCGCGCGGGCAATCGCCACGCGTTGCCGTTGGCCACCGGAGAGTTGCGTCACCGGCCGGTTCGCCATATGCGGCAACTGGATCAGTTCGAGCAGTTCCGTGACACGCTGGCTTTGTGCAGCCTTGGCCGTCTTGCGCAGGCGCAGCGGATAGGCGATGTTCTGCGCCACCGTCATATGCGGAAACAGCGCGAGCGACTGGAACACCATGCCGAAATCGCGTTGGTTAGCGGGCAAGTGTGTAATGTCGCGGCCGGCAAAGTTCACGCTGCCGGAAGTGGGCGTCTCCAACCCGGCGATCATGCGCAATAACGTGGTCTTGCCGCAACCGGACGGGCCCAGGAAGCAGACCAGCTTGCCGTCCGGCACGCTCAGATCGACGTGGTCGACGGCATAGGCGGCATTAAAGCGCTTGGTCACGGCCTGCAATGTCAGATGAGTCATGAGGGGCTCCCGCTAGGCCACAATCGCAAAGGGATCAAAACAGCAACGCACGAGGTAACAAGGCACGGCATCAAAGCGCAACGCCCTCATCGCCAATCAGTTTTTCGAGCAGCCAGATCAGCGCGAAATCGATCGCGACGATGAAGACTGCGAACGAAAAAACCGTCGGATCAAGCGACGACACCGTCCGGCTGTAGAGCCAGACGGGCAGCGTCATCGTGTTGATGCCGTAGAGGAAAAACGTCACCGTGAATTCGTTGAACGAGATGATGAACGCGAACAGCATGCCGGCCAGAATGCCGGGGCGCATCAACGGCAAGACGACGTCGATGAGCGCTCGGCGCGGGCTCGCCCCCATTACGCAGGCGGCTTCCTCGAACTCCGGTCCGATCGAGGCGACCGACGCGGCGCAGTTCTTCACCGTGAACGGTAGCGCCAGAATCACGTGCGCAATGATCAGACGGAACACGCCGAGTTCGACCGGTAACGCGTTGAACACGAGCAGCAGCGAGAGCCCAAGCATCACCAGCGGATAGACGAGCGGCAACGCCACCAGCTGTTCGACCGCCGGCTTGCCGCGAAACCGGTAGCGGCTCAGCGCATAGGCAGCGGGCACGGAGACGAGCGTGGCGATGATCATCGTCGAGACGGCGACGATCAGGCTGGTGGTGAGCGCGCTGCCCATCGACAGCACATCGCTCGAGTCGGGCGCGACAAAGCTATGCCACGCAGCGCGATACCACTGCAGGCTGTAGCTGGGCGGCGGGAATTCGAGCGTGTCCGAGGCGCTGAACGACATGGTGATCATCGTCAGGATCGGCAGCGCGGCGAGGAACAGGACGACAGCGGCGAGCAGCGCCGCTGGCTTGCCGAGCCGGCCGGGCATGGTGGTCGGCAGGCGCAGCGTGCGCAGCCGGTTGGGGAGGGCGGGCGTGCTCATGCGGACGGTTCCTCGGGATCGAGACGTTGGGTGCGCCGCACGAGACTCTGCGAGAGCGCCATGACCGTCAGCGTGGCGACCATCAACACCACACCGGAGGCCGATGCGGCCGGCCAGTTCAGCAACGGTGCAACCTGGTCATGTACCAGCACGGCGAGCATCGGCACGCGGCGCCCACCGAGCAGTAACGGCACGGCGAACGCGCTGGCGTTATAGGCGAACACCAGCAACGCACCGGAGACGAGACCGGGCATCGCCAGCGGCAGCATCACATGGCGCATGATCTGCCAGCGGGTGGCGCCCAGCGTGGCAGCTGCCTCTTCATAGGAGCGCGACACCGCGCGCATGGCGCTCGACATCGGCAGCACGGCGAGCGGGAACGCCGTCTGGATCAGCCCAAGCAGCACACCGTGCTCGCGGTACAGCCACAACACGGGACGCTCGATCAGGCCGCTTGCGAGCAGCGCATGATTGAGCAAACCGGCCGGTCCGAGAATCACCAGCCAGCCGTAGCCTTGCAGCAACAGATTGACGAGCAGCGGCAGCAGGACGCCCGCCAGCAGCAGGCGCCGCGCGAGCCGCGACTCGGTGCGCGCCATTGCCAGCGCAACCGGGATGGCCAGCAGCACCGCGCAGACCATGCTTTGAAACGCCAGCTTCAAGGTGATCCAGAGGGACTTCATGAAGTAGCTATCGGCCAGGTCCTCGTAATTCTGTAGCGTGAAGCCGTGCCACTCGCTGCCCTGGGTGCCGAAGCTCATCCGCAGCACCACGAGGGCCGCTGCCGCGAGCACGGCGAGGAACACGAGGATCGGTGCCAGCAGCAGCCACGGCCGCGCCTTCGCCCATGCGGCGCCAGGCACAGCCAAAGCCGGCTCGTCGGGAGCACCATCGGCGCCATCGGTGCCCGAGGCTCCCGGTGCATCCGCTATGCCGGACACACCTGAGGTCCGGGAAGCGCGCCGCGAAGAGGGCGCCGGCATCGTGGTCATGCCGAGAAGAGCTCGGTATAGCGCTTGATCCAGGCCGCTTGCACCGCAGCCAACGCCTTGTCGTCATGGAGGACGGCCTTTTCCGCGATCTGCTTCGGGCTTGGTACGAACGCGCGGCTTTCGGCCGGGATTACAGCCTTCGAATTGACAGGGCCGTTCAGTACATCGGCGGCCATGCGGCCTTGCACGCCGGCATCGAGCGAGTGATTGATGAAGGCGTGAATCAGATCGCTGTCGCCCGGATGCGACTTCGGGATCACCGTGAACATCAACTGGGTGGCGAAGCCTTCCTTCATGCCGTAGGTCACGCCCATCTTGTACTCGGGCTTGCGAATCTGGTCGGGGAAGAAAGCCGGCGAATAGATGCCGCCGATATCGAGCGAACCGGTGCGGAACAGATCGGCTACCTGGTTCGGGTTCTCGCCGAGCGTCATCACTCGCTCTTTCAGTTCTGCGAGCTTCTTGAAGCCCGGGTCGATGTTCTGCTGCGAGCCGCCCGACATTTTCGCGGCGATGATCGCAAGGTCGACCGCTTCGGCCCATTCCGGCGGCGGCAGGAACAGGCGGCCGGCGTACTTCGGATCCCAAAGGGCTTCGTACGATGCCGGGGCGGTTTTGACGGTCGAGGTGTTGTAGATCAGGCCATCGGACCACAGCAGATAGCCGACGCCGAAGCCGTCCGCCCCGGTGCGGTATTGCGGCGCGACGTCCTTCAGGTTCGGCAGCTTGTCGAGATCGGGTTTGACCAGCAGACCCGCATCGCCCAGGCCCGAGGCGCCCACGCCCGCGAGCGTGATGACGTCGTAGGTCGGGCGGTCGCCGGCGGCCTTGACCTTGGCGACCATGCCGGAGGTGCCGTCGGCGCGGTCGGCGATCACCTTGGCGCCGGTTTTGGCGGTGAAGGTCGCGGCGATATTGCGTAGGGCCGCGGCGCCCGTATCGTCGGACCAGGTCAAAAGACGCAATGTCTTGCCGGAGAAGTTCTGCTCCTGCGCCCTCAGATTGACGAACGGCATCGGCAGCGTCGAAGCCGCCAGCGCAGCGCCGAGCGCCTTGATGGCTTGCCGTCTGCCATGTTTGATGTTCTGCATGAGCGTTTCTCCCTGGTTGAACAGAGCAACTTTTCGCGCGAGTCATGCCGTGCGAACGCGTTGCGGGTGGATGCACTGTAGGTTTGCCAAAATCACCTAACAAACGAAATCTCTGCATGGACGCCATGACGTAGGCTCATGCGCGAAGCGGCAAGCGCTTGGCGTGAGGGTGCGCTGGAGCGGTCCGAATCCCCGAGCGGGCGTGAGGTCCGGGTTTACGTCCAGAGCGCGACGCTCGTAAGCTGAAACGCGAGGTATGAGGAAAGCTCAAATGTGGTGCGATCGGCGACGTGCTTGCCCTGTTCCAGTGCATTGACAATCTGAGAGGAGCGATCGAAGGACGGTTCAGGCGTCACTGCATGAGCACAGCGCATGCGGCTTGCGGGCGAAAAGAGACGCGAAGTTTTTTTGATCGCTTATGCTGAGGGGCTCACTGAGGGTGAGCGGCCCGTCGGCTGCATGCCCTCGCAATGCATTTTTCTGATACCCGGACCAGCCTCATGCGACGACTCCCCCCGCTCAACGCGCTGCAGATCTTCGAGACCGTTGCGCGGCACCGCAGCTTCACGCGTGCGGCCGATCATCTCTGCCTCACGCAAGGCGCGGTTAGCCGGCAAATTCTCGCGCTTGAGGACTACTACAAGTTTCCGCTGTTTAAACGCCAGGCGAAGGGCCTCACGCTCACGGCGGAAGGCGAATTGCTGCTGCCGGCGGTGAAGGAGAGCTTCGCGCGGATCGAGGAGATCTCGCTGCGCCTCACGCGCCAGCGAACCGATCTGGCATTGAAGGTGCCGACCTGCGTGATGCGCTGGATGCTACCGAAAATCATGCAATTTCAGGCCGAGTATCCGGACCTGCACGTGCAGATCACCACCACCTGGCAGCACGATGTCGACTTCCAGATCGAGCCGTTCGATGCCGCGATCATCTACGGCTCGTCGCCGGGCGCCGACGTACAGGCGGTGCCGCTCTTCGAAGAGCGCCTGACGCCGGTCTGCGCGCCGGAACTGCTCAACGATAAACCGCTCGATAGCGTCGCCGATCTGGCGCGCCACACCCTGCTGCATCCGACCCGCGACCATCGCGACTGGAAGATGTGGCTCGATCACGTCGAGGCACGTGATATCGACGCCGGTCACGGCCCGAGCTTCGACACGCTCGATCTGGCGACCAACGCGGCTTTACAGGGCTTTGGCGTCGCGATCAGCGACCTTGCGCTGATCGACGAGGACGTGGCCGCGAAGCGGCTGGTAAGACCGTTCGATACGGTATTGATGACGGGGTGGCGCTATTACTTCGTCTATCCGGATTGCGTCGCGCATCAGCAGAAGGTCAATCTGTTCCGTGAGTGGATTACGGAACATTGGACCGAGTGAAGGTGAACTGTGCGCCACCTCACGGTGCAAACGACAGAAACAGATACGCCGCAAACAGCGACAGGTGCACGGCCCCTTGCAGAATCGTTGTGCGTCCCGTACTCAGTGTGAGGGTGCCAACTACCAAGGTCAGCATCAGCATGACCATTTCCTTGCCGTTGATGCCGAGCACGAGCGGCTGACCCGTCCACAGAAATACCGCGGCTACTGTGGGAATCGTCAGACCAATACTGGCGAGTGCCGAACCGAGCGCCAGATTCAAGCTGTTCTGCAAACGGTCGGCACGCGCCGCCCGAATCGCAGCCAGACCTTCGGGCAACAACACCAGCGCCGCGATCACAATGCCCACCACCGCAGGCGGCGCGCCGATATTCTGCACGGCCGTTTCGACCGTGGGCGAGAGCAGTTTGGCGAGTAGCACCACAGCCACCAGGCACACCAGCAGCAGCAAGCCGCTCAGCAGCGCCTGCATGACACTTGGCGGTTCGGCATGAACGCTTTCGTCGGGCGTGGCGGCGAGAAAATAGTCGCGATGGCGCACCGTCTGCACGAACACAAACACGCCGTACAGCACCAGAGACGAGACGCCCGCAAACGCCAGTTGCGACGATGACAGCAACGGACCCTCACGGGTGGTGGTGAAATTCGGCATCACCAGCGTCAACACCGACAACGAGGCGAGCACGGCGAGCGTTGCGGCGGCGCCGCGCGCCTGAAAGTCCTGTTCGCGATGGCGGATGCCGCCCACCAGCAGACAGATGCCCACGATGCCGTTACATACGATCATCACCGCGGCGAACACGGTATCGCGCGCAAGGCCGGCTTTCTCGGGGCCAGACGTGAGCATCACCGAAACGATCAGTGCGACCTCGATCACCGTGACGGCTACCGCCAGCACCAGCGTGCCGAACGGTTCGCCGACCCGGTGTGCGACCACCTCTGCATGATGCACGGCGGCGAACACAGCGGCGGCCAGCGCGACGCCAACCAATGCCAGCAGGACACCATGTCCCGGCAGTGCATAAGCGGCGCCCAGAATGATCCAGGCGGCGATGGGCGAGCCAATGGTCCAGTGAGGCAGCACAGGCGATGTTGTCGTCATCCGGTCGTTCCTTGTTTTTAATGCTTATGGTGTGAGAGTGAGGCGTGCCGACGCTAAGGAATGTCTGGCCGAATCATTCTGAAAAGCCTCTGCCCATTGCATCCGCAGCATGGATGCAACTTGATGCAATGAATCAGGAATACGCGCTAGTACATTAAACTATAACGAATATGTACCCATAGCGAACGCGAGTTTGAAGGAGACGTTGTGATTCGAAGCCAGGAAACCCTGAATCTGTTGCTCGACAGCATTATCCGTTTCGTCCGTGAACGTCTGGTGCCGAATGAGGAAATCGTCGCTGAAACCGATCAGATTCCCGCTGCCTTATTGCAGGAAATGAAGGACCTCGGTTTGTTCGGCTTATGTTTGCCGGAAGAGTACGGCGGCCTCGGCCTGACCATGGAAGAGGAAGTGCTGGCGGCCATGGAACTCGGCAAGACCTCACCGGCGTTTCGCTCGGCAATCGGCAGCAACAACGGGATCGGCTCGACGGGTATCGTCATTGACGGTACGTCCGCGCAAAAAGAGAAGTATTTGCCGCGGCTTGCATCGGGCGAACTGATCGGCTCGTTTTGCCTGACTGAGCCGGAAGCCGGTTCCGATGCCGCTTCGCTTAGAACGACCGCCGTGCGTGACGGTGATCATTATGTGCTGAACGGCACCAAGCGCTTCATCACGAACGCGCCGGAGGCGGGCCTCTTCACCGTGATGGCGCGCACCGATCCCACCGCGAAAGGCGCTGGTGCGATCTCCGCGTTCGTCGTAGAAGCAGGTACGACGGGACTGTCGCTCGGCAAGATCGACCGCAAGATGGGCCAGAAGGGCGCCCATACCTGCGACGTGATCTTCGACAACTGCCGCGTGCCGGTGGCGAATCTGATCGGCGAAAAAGAGGGGGTCGGCTTCAAGACGGCCATGAAAGTGCTCGACAAGGGCCGCCTGCATATCGCCGCCGTTGCGACGGGGGCGGCCGAACGCATGCTGGCGGACGCGCTGCGCTACGCCATGGAGCGCAAGCAGTTCGGCAAGCCGATCGTCGAATTCGAATTGATCCAGGCCATGCTGGCCGATAGCCAGGCGGAGATTTACGCGTCGCGCTGCATGATCGTCGATGCGGCGCGCCGCCGCGATGCGGGCGAGCGGGTCACGAACGAAGCCTCATGCGCGAAGATGTTCGCGACGGAAATGTGCGGACGCGTGGCGGATCGTGCGGTGCAGATCTTCGGCGGCGCGGGCTATATGAGCGAGTATGGGATCGAGCGGTTCTACCGTGACGTGCGCCTCTTCCGCATTTACGAAGGGACGACGCAGATCCAGCAGATTGTGATTGCGCGTGAAATGCAGCGCAGTTTCGAAGGCTGATTGTTTGATGAAGTGGGCACAACCCTTGGTGATCCAGGGTTGCGCCCGGCCTGATGCGCTTACTGGCCGATCGCGCGGATCGTCAGGTCGTTCTTCACCGAGGTTACGCCCGGTACGCTTTGAGCGGCTTGCGTGGCCGGATCGACTTGCGATTGATCAGGCACCGAGCCTTCCAACGTCACTGCGCCGCCACGTGCACGGACAATGATATTGGCGACGTCCACACCCTTCGTCCTCGACAGGGTCTTACGCACGGCGCGTTGCAGGGCGCGGTTAGATGCCTTGGTCGACTTGGCGCTCGGAGCGGCTGACATGGCGCCGGATGCGGCTGCGTCGCTGCTTTGTGCATAGGCGTTGAGGGATGCCATGACGATGAGCGCGCCACCGATGACCTTGATTGCCTGGAATGCTTTCATTTTCAAGTTTCTCCTGTTGTCATGATTCGTCACGATTCCGGAGGGAACCGCAGGATTGCACCAACGGGTACTTCGGGATCAAAGCTGGGTGAAACGTTGCTGCGAGTGATGCAAACCTGTCTGCTGATCAAGCGGGCCGAGGCACATGCAAGCCTGCAAGGGCTGTGCGGGTGACCGGAATGTAACAATACTCTAACTGAAAGAATTATGAACGCAAGCGTGTGGGGAAATGCTGCTTTGATACAACGGATTGCCTTGCAATCGCAACAAAGAGTCAGTCATTGCGCGGCTTTGCTACCCGCTTTTCGTTGAGCAGACAACTTTTTCGTCGTACGTATCTATGACACAGCCGTTGCTCCCGATCATTCCATTGCGCCGTGAAGACTTGCCGGTCGATACGGTTGAGCTGGCTCGCTACATGGTCGGCAAATACGTGGTGCACGACGTGCCGGAAGGGCGCATGAGCGGGCGGATCGTGGAGACCGAGGCCTATCCGGTCGGCGATTCGACCAGTTATGCGTTCGTCGGGCGGCGGCCCTATAACGCCGCGATGTTTCTTGCTCGCGGGCATGCTCATGTGCGGCTCACGTATGGCGTCTCGTACATGTTTAACATGTCGAGCGAGGCTGAGGGAACGGGCGCCGGCATTCTGTTTCGCGCCATCGAACCGCTTGAGGGTCTCGCGTTGATGGAGGCGCGCCGCCCCGGCGTGAGCCTGCGCGATCTCGCCCGTGGACCGGGCCGCCTCTCGACTGCGCTCGGCATTGGGCTCGCGTTCGACGGAGTGGATCTGTGTGCGGGGCGCGGTCTTTGGATCGGCAAGATCGAAGCGGAGGACATACCGGTTGCCGTCACCAAACGCATTGGCTTGTCGCGTGAAATGCACGAGCTGCTGCGCTTCTATGTGCCTGGCAGCCCGTTCGTCAGCGGGCCCCGCAAGCTTCTGATGCAGCCCACTTCGGCCTCCATCTGAGCGCTTCGCGCACCACGGCGGGGCGCTTTGCGGCCTAGACGACCGACCGTGAAGGGAATTGCTTGACGGTCCGCTTTCAAATATTACGAAATTGGCAATTACTACGTTAAAGGTGTCAGGTCGTCGGAGTTTTGCTCGGGTTTCCCCAACACCCTTGCGATTTTCGCAAATATATATCTCGTAATTAAGGGTTTTCCCTTGAGAATGCGCTGACTAGACTGGAACTACCCGCTTTTCACATGTTGTGTCAAGCGAAGTCAAAAAACCAGATCTGGAGGGAAGCCATCATGAAGTCGCTCATTCAAGCTGTTGCTGTCGCAGCAATCCTCGCCGCTCCTGTCGCCGCGTTCGCTCAGGCCGCGGATACCAGCCAGCAACCCATGACGCGTGCTGAGGTCAGGAACCAGTTGATCCAGCTGGAACAGGCCGGGTACAACCCTTCTGACTCCAACGACCCGAACTACCCGGCCGACATCCAGGCTGCTGAACGGCGCGTCCAGGCGGAAAACCCGCCGGTAGCCCAACAGCCCGTCGCCGATACAAGCGGCTATGGTCCGTCGACGGCCGGTTCGTCGGCCTCGGGCACGATGCAAACAATGCAGCCGGCAGTACGGAATCAGGGGATTTACTTCGGCCACTAATCCGGCCAACACATTCAGACGCATAACCAGGCGTATGCCGCTGCAATCGATGCATGCGGCATATCCTGATTAAAACGAATCGCAGGAACCTCCGCTGCCGCAAGGTAGCTTCGCCCAAACCGGATGGCTTGGGCTTTTTTTGCTTCTGCGACGCTTGCTGCCGTGCGGGAACGGCTCAGGGATGCTCGCCCGTAATGTAGAACTCGAGTTGCTGGATGGTGAACTGCTGTTCAGCAATGATGTTCTTCACCAGATCGCCGATCGAGACCATTCCCACTAGCCTGTCCTGATCGATGACCGGTAGATGGCGCATGCGCCGTTCGGTCATCAGCGCCATGCAGTCATCCGTGGTCTGGTCCAGATGCACGAAACGCACTGCTTTGCTCATGATGTCCCGCACGGGCGTGGCTTTCGACGCGCGGTCCATCAGCACGACCTTGCGTGCGTAGTCGCGCTCGGTGATGATGCCGGCGATGCTGTCGCCATCGGTCACGACCAGCGCGCCGATCTGCTTTTCCGCCATGAGTTTGATCGCGTCGTAGACGGAATCGTCCGCCGCAACGGTAAAGACGCCTTGATTCGGTTTCGATTTGAGAAGTTGCGCAACGCTTGTCATGGAGCGGCTCCGTTTCGCAGTGCAGCACGTCGGCACAGGACGTGCGGTCGTAATGGAAGGCTTTTCCAGTATAGGCGGCGCACGCGCATCGGGCACTCATGGGCAAATCCCTGGTGCCTGGTGGCGAACTCTGGTGGCTAACTTTTACCCAACTGACTGGCGCACCGGGCCTTGTCGGCCGGTGCCCGTTGCGACGTGGAGCACGCGCCGGCAAGTGTGCGAGGCCGATTAGCGGTAAACTCCAGTTCCATACTTTATCCCCGGTTGTTCACGGGTTCATGTCAGTGCCTTTGCCTAACGCCATGCCCACGCCTCACATTCCGTCTGTCGCAGACGGTCAACATAACGGCGAATGCGTCATTCTCGACGCGGTCGCCACGCTTCCTACCCGGTACGGGACCTTCACGTCCTACGTTTTTCGCGTGTGCGACAGCGGCGCGGAACATCTCGCCCTCGTGATGGGCGACGTCGCAGACAATGAACCGGTGCTCACGCGCCTGCATTCGGAGTGCCTGACCGGCGACGTCCTCGGCTCGTACCGTTGCGATTGCGGCGAGCAACTCGACCTCGCGCTGCGCTATATCGCCGCCGAAGGCCGCGGCGTGCTGCTGTATCTGCGTGGTCATGAAGGGCGCGGGATCGGCCTGTCGAACAAGATTCGCGCCTACGCGTTGCAGGAGCAGGGGCGAGATACGGTTGAGGCCAATCTCGATCTCGGCTTGCCCGACGATTCGCGCGAATACGATTCGGCCGCCGGCATTCTGCGTACGCTGAAAGTCACCTCGGTGCGGCTGATGAGCAACAATCCGAAGAAGTTTGACACTTTGTCGGAACACGGCATTCCCGTGTGCGAGCGGGTCGCGCTGGCGATTCCGATGCGTGAGGAAAACGAGCGCTATATCCGCACCAAGCAGGTCAAGTTTGGGCACTACTTCGACGAGAACGAGTGAGGCCCAGTGAGGCATCCGCCTCAGCCGGCCCGGAGTGGGGCGGCTGAGGGGTGTTATCGCGGCGTATATCGCGCTATTGCAGCATCGCGGCCCCGGGCGACAAGCGACAATCAAAAGTAAATGAAGTCGTCGTTGCTATCCGGTATTGCGTTGAGCAGTTGCTCAAGTTGATAGCGGCCAGCCAGTCCCGTTTAGCTCGCGGCAGCTTCGACACGGGGCAGGATCGACGCCAAGACCTCCGCTAGTGGCGTGGTCCCGAAACGGCGTTCACCCACCCCCGCTTCGACATCGATGCGGCCATCGTTATGCGTGTCGTAGAGATCCGTGATCAACTGCGCGTGATTAAAGCTGAGTCCAGCGCGCAGCAGCATCGCCGTCCAGGCTTGGCGCGGCAACGCCTGCGCCGCGACTGCGCGCCCGCTTAGCTCGCTGAGCTTGCGCGCCACATCGAGCGCGCTGATCCGCTGCGGCCCTTCAATGCTGACGATCCGCGGCGAGACCTCGCCGTCAGGGTCGTTGTCCATCAGCAAGTCGGCGGCGAGCCGCCCCACGTCCTGCGCGGCGACTGTCGGAAACAGCTTGTCGAGCGGATGATGCAGGCTCGGCAATGCTCCCGCTGCAAGCGCGGCCGGCACCACGCGGCCCCAGTTCTGCATATGCTCCGCCGCGCGCAAGAAAGTCAGATGGCTCGTGACGGGCCTTAACTGCGCTTCGAGCTCGTGAAACAGCAGCGTGATGCCGGTGTCGCGATCCAGTTCTGCGCCATAGTCGGACAGCGCCAATATCCGCGGCGGGGGATTGGCCCGCAACGCGTCGGCTGCGATGTCGATCATGTGCCGCATGGTGTTGGCCGGGTGATGGTCGGCATGCGGGACCGGACAGAGAATTTGCACGGCGTCCGCGCCTTCGATTGCTTTGGCGACGGACGCGCGATCGGTGAGTTCGGCTATCGCGATCTCGCAGCCTAGCGTCGCAAGATGCTCGCCTTGCTGCTCAAGGCGAACCACGGCGCGCACCGCACGGCCGGCCTCGCGCAGGCGGACCGCGGTGGCGTTTCCTACATTGCCTGATGCTCCAAAAACGACGAACACGTTGCGCTCCTTGTGGGTAGGGTGTCCCCATCATAGAAGCGCGCAATGCGCGGGACGCGCAGGGACGGATTGCCATGAGCAGATCCGGATGACTGTTTTCGCGCTCTTTCGCGTCACGGATGGGACAGGTCCTGCAGCGACCAGCAAAACACCGCACAATGCAGGCACGTCTGTCGTCATTCGAGAGGGGTTCGCAATGAACGCTGTGATACCGATTCCCACGCCGCACTCGGGCACCCGCATCAGTCTGCGATCGAGCGCCGGCCTCGGCTGGCAAGGCTTCGGCGCGGAGCTGTTCAGTGTGGCGGCGGGGGTGCACCGGATTCCGGCGCAGCAACATCACCGCATCGGCATTCATATCGGCACGCCGGTCAAGGCTCATTGCCTCTGCGACGAGCGGCGCCATGTGCGCCTCCAATCGCCGGGCGACACCGACGTGATCCCCGCGGGACTCGACGGTCAATGGGCCGACGAGTCCAATTGCACGATCTTCACCGTGTGGTTTGCCGACGCGTTCGTGCGCAGGACCTTCGAACAGATGGCGTTGCGTGAGAGCCAGGCGCAGATCCGTCCACAGTTTCAGATGCGCGATGCGCGTTTTCAGCATCTGGCGTGGGCATTGCGCGCCGAGCTCGAAGCCGATGAGGTGTCCGATCCGCTCTACGCGGAGAGCCTCGGCACGGCGATGATCGTGCGGTTGGCCGATGGGGCGCCGGCGCTCGAGGGTAAGCGCAGCAAACGGCTCGCGCCGCGCATGGCCGCGCGGGTGGTTGAGTTCATCGAAAGCAATCTGGAGCAGCGTCTTACGTTGAGCGAACTCGCTGCGCTGGCGGACCTTAGTGCGCCGCATTTCAAGGTGCTGTTTCGGGAGACGCTAGGTGTGCCGGTGCATCAGTATGTGGTGCAAAGGCGCGTTGAGCGGGCGCGGGCGTTGTTGTTGCAGGGCGCGTTAAGCGCGAGTCAGGTGGCGTTGGAGACCGGGTTCGCGCATCAGAGCCATATGGCGCGCTGGATGGGCCGGGTGTTGGGGGTGACGCCGCGGGAGTTGGTGAGGGGTGGGTGAAACGAGGTCCTGATACGGCCGATGCAGTCGGGATGACGAATGCCGTTTTTCACTCATTCACCAGGCATGGGTAACAATCCGTACCCGAATGATCAGACGTATCGTAGTTCCCACGTGGTAGGAGGGGCTAAGCGCGCGGCTCAGCTGTCAATGAACTTACGCAGCATCTCACGGGTATGCGGCTCTTCGTCGAGGCAGCCACAGATCCAATCACCCATCTGCTGGAATGCCGGATCATTGCCGACTTCGGCCCCGAATTCGCGAAGGAGGAGCCCCTCGACTGCAACGCGAAACAGTTGGCGTTCTGCGCTTACGCCTGCGGCTCGTAGGGTCTCGATCTGCGCATGGATCGCATCTCTGGCATGGTCGGGCCGGTCTTGCGGCGATGCCGGCCCACGCCGTGACGACGCTACGGTCCGTGGGCGTGAGGACGCACGCTCCCGGCGCTGCGATTTTTCGGCAAGTTGCTGGCGGAGCAGCAACATCACTTGATTGAGCGTGGAAATAGGATCCATGGCGGTGAATGTCAATGACGTGTTTGATTGCCATGGTAGCCGGAGAGCAGCAGATGGCCTTGATGCGGTTGCGCGTCCAGGACCGCGCGCTGCTGTTGCCGTGCGTGCTCGGTGACTTGCCCGATCACACTGCGAATATATGAATTGATCAATGGGTATTGCTGATTCAGCAGCAGACCCCGATCAAGCTCTTCGAGCGCGACGTCGAACTGGTCATGGGCAAGACTGAGCAAGCCGCGCTTCAGGACCCGCAAAGGATCATCCTCAGCGAGCTGATCTAACGTCGACCAGGTAGCGGCGGCCTCCGAAGTGCGTGCGCTGACTAGATCAAGCAGACCCAGCATGAAAGTCGCTACGTGGAATTCGGGTGAAAGCTCGATAGCCCGCGAGAAATCGCTTCGGGCCTCGCTATGCCGCCCCTCGCTGGCATAGATGGCACCTCTAAGAAACCATAGCCGGTAGTCGAACGGCCAGTCTGCAAGCGTGTTGTTCAACACCCCCAGCGCTTTCTCGTCGCCGTCCCCGATGGCTTGCATGATCGACGACATGACGTTGTCGCTGCACTGGTTGGACGAATTGGATTCGATGGTCATAGTCCTAACTTACGGCAAATAAATGTTGGGTCTCGCCGATCCGGGCTCGCAATTCGAGAAGCGCCGCACGATGCAATTGCGAAATGCGACCCTTGGTCAATCCGAAGATGTCGGCAATCTGTTCAAATGCGAGTCCGTGGAAGTAGTGGTAGCGAATGATCTTCTGGTCTCGCTCCGCCAACTGACCGACCGCACCGTGCAATCGCTCGCGGGTCTGGCGCCATGCAATGGTTTGGTAGGCGTTGCCGTACGGCGTCGGCTTTGAAGTGCAATCCTCGACCAGACCGGTATCGTCGAGGAGGAAACCTATCGCCAGTCCTACCGCGAGCGTGGCAAGCGTTTGAAAGGTGTCGTGTGACCGATCGGTGGTTTCGGGCTCCGGCTCAAGAGAGATAACGCGTTCACGACGCATGCGCCGTTGCAATGAGACCTGCTCCTGGCCGTCGCTTAGTCGCGTGATTCCTGCCAGTACACTGCCCCTAAGGCGCGGGGTGCAGAACGTCCGGAACGAAACACCCCGGTCGGGTTTGAACCGGTCGATCGACTCGAGCAATCCAACGCAGGCCAACTGCAGAAAATCCTTGAATTCGACATCGTCGCGGTGTCGTCCGGCATAAAGTTGGGCGGCGATCGCGCGGGCGTAGGGCGCCGCGAGAACCGGCAGTTGAAGATGGAGCGCGACATACTCTCTCACGCAGCGGCCTGGTTTGCCCGGGAGACGGGAGCCGTATCGCCGAAGGATACGGATTCATGAGAGCGAACCGGGCCCGCTGGCCCATCGCCACGATGGCGCGGCTGCTCAGGGTCTCCACGAGCGGCTATTACGCGTGGCTGGTACGGGAGCCTTCGGCACACGCATGCGGTGACGCACAGTTGCTCGCGCGCATCCGTACGCTGCATGCGAGCTCGCGCGGCACGTATGGGGCACCACGTATTCATGCGCAGCTGGCACGCGAAGGCATGCACGTGGGACGCAAGCGGGTGGCGCGCCTGATGCGCATGGCTGGCCTGCGTGGCGCGAGCCGGCGGCGCTGGCCGCACACCACGCGGCAACGCGCAGGTGCACGCCGTGCCCCCGATCTGGTGCGCCGGCACTTCAGCGCCGACGCCCGCGATGTGCTGTGGGTAGCAGACGCCACATACGTGCCGACCGCTGAAGGGTTCCTGTATCTGGCGGTGGTGCTCGATGTATTCAGCCGCCGCGTCGTCGGCTGGGCAATGTCAACCCATCTGTACACCGAACTGATGCTGCGTGCACTGGACATGGCGTTGCTGCAGCGGCGTCCCGAGGGGGTGATCCATCATTCGGACCAGGGCTGTCAATACACGTCCATTGCCTTCGGGAGGCGTTGCCGCGAGGCTGGCGTGCAGCCGTCAATGGGGACTGCCGGCGACGCCTATGACAACGCCATGTGCGAATCATTCTTCGGCACGCTCGAGACGGAGCTGCTGATGCGGGAACACTTCGCGACCCACGAGCAGGCCCGCGCACGCATCTTCTGGTTTCTGGAATTGGGTAGCCCCGTGCCCTTGCGGACACGGAGCCCCCGAAGAACCGTACGTGCGAGTTTCCCCGCATACGGCTCGAGCACAGCGTTAAGCGTCGCACTGACGCCGGCCTAGCCCGAACCGCACAAGGCCTTCGCAAACCCTCGCGTCGTCGGTCTGCCTGATCACTCAGGTGAAGGGCGCTGAACCAGCTTGCGCCGGCCACTCTCAAGCTGCCTTTCATGAGACCTCAGGTGCGCGTCTGCGACAGCTGCACCACACGGAAGTCAGCACCCTTTCAGGTCGGGGCAAATTTTGAACCCGTGTCCGGGCGGCTACAGCCCGGCATTCGCTTTTTCCGCGTTCTCTTACCCGCTCCCCCAACAGCTTGCCTCACGGCTCACCTGCCACGGGTCCGGCTTCAGACCGATGGCGGAGAATCGGGCTTACCACGTTCCCGTTCCTGCCAACCCAGATGCAATTTGAACTTCTCCTCGCAGTGGGCCTGTCCGTTTAGCGCCCGTCTTTTCCCCGGCAGCATTGTGACGACGTGCTCCTACAACCCAAAGGAGCATCCAGCTGCGTGCCTTTTTGGCTCGGGCCTATAAGCCGCTTCGGCCCGTTGTTGTTTACGAGGTTTATCAACGGTTCACATCTGTTGCGCATGCGGAACTTGCCTGGCCCCCACGCCGCATTGCGGCTTGCAGCGTCGTCACTCACCGTCGCCAGTGATGACGTCTTTCGACGAGACGTTGTCCCTGGAGCTTCGCACCCGACCGTTACCAGTCACGCACGTCCAGGTAGGCAACTGCCGGTCGTACGGCAGGTCACGGCACGTCAAGCCGCGCGTGACAAGACAGAAACAGACTTTGCCATCCACTACATTGCCGATTTACGTCCGGCGGACGGCGACACGTGTCGCACAGGCTGGTACAACATACGCCGCCTGCATAGCAGTATCGGCTATTGCTCGCCGCTCGAATTCGAAAACCTGCATTCGCAGGATCAAATGTCATCGCCGCGCGGGTTGCCCACCGCCGGGCAGCGCCATGGTCGTGACAGGCGACCCGCCGCCCGGCCGTGGACAACCCGCGACTCAACACTCCCGGGAGGTTCAACATCACACTAAACCCAACTGCAAATCTGTCCGTTGAACCGGGTCAATCTCAGGTGTCGAGCTAACCTTTGCGAAGAGCACTCGCACTTGGACAACTCCTGCCGGTCTTGACTATGGTCCTGGCTCCGTTCATGGGAATCGAGTTCAACACGTACTTGACCATGCTGTGCCGAATCCCAGCAAGACGACTCACAGTGTCTTCAGTGTGGATCGAAAAGAGGTATTGGGAGTAGTTGACGAGGCATGGCGTGCAAAAGGAAGCCCGTTGCCGAATGATCCCGGTGCTTATGTTGTTTCTATGGGGCGTACGATTGGTACTGCTGGCGAAACCAATATCAAGATTATTGTTCGACCTGGTACCAACCAAATCATTACCGCTTATCCATTTAGCAAGTAAGGAGTTTAGAAATGCTGTGTCCCCGATGCGAGCAAGGCGATATTGCCAAGGCAAAGATCAAGAAGACAGGGGCGGTACTGTTTGTGTGTCAAGAGTGTGAGGCTACCTGGTTCTCACTTGAGGACATCGGGGTTGCACCGTTTGTTGACTTTGGAACGCATATGGAAGAGATAAGCTTGGCGCCACTGTGGAGTGAGTTGGAGATTATGGGCTCGTGATTGCAGGAGGGCTGAACATAAGATAAAACCCAAGGGCCGCGGAAGCGGCCCTTGGGTTTTTAACGGAGTATCTGGATCAGTCGATCCTGAGGCCGCCGCGCTGTCTGATCTGCTCGCTGGTCATGGGTCTGCCTGCGATCGTATAGTCGCGATCGAGAGAAAGGGTGATCTTGCCGTGCCGGTGATCAACGCTGAGCATAACGCGCTGGCCGGGCAGGAAGCCCACCTGTTCGAGCATTGCGTCGGTGACCTGCATCCACGGAAAGGCGACGCGTCTGCGCTGTTCCTGCGGGTTGCCTGTGCCGGGCGCTTCCTCAAGTTCTACGGAAATGTTCGTCGGAGGCTCGGCGCATGCGCGACGTGGTTTAAGATTGATGTTACCCATGGTCAACTCCCTCAATGAGTTGGTTGTGGTCAGCGGGCAGTGAGTGCTGGTAACACTCATTGCCCGCGCTTTGTTTACGCGGTCCTTCCCCCTAAAAGGGGCATTACACGGTCGACCTTGGCGCGCTTGATCATGTCGCTCGCGTGTGAGATTCAAAACCCGTTAATGCGCGGCGTTGAACCCCTCGCTCACGTCCTGACTTCGTGCTCAATAGCGCGCTCAATGAGCTGGTTGAGGCTGATTCCCTCAGCCGCGGCAGTCTCGACCGCACGAGCATGTAGCTCAGGGTCAATGCGGGCATTGAAGCGGCCCGAGAAGTGGCGGACCGGATCAATGCCGTTCTCTTCGCAGACCTCGAGAAACGTTGCCAGAGACCTGGCGCCTTCAACCTTCAGGGTGGGGATATCGCTGGCATAGAAGTCAGCACCACCGTTCAGGCCGAGGAACTCGCCGCGCAGCATATCGGTGTCCGGGTCATAGCTGATGACGGCGCGATGATTGTTGATGGTGAGGATGTTCATGGTTTGACTCCGTTCGATTCGAGCCATTTGCGGATGCTGGCCACCGCGCCCTTATCGGTGGTGGGCCGGGGATGTGGCCTGTGGTAGACCTGTACCTGGTCGAACAGTACAACCGCAATCCGTGAGCCTTCGCGTTCCGTGATCTTTGCGCCGAGTTCGAGAAACAGCGCTTCGATGTCCAACCATCTCACGTTGGCCGAAACAGGGTGCGCAAAGATCAGTTCGAGGGTTCGGATGTGGGCTCGCTTCATGGAAGCAATAGTACCATTTAATGGTACTATTGCAACACCCCCCATTACCCCCCCTTCACCGCCGTCAACTGCGCATAAACATCATGCGAAAGCTGCAGCAAAATCTTGCGATCAATCCCGCCCGAAACCGCATACCCATAATCCCCATCAACCCAATAGAACACGTTCACCGGCCCATCTTGATACAGCTTGAACGCGGTGGTATTCGAATTCACCTTCCGGTGCGAGATACACAGCGTCACCCTTTCATCCCCGGGTCCGCGATACATGAACTGCGCAACGGGACCGTCCGCCCCGGGCAGAATCCGCCCGCCGCTCAGTTCAAACCCGCTCTTTTTGAGCAGCGGCGCATGAACATCGGTGCCGAGCTTGTTCGACAGCCATTGCACGAAATCCTGATCCTGGTCCGTGCCGGTGCTATCCGGCACCTGTACTGCGGGCATATACACCACGTGCGCCACCGCAGCCTGCCGCGCAAGCCCATCCGACGCATCCGCACTGACGGGGCGCGTATCCGAAGGATTACTGCCCATGCCCATGGAAGTCGGCATCGTGCCCGGCACATCCTTCCCCATCTGCGTACCCACACCAATGCCGACACCCAGCACCAGCGCCGCCGCCATCCCCGCGAATTGCGGCCAGTTCGCCGCATCGAGCCAGCGCCGCTTGGGTGCCGGCGGTTGCAGCCGCTTGGGCACCGGCTCGCTTAGCACGCGGTCATAGCGCTCATGAAACAGATTGTTCAGTGAAAAATAGTCGCTGACCCGCGAGGCCAGTTCCGGGTTCTGCTCGAGGGCGCGCTCCACCTGGGCGCGGCGCTCGTCGGACAGTGTGCCGTCCACGTACGCGTGAAGCTCTTCTTCGCCGATCGGAGTGATTTGTTCGTTCATCGCACCACCTGTAATTTCGCTCCGGGCTGTGTGCCCGCCATCAAAGCCCTAAGCCGCTCACGCCCGCGTGACAGCCGCGACATCACTGTGCCGATCGGAATGTCCAGCGCGAGCGCCACGTCGGCGTAGCTCATTTCTTCCAGTCCGACCAGCAGCACCACTTCCCGCTGCTCGGAGGGCAGGCGCTGCAACGCGTAGTCGAGATCGCGCATTTCCAGCGAACGTGTCTGGTCGGACGCCACCGCGAATTCGCTCTCGGAGACGCTGTCGTCGTCCACGGACACGTGCACGGCCCGCACCGACGCCTTGCGCGCCTGGTTCGCGAAGACGTTGTGCATGATCGTGAACAGCCATGCGCGCAGGTCGGTGCCGGCCTGAAACAGTGCCGTACGTCCCAATGCGCGTTCCAGCGTGTCCTGCACCAGATCGTCGGCCAAGTCCCGGTTGTTTATCAGCGCTCTTGCGTAGCGCCGCAGTCGCGGGACGTGCTCCATTAATTCGTCACGGATGTCCATTGCCTTTACCAGTGAGTGCCTCCAGGCCTGCCGCTTCGCGCCGGGCTTCCCCCGCGGGGGGCGAGAGAACCTCGGGCGGACCGGGGTTCTCCTAGGAGAGGTGCTGCGTCGGACGCCCACAAGGCCGCACGACGGCGTTTCAGGTGCAAACACGCCTGTTGCCATTTTATTCCCGCCGGCAACCTGGGCGGAAATAGGCGTCAGCGGAAATAAGTTGCTTATTCAGCCTTTGCGTAGCGCATGGTCATCAAGTCGGCGGCGCTCATCAGGCCGCGCGCGTCGGCCGCGCCGGCCAGCACGTAGCGGTGGTGGTGCGCGTTCCAGATCAGGAGCCGTAGCGTGCCCACACGCTGCGCGCCCCACTGGTTTTGGGCGGTGACCGATCGCGAGCGTGCCACGAGCAGTACCACTGGCTGATCCTCGGCGTTCAAGTAGACATATTCAGCGGCGCGTGCCAATGGGCCCAGCTTGAGCGTCCGATAGCTCACCAGGTGCATGCCGACTGGGGCTAGATTGGGTGCGTCCGGCGCTACGTCGAGCGGGGCGGGCGCTGCTGCCAGCGCCGCCGCTGGGCCGGAGGCCGTGGTAGCGGGCGCTGTCGTGCCGGTCGCTGCCGCACTGACCCCTGCGCTGACCCCATGAGGCGATCCAGCCGGCGCGCTTAGGTGACCGTCGGTCGCCTGCGCCAGCGCCATGACGGCGGCGTTGTTTAGCGCTTCCTCGGACACTTGTGACGCAGCCATCCAGCCGCTCGCGGCCAGCAGGGCCAGAGCAACCGCGAGCATCAACGCCAGCAAGTTGCGCAACGGACGCAGCATGGCCGCCCGGATGCACCGTTCGAGCCACCGGCCGGGCGCACTACGGGCGAGTGCCTTGCCGGACACCAAGGGGGGCGGCAAAGGCTCGTCGGTCGGCACGAAGCTATCCTGGATCTGCTGGTTCAACTTGCCGTAAAAGGCCACCCGGCGAGCCTCGCCCGGCCGCTTGCCGAGGTACTGGCGCAGATGGGCGGCGCGTTCGGGCGGAAGAAAGCCGTCGGCATAAGCCTGGATATCGGTTTCGGAGAGCGGCGGATCGTGCCGCGGATCGATCGGTTTCATGGTGTTCGTGCCAGGAGATTGTCTGTTCACCCGCTAACACGATCCTGTAGCCGTTTATTCCACATTTATGAACAACGAAAACGGCGCAGCCGGGCGCACGCGGGGGCATGCCGCCATGACGTGCTTTCGCTGTGATGGGCTGGATCCGCCACCATCCCACGAATTCGCTTCAGCCAGGAATAAACCTTTGGCCCCTGTGTTTGCTGCCAGTACACAGCCTCAAAAAGCCAAAGGAGTCCTTGTGAACAAGCCCTCATTCCCACCGCCCGCGCCCCTCTGCGTGCCATGCCGGCTCGCCGCCATCGGCGCCGTCGTGGTGGCCATGGCAGGTGGTTTCGCCTACGTGGCCGGCTGGCTCACGCCGCAGCGCCTGACCACCCACCGCATCATCAGCGCCTTCGAAGCGGACAACGGTACTCATCCGGGCTTTCGCCGTAACCATGCAAAAGGCGTGTGCGTAGCCGGCTACTTCGACAGCAACGGCAACGCTGCGGCGCTCTCGAACGCGGGCGTATTCGCGGCGGGGCGAACCCCGGTCATTGGCCGCTTTGCGATTCCGGGCGGCAATCCGTCTGCGCCCGACACCAGCGTGCCGATCCGCAGCCTCGCTCTGATGTTCACGCAGCATGATGGCGAGCAATGGCGTACCGGCATGAATTCGGTTCCGGTGTTCCCGGTTCGTACACCTGAGCAGTTCTATCAGCAATTGGTCGCGGCGAAGCCTGAATCGGCGACGGGCAAGCCAGACCCCGCTGTGCTCAAGGCGTTTTACGCGGCCAATCCGGAAACGCAGCCGTTTCAGGCATGGGTGAAGGGGCATCCCCCGTCGTCCAGTTTCGCAAACGGCGCGTACTACAGCGTGAATGCTTTCCGCTTCGTCGATGCCGATGGCGAGTCGCACGCCGTACGTTGGGCAATGGTCCCGGAAACGCTGTTCGCGCCGATCACCGACGCGCAAAAAGCCGAGAAGAATTTTCTGGACGCCGATCTCGAGCAGCGTCTGCAGAGCGGCCCGCTGCGCTGGCACCTGATCGTGACGGTGGCCGCGCCTGGCGATCCGACCAACGACGCCACGCAAATGTGGCCAGCTGCCCGGCAGCAGATCGACGCCGGCACACTCACAATCGACCATGAGACCTCGCAGGACGACGGCTCCTGCCGCGACGTCAACTTCGATCCGACGGTATTGCCCGCGGGCATCCGAACTTCGGACGACCCGTTGCTTGCCGCACGTTCGGCGGCCTATTCGCTTTCGTATAACCGGCGCACTCGCGAAGAAGCGCTCAATCCCAATCTGCATCACCCGCAGCAAAACGGAGATCGGTCATGACGCCGACGCATTCACATTTCAGCCCCGTCCAGAGACTGCTTCATTGGACGATGGCGTTAGCAATCCTCATCATGCTGTTCGTCGGCATCGGTATGGTTGCGACAGTCTCGCAAGCACACAATACGTTGATCGCGCTTCACAGGCCGCTCGGCATCGCGATACTGCTGCTGGTGCTGCTCCGGATTGCCGTGCGGCTTAAGCGCGGCAGCCCGCCGCTGCCGGACGACATGCCTGTGCTGCAGCGATTCGTCGCCAAACTTTCGCATCTGGTGCTGTATGCGCTGATGCTGGCCATGCCGCTTGTAGGTTGGGCGATGCTGTCAGCCGCGGGGTATCCGGTGACGATGTTCGGTTCGATTCACCTGCCACCGATCGTGCCGCATGACGTCCAGCTTTACGCCTTGCTGCGTGCGTTGCACACGTACCTGGCGTTGGCGTTGTTTCTGACCGTGCTGGGCCATCTCGCGGCCGCGCTGTTTCATGGACTGATCCGGCGCGATGGAGTGTTTTCGAGCATGGCGCGCGGCGCTGGTCGCGCGTGAAAACCGCGCGGGCGGCCCGTTCAGCTTTTCACGCGTTCCGAGCGCGGATCGTACGGCGCCTTCAGATGAACGGTCGCGGGCAACAGATCGCCGGCGACGTCGATCTCATAGCGGCCACTCGTCAGATACGCTGCATCAGCCGCACCCTCCGGATTGTTGATGTAGCCCATCGCCACCGGGCGGCCGAACGTGTGGCCGAAGGCCGCCGAGCTGACGAAGCCCACCGGTTTGCCGTCACGGAGGATCGCTTCGCCGCCCCACAGCATGCGGTCGGCGGCGCCGTTGGCGGTGAGCACGACCATGCGCCGGCGCAGCGGCTCTGCCCGCAGTTTCAGCAAAGCTTCACGGCCACGGAACGGGATCTCCTTGTCCAGCTTGCAGGCGAACGCCAGACCCGCTTCGAACGGATTCGAATCCGGCGTCAGTTCGCGGCCCCATGCGCGGTAGCCTTTCTCGATCCGCAGCGAATCGATCGCGTAATAGCCCGCGTTTAGAAGCCCGAACGGTTTTCCCGCAGCATGCAAGGTCTCATAGACGCCGGCGGCGAATTCGACCGGTACGTAGAGTTCCCAGCCCAGCTCACCGACGTAGGTCAGCCGCGTAGCGCGTACCGTTGCGTAGCCGATGTCCACTTCGCGGCTCTGGCCGAACGGAAACGCCGCATTGCTCCAGTCAGCCTTCGAAATGCTCTGCAGCAGATCGCGCGAACGCGGTCCCATGACGGCCAGCACCGCGTACTGGCCGGTGACGTCGACCAGCGTGCAACGCTTGTCGTGCGGGATCGACTTCTCGATGTAGTCGAAATCGCGTGTGGTTTGAGCCGAGCCGGTGACGATCAGGTATTGATCGTCGGCGAGGCGGGTCAGCGTGAAATCGGACTCGTAGGTGCCGCGCTCGTTGAGCATGCCCGTATAGACAGTGGTGCCCGTCGGCACCGAAACATCGTTGGTGACGATGCCTTGCAGCACGCTCTCGGCGTCACGTCCCTTCACCAGAAATTTCGAAAACGACGTCATGTCGAACAGCGCCACGCCTTCGCGGCAAGCGCGATGTTCGGCGCCGCTCCACGGCAGCCAGTTCTGCTGGCCGAAGGCGTACTCGATCTTCGCTTCCGCTGGGCTCGGCGCGAAGAAGTTCGGCCGCTCCCAGCCCATCTTGCTGCCGAAGCTCGCGCCTGCGTCGCGCAACATCGTGTAAAGCGGTGACCGGCGGAATGGGCGCGCGCTATCGAGCTCGCGGTTCGGCCAGGGCATCGCATAATGCAGCCCAAGCGTTTCCTTCACGCGGTCATGCAGCCACGTGTCGTTGCCGTTAAAGCGCGCGAAGCGCCGGATATCCACCGGCCACAGGTCCATGGTCGGCGTGCCGGCGACGATCCATTCGGCCAGCGCCATGCCGGCGCCGCCGGCCGATGCGATGCCCATCGAATTGAAGCCCGCGCCGACAAAGAAGTGGCGCAGTTCGGGCGCCTCACCGAGGATAAAGTTGTTATCGGGCGTGAACGACTCCGGTCCGTTATAGAACTGACGGACTTGCGCGGTGCCGAGCGCGGGTACGCGTTGCAAGGCGTTTTCCATCAGGATCTGGAATTGATCCCAATCGTCGGGCAGCAACTGGAATTCGAAATTCTCCGGGATGCCGTTCATGCCCCAAGGCTTGGCGTTCGGCTCGAAGCCGCCCATCACGAGGCCGCCTACTTCTTCCTTGAAGTAGATGAAGCCGTCCGGGTCACGCATGACCGGCAGATCGGGGTGCACGCCGGCAATGCGCTCGGTGACGATGTAGTAGTGCTCGGCCGAATGCAGCGGCACCGTGACGTCACACAGGCGGCCCACGGCCTTCGCCCATTGACCCGCGCAGTTCACGACGATTTCCGCGTTGATCGTGCCTTCGGCACCGTCCTTGTTGCGCCACGCGAGGCCGCTTACCTCGCGTCCGCCTGGCGTTTGCCGCGTGTGGATGGCAGTGACACGCGTGTTTTCGACGATCCGCGCGCCGCGCGTGCGGGCGCCGCGGGCGAGGGCCTGGGTCAGATCGGTGGGGTTGGCCTTGCCGTCGCCAGGCAGCCAGACTGCGCCGAGCAGGTCGTCGGTGCGCATCACCGGCCAGAGTTCGCCGGCTTCCTGCGGGCCGATGACATCACACGTCACGCCGTAGGCCCGGGCGACGGCCGCGGTGCGCTTGAGTTGCGTCATCCGCTCCGCCGTGCGCGCGACCGAGAGCGAGCCGCATTGCTTCCAGCCGGTGGCGAGGCCGGTGTCCGCTTCCAGTTCGGCGTAAAGCGCAGTGGAGTAGCGGATCAGTTTTGTCATGCTTTCCTGGGCGCGCAATTGCCCCACGAGGCCTGCAGCGTGCCAGGTCGTGCCGCAGGACAGTTGCCCCTGTTCGAGCAGGACGACATCGGTCCAACCCAGCTTCGTCAGGTGATACGCCACGGAGCAACCGATGATGCCGCCGCCGACGATGACTACCCGGGCGTGTTGGGGAATAGATGTAGACATGGGTTGGATTTTGACTGGTGCGTGTTGATATGCGTGGAAATGTGTGGACGTAGATTGCAACAAAAGACCGCAAAACGCAACACTGTCACATAAAATTCATTGCCTTGCGGAACCGAGGAGAGCGTGAATCAACTGCAGCACGGCCTTCGCAGGCCTTTGTCCAGTCTCTGTTGACTCTCGTGGGAATTTGTGGAAACGACTTTCCCTGCGACAGCGCGTTTGCTAGACTGACCGCCACCTTGATCCTCCCGCATCCCGTATGTTTTCAACCCAACGCCAATCTGAAATCCTGCGCCTTGTGCGGGCGCAGCAGACCTGCACGATCACTGAGCTGGCCGAAGTCTTCGCCGTGTCCGACGAAACCATCCGTCGCGACATCAAGCCGTTGATCTCGGAAGGTGTGCTGCTCAAGGTGCATGGCGGGGTGATGTTGCCGGACCGCCTCGACGAGCCGCCGTTTCAGCGTCGCATGCAGGAGAACCTCGAGGCGAAGCGGGTCATTGCGGCGCGCGTATGCGATCTGGTGCGCGATGGCGACTCGCTGATACTCGACGGCGGCACGACCTGCGTACATATCGCCAACGCGCTGTGTGCCCGGTCGCGGCTGACGGTCGTCACCAATTCCGCGGAAATTGCCCGCACGCTCGCGCCGCGCAACGACAACCGCGTGTTCATCGCGGGCGGTGAATTGCGCGCCGACGACGCCGCGGCGTTCGGCGAGAGCACGCTGGCGTTCATCCGCCAGTTTCACGTGCGCTACGCGATCGTCTCGGTGACGGCGGTCGACGCGCAGGGCCGTTTCATGGATGCGCAACCCGACGACGTCTCCTATTCCCTGGCCGCGTTTGCGCAGGCCGAGCGGCGGGTCGTGGTGGCCGATCACGCCAAGTTCGGGCACAGCGCGCTGGTACACGCGTTTGGGTGCGATGCAGTGGACCTGTTGATCACCGACGAGGCGCCGTCGCCGGCGCTCGCGCAGGTGTTTGCGGCTGCGGACCTGGAAGTGAGCTTTGGTGCGCCAGCGTCCGCGACGCCTGTCGTGGATGATCCGGCGGGCGTGACGACCTGAACAGTCCCGCCATCGCGAGCCGGAAGCGCTCGCAACCGCACGGGCCGGATTTTGCGCCACCCGCCGCCTAACCCCGCCCAACAGCGTTTTTCGACACATGCGAAAATAGTCGGCTATCAGCGGCAAACGCAGCCGGGAACAGGACGCCAGGTCATAAGCGGGGATGCCTCGCCCGCCGAATCCTTCAACCCGCATCGTCGCCGCGCGCCAGAACACGCATGGATGGGTCACCCGGATGTCGTCAGTTTTCTATGATCGAGAAGATATTACGAAGTGGTTAGGGGCCAGGACCGTCGCCAAGGCGCGCGATTACGTCGATGCGGTCTCCAATCTGCACTGGGAAAACAACACCCTGAGCGGCGAAGTGCAGGGCACGCAGCGCCATCCCTATGTGGTGGATATCCAGTTTCATGACGTCGGCGACGACCTGTGGGTAGAGGGCGATTGTTCCTGCCCGGTCGGCTTCCAGTGCAAGCACATGGCGGCCCTGCTGATTGCTGGCCTGGAAGAGGCCGGGGCGCAGTCCGGCGTGCGTCCCGAGCTGGTCAGGTGGCTGGAGACATTTCGCGCCCATGCCGGCCATGCTGAGTCCGGCGCGCCCGGCAAAATCCCTTCAACCGCAGCGGCCACCCACGCGCTCGCCTATCGGCTGGGCTGGTCGCGCTTTCAGCAGCGTCACGAGATCCAGTTGTTCAAGGCGCGGCTCGGTGCCGATGGCGAGGTCCGCGCGATCGACGAGCCGTGGAGCAATGTCGAAGCAGCGCTGATCAAACCACCCAAATTCGTTTCGGACGACGATCTGGTGATCCTGCGTAGCTTGTGGCTCGGCCATTCGCGCGAGAATCACGGGCATTTCATTTTGCGCGGCGCGAACGGCGGTGACGTGCTGCATAAATTGATCGCAACCGGTCGACTGTTTCCAGCCCTGGCCGCCGACGGTGCCTCGCGAGGCGCGCCTCGCCCGCTATCGATGGGAGCGGCACGGGCGGGCCATATCGAATGGGAAGCGCAGTCGGATGACCGTCTGAGGCCGGTGTTGCGCACCGATCCGCCGGCCGCGATGGTGCTGGCGACCGAGCCGGTCTGGTACGTCGACGCAGACGCCGGCGAAGCCGGGATCGTCGAGCTCTCCTTACCGTTCCAGCAATTGCCTGATTACCTGTCGATGCCGCCCATTTCGCTCGCGGAGGCGCCGCTGGTCGCGGCCGTGCTGCGCGAGGTCGCGCCCGATCTGCCCCTGCCGCCTGCGCTCGACACCACCAAGGTGCGCGTGATCGACGCCGAACCGGTGCCCGTGCTGGCGCTCAACACCTTGCCGATGGCTGCGCTGGGCGTCGGCAAGGCTGCGCAGCGCAGCCATCTGCTGGACTTTGCCGCGGTCAGTTTCGACTACGAAGGCGTCAGCATCAAGGCGGAAAGCCACGCCACCCTGGTGCCGCTCCCGGGCGGCAACGTGATCCACATCCGGCGCCGCTACGATACCGAAAAGCAACGCCTGCTCGAGTTGCGCAAGACCGGCTTGCAGGTGGTGCCGGCGAGCGGCGCGTATTCGCGGCACGCACTGCCGGAGACGCTGCTCGCGTTACCTGAGGTCGACGCATGGCCCGAGTTCGTCGACGAAGCCGTGCCCGCGCTCGACAGCAAAGGCTGGCGCGTGACGATGGCGCCGACATTCCGTCATAACGTGATCGAGATCGACGCGATCGAAGGCACCGCGCGCCAGGCCGGCGATGGCTGGTTCGACCTCGAGATGGGCATCACGCTGGGCGATCGCACGGTCCGCCTGGAACCGCTGCTGGCGGGCCTGTTCCGGCGCGACCGGCGCTGGCTGGGCGGCGCGCTCGAAACGATCGACGACGAAGAAGAGATCGACCTGACCACCGACCGCGCCGAGCGCTTGCGCCTGCGCGCCGGCCGGCTAAAACCGGTGGTGCGCGTGCTGGTCGATCTGTTCGACGGCCTAGGGAGCTGGAAGGGCGACGAGAACATCAGGATTCCTGAGCTTGATGCGGGACGCCTTGCTGCCCTGAACGACACGGGCCGCTGGGAATTTCAGGGTGACGACTCGATCCGTCAGTTGGCTCAGCGTCTGCAGAATGGCGCCGGTGTGAAGGAGGCTCCGGTGCCGCGCGGGCTGCAGGCCGAGTTGCGCGAGTACCAGCATCAGGGACTGAGCTGGATGCAGTTCCTGCGCGAGCACAATCTGGCCGGCATCCTGGCCGATGACATGGGGCTCGGCAAGACGGTTCAGACGCTGGCCCACGTGCTGGCGGAGAAGGAGGCTGGGCGCCTCGACCGTCCGGCGCTGATCGTCGTGCCGACCACCCTGGTTCACAACTGGCGAGAGGAAGCACGCCGCTTTGCGCCGGACCTGAAGGTGCTGGATCTGAACGGGCCGCAGCGCAAGGAGCGCTTCGAGTTGATCGGCGAGCACGAACTGATTCTCACCACTTATGCATTGCTGTGGCGCGACCACGCGGTGCTGTCCGAGCACGAGTATCACCTGCTGATTCTGGACGAAGCGCAGTATGTGAAGAACGCCACCACCAAATCGGCGACTGCGATTCGCGACCTGCGGGCGCGGCACCGTCTATGCCTCACTGGTACGCCGCTCGAGAATCACCTCGGCGAATTGTGGGCGCAGTTCGATTTTCTGCTGCCGGGTTTTCTCGGCACGCAGAAGGACTTCACCAAACGCTGGCGCAATCCCATCGAACGCAACGGCGATGGTGTCCGGCGCGAACTGCTGGCACGGCGGATTCGTCCGTTCATGCTTCGCCGCCGCAAAGACGAGGTGGCGAAAGAACTGCCGCAGAAAACCACCATCGTGCGTACTGTCGATCTGGAAGGGGCGCAGCGCGACCTCTATGAAATCGTCCGTACTGCGATGCAGGCGAAAGTGCGTGCAGCCGTGAACTCTCAGGGGCTCGCCCGTAGTCACATCATCGTGCTGGATGCGTTGCTCAAACTGCGCCAGGTGTGCTGCGATCCGCGTCTCGTGAAGCTGGAAAAAGCGGCACGCGTCAAGGAGTCGGCCAAACTCGAACTGCTGCTGGCGATGCTGCCGGAGCTGATCGAAGAGGGCCGGCGCGTGCTCTTGTTTTCGCAGTTCACCGGCATGCTGGAACTGATCGCGGCCGCGCTCGATAAGGCCGCTATCCCGTACGTTACGCTGACTGGCGACACGACCGATCGCGCCACGCCCGTGCATCGCTTCCAACGCGGCGAGGTGCCGTTGTTCCTGATCAGTCTGAAAGCGGGCGGCGTGGGTCTGAATCTCACGGCGGCGGACACGGTGATTCACTACGACCCGTGGTGGAACCCGGCGGCCGAGAATCAGGCAACGGACCGTGCGCATCGGCTTGGCCAGGACAAGCCCGTGTTCGTCTATAAACTGATCGCGGCGGGCAGCATCGAAGAGAAGATTGTCCGGCTGCAGGAGAAAAAGGCGGCGCTGGCCGACAGCATCCTGTCTGAGGACGCAGCGGGAACGGTTAAGTTCTCCGATGATGATCTAGATGCGTTGTTTGCGCCAATGCCGGAGATTGCGAGGGCGAGTGGACGATGACCCATTACGTTGCTTTGTTACGCGCCGTGAATGTCGGCGGCACCGGCAAACTCCCGATGGCCGAGCTTCGGGCCATGTGCGAGTCTCTTGGCTTTGCCAACGTGCGCACCTATATTGCGAGCGGCAACGTCGTCTTCTCGAGCAAGCTGTCTGAAACGGCTGTCAAGAAGAAGCTGGAGAGCGCTCTTGAGACCTACGCGGGCAAGCCGGTCGGCGTTCTGATCCGAACCGCCGCGGAACTCGCCGCCGTACTCGACGCCAATCCGTTCAAATCCGCCGCACCGAACCAAACGGTCGCAATCTTTCTCGACTCAGTGCCGCCTGCGGATACCTTGAGCGGTGTAAGCGGCCAGCAGACCGAAGAAATCGCGCTCGGAGTGCGCGAAATTTACGTGCATTACGGCAACGGAATAGCCAAATCAAAACTGAAGATTGCGAACGCCAAAACTGGAACCGCACGCAACATGAACACGGTGGCAACCCTCGCCGAGTGGGCAGCCGCTTAGTAATCTCCCGTAGCAAAAGCATTTCCCGCCTCAACACACGCGTGTGCGCGCTGCCACACACAGATCGAAACCGATCTAACAATCTTTAAACGATTTAAATTGAGACTGTTCTTATACTGTCTCGACGGAATGTAAATATTTGTCCACACTCGGGCGCGCGACGCACGAGTCAGTATGCGAATTGCATCGCGCTGGGCGGCAATAGCGTGACAGATGCTGTGCCGCTTAACGAGGGATTGGATGTTTTTTAGACCGCGCACGACGCGCATTCCGTTCAAGGCGAACGAGCGGAAGCGCAAGGTTGGGCAGCGCTTGCAGCGCATCGAGCCCGATCTGACGAGCGACCGCCATGCGCGCGCGGCGATCGAAGCCTACGCGGACTCGTGTGCTGTCGACATGCCATGGCTCGCGGAATTGCTGCGTCAATCGGAAGCTCATGGCACGGGCGATCTGAGCGCCTGTGCGGCAACGGTGCGTCGCGTGTTCGCGCTCGCCCAGGATTGGGCGGCGGGGCAGCCGGACTATGCACACAGTGCCTGGGAACACGTGCGGATTCATCTCGAGGCGGCGTTGAACCGTCAATTGAAGCCGCAGGAAGACGATAACAATGAGGATGGTAAGCGTGAGGCACAGCGCCTTGCGCCCGCCAGGACAGGTTAGACGGGGCCACAGCATCACTGCGTGAGCGAGACCAGTTGTACAGCCCGTTGAAGGTCTCAAGAAACCGTATAAAAAACCTGAGAGACAGGGTCAAGCGTTGAGCCGAAACCGGATGGCAGGAGGATGGCATTCGGAAGGGGATGGCCGTTTTCGATTATGATGAAAATGCCTATTCACTTTACGTGACTGGGCAAATTGCGCGCCATTTTTGAGATATATCGGATACCTGTTTTAAACAGGCGTTTTTGGTGCGCGGCCAATAATCGATAAATAGCGTTGTCGATGGAGGAGTCCGTTGCCCGAAGGTCAGCGCGCGGAATGCGCACGTGGCGTTTAAAGGCAAAGGGGCGTCGTAGCGCGGTGTATCCGGGCCGCGCCGAATCGAATCGATGACCGGCCATCCAGATACGAATAACGGTGTTGCATTGCGGGGTGTTATGAGAATTGCAGTCCTGGATGACGATGCGGCTCAGGCCGATCTGGTGTGTCAAACGCTCTCGGCCGCTGGCCACATCTGCCATGCCTATGCCGAGGGCCGCGCGCTGGTGCGCCAACTCCGGCGCCAGACCTTCGATCTGCTGGTGCTGGATTGGAATGTGCCGGATATGTCGGGCGAAGAAGTGCTGCGCTGGGTGCGCGAGAGCCTGTCCGAGCGCTTGCCGGTGCTGTTCATGACGAGCCGCAGCCGTGAGACCGACATCACGTCGATCCTCAATACGGGGGCGGACGACTACGTCGTCAAGCCGGTATCGGCGGGCGTCTTGCTGGCGCGCGTCGGTTCGCTGCTGCGGCGCGCCTATCAGCTCAACACGACCGCGCTGAAGGAAGTGTTCGGCGAATACGAGTTCGATCTGAGCGCCAAGCACGTCGTGGTACGCGGCACCGCGGTGGCCGTGACGCAAAAGGAATTCGACCTGGCACTGCTGCTGTTCCAGCACCTGTGCCGGCCGCTGTCGCGCGCCCATATCCTGGATGTGATCTGGAAGCAGGCCACCGAAATCCCGTCGCGCACCATGGACACCCACGTTTCGATGTTGCGCAGCAAACTGGGGTTGCGGCCTGAAAACGGCTATCGCCTGACGCCGATCTATGGCTATGGATACCGGCTGGAGCGCATCGAAAAGGGGGATGCGTGAGCTTGTCCGGATCCACGCTGCCGGTTTGTCTGCCGGCGGCCGGCGCGCGCCGTGCGCTGGCGTGTCTCGTGCCGTGCGCGCCGTATCTCCTCGCGGCGCTCGGGCTCGCGCCCGCGCTGGCCGACGCGCACAAGCGGGACAGCGTGCCGATCGTCACCGTGCCTTATACGACCGTGGCGGGCGATACGCTGTATGAAATCGCCGCGCGCTTCCTGCGCGATCCGCACGACTGGGCGGTACTCAGCCGTCTGAACAAGGTCCCCGCGCCGCGCCATCTGCAAGCGGGTATCCAGATCAAACTGCCGGCCGCGTTGCTGCGCCAGGATCGCGAATCCGCGCGGGTGCTGGCGACGAGCGGGCCGGTTGAGCGGGCGTTCGGCACGGGCCCCTACACGCCGCTTGCGCCAGGCATGATGCTTGGCGAAGGCGATCGCGTGCGTACCGGTCATGAGGGTTTCGCGACGCTGGAACTGGTGGACGGTTCGCACGTGAGCGTGCCGCAGGACGGCATGATCGAGATCGGCAAGCTGCGCCAGACGGTATTGACGGGTGCCTCCGACCGCGTAATCGACTTGCAACACGGTGAGGTCGACAGCGAAGTCACCCATGCCACCAAGAAGGACGACCGCTTCCAGATCCGTTCGCCGTCCGTGGTGGCGGGCGTGCGTGGCACGCGTTTTCGGGTGAACTATGACGCCGGCCAGCAGCAGACGGCCGTCGAAGTGCTGGATGGTGCGGTCGGGGTGGATCCGGGCAGCGCACCTGTGCCGGCGCCGGGCGTGCCGCTGCAGGCTTCGGAGCAACTCGTGTCGGCTCACTTCGGCAATGTCTCGGGCGCGAGCGGCGCAATCGGCGCGCCCATCGAATTGCTGCCCGCACCGGCCTTGACCGATCCCGGCAAGATCCAGGACAGCAAGACCGTCGCGTTTGAGCTCTTGCCGGACAGCCACGCGGCCGGCTATCGCGTGCAGATTGCGCGTGACGCGGACCTGCTCGACCTGATCCGCGATCTGCCGGTGAGTGCGCCGCATGCCGACTTCGGCGATCTGCGCGACGGCACGTACTTCGTGCGCATCTCGGCGATCGATCACAACGGTCTTGAAGGCCTGCCGCAGACCTATAGCTTCGAGCGACGCCAGTTAAGTCTGTCCGCATCGGCGACGCCGCATCCCGGCACGCGCGACTACACGTTCCGCTGGTTCGCGAGCCGCCCGGGCGTGGAGACGCGCTTTCGCTTCGTCCTTGCTGCCACGCCGGACCTGCGCAATCCGATCCTCGACCGTCCCGACCTGCCGGCCGGCGAGATCGTGGTGACGGACCTGCCGCGTGGCGTTTATTATTGGACCGTGATCGCCGAGCAGTTCGAAAACGGCCGGTTCTACGAGAAGGGCAGCTCGATCCGGTCGTTCACGCTTGCCCGTTAGGACTCTAATCCCCACGCATGAGCCTTGATCCGCGTGCACGACTTGGGCGGCCGGCTGGCCGACGCTTCCTGTTCGAATGGGGCGCGCTCGGCTGCCTTGGCATTGCGGTCATTCTTCTGAGTGCGCTCGGCCGCTGGACGGCGGGCATCGATCATCTGGTCTACGACCACTTCCTCGCGCTGCATTCGCAGCTGGTCCTCTCCGATATCGTGGTGGTCGAAATCGACAACGCCAGCATCGAGCGGCTCGGCCACTGGCCCTGGCCGCGTAGCGTGCATGCGAGCCTGCTCACGCAGTTGTCCAAGGCGAAGCCGGCGGCAGTGATCTACGACGTGCTCTTCACCGAGGCCGCTGCGGACGACGCGCAACTCGCCCACGCGATCGCCCTGAGTCCCACCTATCTGCCGGTACTGCTGAGCGCCGAGGACAGCGACGGTGAACGGGTCGTCGTGAAGCCGGTGGCCCCTCTTACGGCAGCGGCGGCCGGGCTCGGTCACATCAATCTGGAAGTCGACGGCGACGGCATCGTCCGCAGCGTCGCGCTGTTCGAGGGTGATGCGCATTCGCGCTGGCCGCAACTGATGGTGCCGGTCTGGCGTGCTCTCCGGAGTGGCGCGATCCAGCTTTCGCCGCCCGTCGTGGGACTCGCTGGTCTGCGCGACCGCAGTCTGGAGAAGGTCGACGAAGCGCGTTTCCTGATTCCGTTCGGTCTGAATGCCACGAACTATTCGCATGTGTCGTTCGCCAGCGTTGTGGCGGGCGAGGTGCGGCCCGAGCAGTTGCGCGGCCGCATCGTGTTGGTCGGTGTGACCGCTTCGGGCCTGTACGACCGCTTTGCGACGCCGGTCTCGGGCGAACTGGGGCCGCTGCCGGGCGTCTACATTCATGCAAACGTGCTGGATACGCTGCTGACCGGCCGTGCGATCGATCCGGTTGCGGCGCTGCCTTTGTTCCTCGTCTCGCTGGTGCCGCTTGCCGCGCTGTTGGCCGGCTTCCTTGTACTGTCGCCGCGGCGTTCCTTGTTGCTGACCATAGGGCTATGCATTCTCATCACCGGTGGCAGCGCCGCGTTGTTGTACGGCGCGCGGCTATGGATGTCACCGGCGCCGGCGGTGGTTGGGCTAATTGTCGTGTATCCGATCTGGAACTGGCGGCGGCTCGAAATGACCATGGCGTATCTGCGCAAAGAGCTGCAGCGGCTCGCCGATGAACCACACCTGCTACCGGAAACGCCGCAGCGTCGCCGCGAGTTCGGCGGCGACGTGCTGGAACAGCACATGGCGCTGATGGCGCAGGCCGCGCAGCGCGTGCAGGACATGAAGCGCTTTGTCTGGGACAGCCTCGATAGCGTGCCCGAGCCGATTCTGGTGAGCGACGTGCGCGGCATCGTCCTGATCGCCAATCATGCGGCGACCGCGCATTTTGAGCGCCTCGGTTCGGTCATGCCGCAGGGCCGGCTGATGCGCGAGGTGCTAGGCGATCTGGCCTTCGTGAAGACAACCGACGCCGGCACCGAAGGCGATGCGGAACACGACACGCGGGCGCGCACGCACTGGCCGGCGATCCTGGATCCGGCGCGGCTCGAATTCGCCGATCTGATGGCACAAGGCATCGAAGTGCGCGACCTGGCCGAGCGCGACCACCTGCTGCGCTACGCCAGATGCACCAACGAAGAAGGTGAGGTGACCGGCTGGATCGCGGGCCTCGTCGACGTATCGGCGCTGCACGCAGCGGAGCGGCAGCGCGAGGACGCGTTGCGGCTGCTGTCGCACGACATGCGCTCGCCACAGGCGTCGATTCTGGCGCTGGTGGAGATCGAACGGGCCCGGATCGAGTCGGACCACGTGCATGAATTGCTTGAACGCATCGCACGCTACTCGCGGCGTGCGCTCACGCTTGCCGACGATTTCGTGCAACTGGCGCGAGCGGAGTCGCAAGCCTATCTGCTTGAACCCGTCAGCCTCAGCGAACTGACCATCGACGCCAGCGACGAAGTCTGGCCACAGGCTCACGCCAAGCAGATCCAGATGGAGACCGCAGCCGAGGGCGATGACGGCTACTGGATCTGTGCCGACCGCTCGCTGATGACGCGGGCGCTCGTCAACATCATGAACAACGCAGTCAAATACAGTCCGCCCGAGTCACGCATCACCTGCACGATTGGGCCGGTGAACGGCTTGCCGGCGCGCGTGCAATGTACGATTCGCGACCAGGGCTATGGGATTCCGCTGGAACAGCAGAGCCGGCTGTTTCAGCGCTTCCGGCGCTTTCACGAGGCCGAGCAGCCGGACACCGGCGGCGCGGGCCTCGGGATGGCCTTTGTCAAAACCGTCGTGACGCGGCATGGGGGCGATGTGCAGGTGGTCAGCGCACCAGGCCAGGGCACCGCCTTTACCGTGTTGCTGCCGGCCCTCGACGACACGCCGCTTGCGCAAGCGTGATGGATATCCTGCATTTTTTAGAAGCGAGAAAACGATGAGAGCCACGCTGATATGCGCTGCGCTGATCGCAGCAACCCTGACCGTTGGCCTGACAGGATGTGCTGGCGTCAGCGCCGACGTGCGGGCGTCGCCCACGGATACCCCAATGCAAGGCGAGCACAGTTATGCGCTGGCACGCTCGCCGTTACAGGACGGTAATCCGGATCATACGGAATACGAAACATTGATCCGCGCCGAACTCGGCAAGTATGGTTTCGCTGACGTCGCCCAGCAGCGCGCGCACTATCTGCTGTCGATTGCTTACGACACGCGGCTTGCTACCGTTGGGGTCGGTTCGGCGGATTGTGTGCAGCAAGACGGGTGCGGCAGCTCCGGCGAAGCCCCGTTTTCGCTGTTTGGCCGCCACTCGTATAAGCACTCGTTGACGCTGCGCTTCTTCGAGCAGACCAATGGTCACGAGGTCTACAAGGTGAGCGTCGTGAGCCAGGATCATGACGCCGATCCGCTCCACGCGATTCCGTATCTGGTGAAGAGCGCGCTGGCGCAATTCCCCTTCGCTGATCATCCGGACTGGCGCGTGAAACTGCGCGCGGACGCTGCGGGCGATGGGCCGCGGGTTGTGTCGATCAAGCCGGTGCAGCCTTGATTGTCTGCGCGCCGCATCAAACCGTTGACGCCGGATTATTCCGGCTTGCTTTCCTCAGGCCAGCGGTTTTCGAACACGCAGTCAGCAAGCGGTACGCGGCGCGCCCAGCGCTCGGTTTCGAGCATCGGTTCCGCATAGAACTGGTCGACATGGCCAAGGCATAGGATCGCCACCGGACGCGCACCGCCCGGCATATGCAGCAGGGTGCGCACAGCGTCGACGTCGAACAGCGACACCCAGCCCATTCCGAGACCCTCAGCGCGCGCCGCCAGCCACATGTTCTGGATCGCGCAGGCCACCGAGGCGAGATCCATCTCCGGCAACGTGCGGCGCCCGAAGATGTGCTTTTCGCGGCCGTCCATCAGGGCCATCACCAGCAGTTCGCCGCACTCCAGCATTCCTTCGACCTTGAGTTTCATGAACTCGTCGCGCCGTTTGCCGAGCGCGTCGGCGGTCGCGAGCCGCTCGCGGTCCACCGTCTCGTGTAACGCAGCACGCAGCGCCGAGTCGGTGATGCGCGTAATGCGCCACGGTTGCATGAAGCCGACGCTCGGCGCGTGATGCGCCGCATCGAGCAAACGCCGAAGCACAACAGGGTCGACCGGGTCGCGCACGAAGTGCCGCATATCGCGCCGTTCATAGATGGCGCGGTAGACGGCCTCGCGGTCAGAATCGTTAAAACACTTCGCCATGGAACAGGGCGGCCGCGAAGGCCGGGTTGGAAGGCCAGTAGGTGTGCATATAAGTTGCGACGATCGGGCCGGCACGGAATACGGCCTCGCCGGGCGCATCGTCTTGCGGACGAGTGGCCGTCCGGTGCGGCGTCAGCGTTGTCGTCAACTTCGAGTAGTGAAACGTATGACCGGTCATGGTCCCATGGATGCTGTCGATCTGTTGCATACCGAGTGCGGCGAGGCGGGTCTGCATCGTCGCATGGCCCGGCAGCAGGCCGAGCATTGGCATGGTCGAGCCTTGGGTGTCGGTGAGCTGCTCGAACAGGTAGAGCATACCGCCACATTCGGCGACGACGGGTTTTCCGGCCGCCGCGTGCGCGCGGATCGCTTCCGCGGTCAGGGCGTTGCGCGAGAGCGTCTGTGCATGCAGTTCGGGATAGCCGCCAGGCAGATAGACCGCGTCCGCGGCTTCCGGCACGGGTTGGTCTGCAAGCGGGGAAAAGTAGCTGACCCGCGCGCCCAATGTTTCGAGCAGCGTGACGTTGGCCGGATAGATGAAGGAGAACGCTGCATCACGGGCAATCGCAATGTGCTTGCCATCGAGCAGACGCGGTAACTCGCGACGCTCCGATGGTGCGCGGAATTGCACCGCCGACGGCAACTCGGCGAGCGGCGTTTGCGCGAGCGCGTCGGCTACACGATCAAGCCGTGCATCGAGATCGTCGACTTCACCCGCTTGATGCAATCCGAGATGCCGCTCCGGCAGTTCGATTTCGTCGGCGCTGGCAATATGTCCGGTCCAGCGCAGCCCGGATGGCAGCGCCTCCTGAAGCATCTGCGCGTGGCGCGCCGAGCCAACGCGGTTGGCGAACACGCCATGAAACGGCACCTCCGGCCGGAAGTTCGCGAGACCGAAGGCGACCGCGCCGAAGGTCTGCGCCATCGCCTTGGCGGAAATGACTGCCACTACCGGCACACCGAACGCGGTGGCGAGATCGGCGCTGCTCGGCGTACCGTCATAGAGCCCCATCACGCCTTCAATCAGGATCAGATCAGCCTCGGCTGCCGCGTGCGCAAGCAGCTCACGGCAGCCGTCTTCACCGACCATCCACAGGTCTAGCGAGAGCACCGGTGCGCCGCTTGCGCGTGCGAGGATCATCGGGTCCAGAAAATCCGGGCCGGTCTTGAAGACACGCACGCGCCGCCCTTGCCGCCGATGGTGGCGGGCAAGGCCGGCCGTAATCGTGGTCTTGCCTTGACCGGAAGCCGGCGCACTGATGAACAGAGCGGGACAGGACGGCATGCTCAGAATTCCACGCCGCGCTGCGCCTTGACGTGCTGCTCGCGATACGG
Organism: Paraburkholderia sp. EB58; assembly: GCF_050436665.1. Classification (NCBI taxonomy): domain Bacteria; kingdom Pseudomonadati; phylum Pseudomonadota; class Betaproteobacteria; order Burkholderiales; family Burkholderiaceae; genus Paraburkholderia; species Paraburkholderia sp. EB58. The sequence goes on along the minus strand of NZ_JBNDMQ010000021.1, from coordinate 93,238 downwards.
GTGTTTGACGATGCGCATTTCCGTGACCAGGTCGGCCGCTTCGATCAACGCATCCGGCGCGTGGCGGCCGGTAATCACCACATGCAGCATCTCGGGACGCGCGTTCACGACCGACAGCACTTCGTCGAGCGGCAAATATTCGTACTTCAGCACGGTGTTCAGTTCGTCGAGAATCACCATCTGATACTCGCCGCTTTCGATCATCCGGCGCGCTTCGTCCCAGCCTTTGCGGGCGGTGGCGATATCGGCATCGCGGTTTTGGGTATTCCACGTGTAGCCGTCACCCATCGTGACGAAATCGCAGTTGGCGATTTTGCCCAGAAAATCGCGCTCTGACGTGTGCAGTGCACCTTTGATGAACTGCACGACGCCAAGGCGCATGCCGTGGCCGAGTACGCGCACGGCCATGCCGAACGCGGCGGTGGTTTTGCCCTTGCCGGTACCGGTGTTGACGATCAGCAGGCCCTTTTCGATGGTCGCTTCGGCCTGCTTTTTCTCGTGGCCTTCGCGACGCCGCTGGGTCATGCGCAGATGCGATTCGGGATCGGTTTTCATGGAAGGTCCTGTAGGTCGTTGGATTCTAAGGTTTGGGATGCCGTGCCGCATGCGCTCGATGCGATCGCGACGGTGACGCCGTCGAGCACCGTCTTTGGCACGATCAGGCGGGCGCCTGGCGCCGCGAGCAGGGCGCACGGTTCGCAGACGCCCTCTACGCCGAGATGCGCGCGGGCGGCGGCGGAAGGTGTCGGAATCGCAGGCACGGCAGCTATTTCGGCGCGGTTGAAGGTTAGCAACGGCAGCGCGTGACGCGCGCAAAATTCAAGCAGACCGGGTTCCTGCGCCTTGGATTCGATGGTCGCGATGCAGCGAATCGCTTCGAACGGATAGGCGTCCAGGGCCGCATGGACGGCGGCTGAGATCTGGTCTGCAGAGGTGTGCTGCCTGCAGCCGATACCAATGCTGAGTGAGGCGGTTTGGGTCATGCGGTGCCCCATATTACGCATCCTGTGTCCCGTTCAACTGCACGTGCGCCAACATGCGCCGGCACCGAGCTCGGGCACCAAACGCGGGCATACGATAGCACAAGCCATGCTCGCAGTCGCCCGCCCCGTTTCCTTGACGCACGGGGCTTGCAGGCCTAAACTCCCAGGCACTTTGGTGCTCGTGTGCGCGTTCCCGCGCACGCAGTTAAACGGGAAACAGGGCGTCCACTTTCACAAGACCGGACCAACCTGTGCTGCCCCCGCAACGGTAAGCGAAGGCATCGCGCAAGCGGTGCAGAGCCGGCTTCAGTGCCTGCGCGCAAGGTCGCGCATGCATGCAACCACTGGGCGAGAAATCACTCGCCTGGGAAGGGGAAGCGGCGCTTTCGCCAGCCCGGATACCGGCCAGGGAAGAGGGTTGGCGCCGCGGGGATGCGGCGTGTCGTCCATGACTTCATTACACGTTCCCGTTGCTGCTGCAACGCCGTTTTCCGTCCCCGCGTTTCGTCTGTTCAATTCCCGTGCCCATGAATCGGCCATCTCTTTCGACGGAATTACCATGCAGAACCCCATGCGCAAAATCCCCGTCACCGTTGTGACGGGCTTCCTCGGCAGCGGCAAAACCACGCTGCTGCTGCACATTCTTCAACAAGCAGGCGGCAAGCGCATTGCGGTGATCGTCAACGAGTTCGGCGAACTCGGCATCGACGGCGAAATCCTCAAAGGTTGCGGCATCGGCTGTGACGAACAGGGCAATGAGACCGAAGGCCGGTTGTACGAGCTCGCCAACGGGTGCCTGTGCTGCACCGTGCAGGAGGAATTCTTCCCGGTGATGGAAAAGCTGGTGGAACGCCGCGACCAGATCGATCACGTGCTGATCGAAACCTCGGGCCTCGCCTTGCCCAAGCCGCTGGTGCAGGCATTCAACTGGCCGGCCATCAAAAACAGCTTTACCGTGGATGCGGTCGTCACGGTGGTTGACGGCCCCGCAGCCGCAAGCGGCCAGTTCGCCGACAACCCGGCGGCAGTAGACGCGCAACGCAAGGCCGATCCGAATTTCGATCACGAGTCGCCGCTGCACGAATTGTTCGAAGATCAGTTGTCCGCTGCGGACCTCGTGATCCTTAACAAGACAGATCTGCTCGACGACACGCAGCAAGGCGCCGTCGAAGCATTGATCCGCGAAGAGATTCCGTCGCAGGTCAAGGTGGTGCGCGCGCATATGGGCCAATTGGATTTGCACACGCTGTTCGGCCTCGAAGCGGCCTCGGAGGCGACGATTCATCTGCGCCACGATCATCATGGCTCCGCAGAGGACGCGGACCATCATCACGACGAGTTCGATTCGGTGGTGGTGCAGGCCCAGGCGCCATCGCGCGAGGCCGTGATTGCCGCGCTGCAAAGCCTCGTGGAAAGCAACACGATCTATCGCGTGAAGGGCTTTGCTGCCTTGCCCGGCGCGCCGATGCGTCTGGTGATTCAGGGCGTGGGCCGTCGCTTCGACAGCTATTTCGACCGCCGCTGGCAAGCGGGCGAAACGCAGCAGAGCCGCTTCGTGCTGATCGGTGAGGATCTCGATCAGCCCGCACTGCAACGCGCCTTCGACGCTGCGTTGAACACCGAAGCGCAACAGGCGTAATCGATCATGCATCTGCTGCGCACCACGCCGGGTGGCTTCGTCGACGACACCCAAGGTGTCATCCGCATCGATCAGCGGCCCGCCGAGATCGTGGTGCTCAGTTCCGCCGACACGACGCTGTCGCTGCTCGCCAGCGCCGTGCCGCGTCTAGGCGATGGCTTTCCAAGCGTGCGTCTCGCGAATGTCACTTACCTGCGGCAACCAGCCTCGGTCGATTTCTATGTCGAGGACGTGTTGCAGCATGCGCGGATCGTGGTGGTCGATCATCTGGGCGGCGAAGCGTATTGGCCGTACGGGATCGAGCAGGTCGTCGCGCTTGCGGCACGCAAGCATCAGGTGCTGGCGATGTTCTCGGGCGACCTGCAGGAAGATCCGAACCTGCTCGCGCGCAGCACTGCGGATGCCGCGCTTTGTCATCAGCTATGGCGCTACCTGCGGGAAGGCGGCGCGCAGAATGCCGAGGCGTTTCTGCGTTGCATCGCCTACCGTTCGCTCGGCTGGGGGAGTGAGCCGGCGCCGCCGCGCGTGTTGCCGGCGGCTACGCTCTATCATCCTGATCGCGACATACCGACGATCGCCGAATGGCAGGCGCGTTGGCGCGCCGACGCGCCGGTCGTCGCGATCCTGTTCTATAAGGCGCATCTGCAGGCCGCCAATACGGCGGTATTCGACGCCCTGATCGAGGCACTCGAAGCGCAGGGCCTGAATCCGCTGCCGATTGCGCTGACCTCGCTCAAAGACGCCATGAGCCGCGAGATTTTGCAACAGTTGTGCACGCAACATGATGTCGCGCTCGTGTTGAATACCACCGCATTCGCGGCCACCGCCATCGACGACCCCGAACCTCTCGCACTCGCAGGCGATGCACCCGTGATGCAGGTGATCCTGAGCGGGGGCAATCGCGAGGATTGGGTCAAGGACAACCAGGGACTCAACTCGCGCGACATCGCCATGCATATCGCGCTTCCCGAGGTGGACGGCCGCATCATTACGCGGGCGATCAGCTTCAAGGGGCTTGCGTACCGTTGTCCGCATACCGAAGTGGACGTGGTGCGTTATCAGCCCGATCACGAGCGGATCGGCTTCCTCGCAGAATTGAGCCGCCGCTGGTGCCGCTTGCGCATCCTCGCCAACGCTGACAAGAAGCTCGCGCTGATCCTCGCCAACTATCCGATGAGCGAAGGGCGCATTGGCAATGGCGTGGGGCTCGATACGCCGGCCTCGGTGGTGGGTATTCTCGAGATGCTGGCCGACCAGGGTTACCGAGTGGGCGACTTGCCCGCGGACGGCGACGCTTTGCTGCGCAAGCTGACCGAGGGCGTCACCAACGACCCCGTAGTGCGCGATCTGCGTCCGGCACTACAAAGCCTCGCACTCGACGATTACCTCGTGCACTTCGCGCGCCTGCCTGCTGAGGCGCGCGACGCCTTGAACGCGCGCTGGGGTCCGCCGGAGCACGACCCGACTCTAAGGCGCGGCCGCTTCATGATTTCAGGCTGGCGCTGCGGCCAGGTATTCGTCGGCATTCAGCCGTCGCGCTCGCGCGAGCAGGGCGACTACGCCAGCTATCACGACGCGGACCTTGTGCCGCCACATGCGTATCTGGCGTTCTACTTCTGGTTGCGTCACCAGTACGGGATCGACGCAGTGGTGCACGTCGGCAAGCATGGCAACCTCGAATGGCTGCCGGGCAAAAGCGTAGCGTTGAGCAACGCCTGCTGGCCCGATCTGATTCTCGGGCCGCTGCCGCATCTGTATCCGTTTATCGTCAACGATCCGGGCGAGGGCAGTCAGGCGAAGCGCCGCGCGCAGGCGGTGATTATCGATCACCTGATGCCGCCGCTCACGCGCGCAGAAAGCTATGGTCCGTTGCAGGATCTCGAGCGCCAGGTCGACGAGTACTACGAAGCATTGATGGTCGATCCGCGCCGCTCGAAACTGCTTAGGCGCACGATTCTCGCGACCATTGTCGAACACCGTCTGCACGACGAACTCAGCATGAAAGTGCCGGACGGGCAGGATGCGGAAGACGCGCTGCTCACTCGCGTGGATGCCTGGCTGTGCGAGTTGAAAGAGGCGCAGATCCGCGACGGTCTGCATACCTTTGGCCGGTCGCCCGAGGGCGTGCAGCGGCGCGATACGCTGCTGGCGCTGGGGCGCTTTCCGGTCGGCGACGGGCGCGACGGCAAAGCGGGTCTGGTGGATGCGCTGGCGCGGGATCTGCAGATGGATCATCTGTTTGATCCGCTGTCGGCGGATTGGGCGGCGGTGTGGGGTGGTCCGTGTCCGGAAGTCTTGCTGCAGGTCAGCGACGCGCCGTGGCGCCACAACGGCGATACGCGGGAGCGACTGGAACTGCTCGCGACTGCCATGCTGGGAGCGATGTGTGGCGGCGCGTCAGGCTCAAAGCCGGACTCGCACGTAACGCTGCCTCCTGCAGGCACGTTGCCGCAAACCGAACTCGTGCTCGAGCGCCTGCGCACCGACATACTGCCGCGCCTCGACGCTTGTGGCCCGGAAGAAATGCGACACCTCAGACGGGGACTCGAAGGCCGTTTCGTACCGGCTGGCCCGAGCGGTTCGCCATCGCGTGGCCGGCCCGATGTTCTGCCCACAGGACGCAACTTTTACTCGGTCGATACGCGTGCCATTCCGACCCAAGCCGCCTGGTCGCTGGGCCTGAAATCGGCACAGCACCTGATCGAGCGTCATCTGCAGGAGCATGGCGATTATCCGCGAGCAATCGGCCTATCCGTATGGGGCACGGCAACGATGCGCACCGGCGGCGACGATATCGCCCAGGCGATGGCGCTGCTCGGCGTGCGGCCCAAATGGGCACCGGGCAGCCATCGCGTGACCGACTTCGAGATCATGCCGATGAAAGTCTTTGACCGGCCGCGCATCGACGTCACGCTGCGCGTATCTGGCTTCTTCCGCGACGCGTTTGCCAATGTGATGCATCTGTTCGATGCCGCCGTACAGGCAGTCGCCGAACTCGACGAACCGGAGGACGTGAACCCGATCCGCGCGCGCGTGCTGCGCGAACGCGACGCCTTGATCGCACGCGGCATGGATGCCACCGAGGCGCGCAGACGCGCCGGCTGGCGGGTGTTCAGCGCACGGCCGGGTGCTTACGGTGCCGGCTTGCAGGAGATCATCGACACCCAGCAATGGCAGACCGACGCTGATCTGGCCAACGCCTACCAGGCGTGGGGCGGCTACGCCTACACCCAGAAACGCGCTGGCGAGGAAGCGCGCCAGGCGTTCGGCACGCGGCTCGCCGCCATGGACGTGGTGCTGCAGAATCAGGACAACCGCGAGCACGATCTGCTCGATTCGAACGATTACTATCAGTTTCAGGGCGGCATGGTCGCAGCCGTGCGGTATCTGGCTGGCAATCAGCCGCACGTGTATCACGCGGACCATAGCAATCCGAACGTGCCACGCGTGCGTACGCTGCACGAGGAAATCGCCCGCGTCATCCGCTCGCGCGTGGTCAATCCGAAGTGGCTCGACGGCGTGAAGCGCCACGGCTACAAAGGGGCGGCAGAAATCGCGGCGACGGTCGACTATCTGTACGGCTACGATGCGACCGCGCGCGTGATTGCCGACCATCAATATGCGTTGGTGACCGATGCGTATCTGAACGACGCCGATACGCGCGACTCTCTGCAGAAGCACAATCCGCACGCGCTGCATTCGATTTGCGAGCGTTTGCTCGAAGCGATGCAACGCGGGCTATGGCAGGCACCGGGCGACTATCGCGCGCAAGTGGAACAGCATCTGCTCGCGAGCGAGCAGGCCATCGAAGGAACACGACCATGAACGTAGCGACCGAGCTTCGCAACACACCGGCGCGGCCCGAAATTCCGCCCGCATTCCCGTTTACCGCGCTGGTCGGGCAAGCGTCGTTGCAGCAGGCTTTGCTGCTTGCCGCGATCGATCCGGGTCTCGGCGGCGTGCTGGTCACGGGTCCGCGCGGCACCGCCAAATCGACCGCGGCGCGGGCGCTGGCAGAACTGCTGCCCGAAGGGCAACTGGTGACCTTGCCGCTCGGCGCGAGCGAGGACAGGTTGATCGGCACGCTCGACATCGAAAGCGCGCTGCGGGACGGCGCCGTGCGCTTTTCACCGGGCTTGCTGGCGAAGGCGCATCGCGGCGTGCTGTATGTCGACGAAGTCAACCTGTTGCCCGATGCGCTGGTCGATGCCCTCCTCGATGCAGCCGCAAGCGGCATGAACACGGTCGAGCGTGACGGCATCTCGCACAGCCACGAAGCGAGTTTCGTGCTGATCGGCACGATGAACCCGGAGGAAGGCGAGTTGCGGCCGCAACTGATCGACCGCTTCGGGCTGATGGTTGAACTGGAGAACTGCTTCGACCCGCTCGTGCGGCAGCAGATCGTCAAGGCGCGACTCGGCTTCGATCTCGATCCGCAGGCATTCCGTGCCGCCTACGCGGAGCAGCAGGCGCTGCACGTGCAGCGGATCCGTGCCGCGCGTGCGGCATTGCCAGGATTCGGCTTCGACGCCGCCGTGCATGCGCATGTCAGCGCGTTGTGCATTGCGGCCGCCGTCGATGGGCTGCGTGCCGATCTGGTGATGCTGCGCGCCGCGCGTGCGCTGGCCGCGCTTGAACAGGCAGAGACGGTGACAACGGAGCATGTCGATCAGGTGGCCGAAGCAGTTCTGCTGCATCGCCGGCATAGCCGCGAAACGCCGCCGCAGGCTGATGCGTCGGCCCAGTCGCTGTCGCGCGAATCCGACGGTGCAGGCGCTGTGCCACCCGACGCGGCCGTGCCCGCTGCCGCGACAGGCGATAGCGAGTGGGGCTATCTACCGCCTGAGCCGACCGGCACGACCCGGGTCAAAGGTGTGATCCCGCTCAACGCAAAAAAACGCTGAGCCATCGGAAGGGCGCCGCCGCTGATTTGCGCAGCGGTTTTCGATGGCGGAAAGGTGCGGGTGGGGCGGCAGCGCGCGGCAAAGGGCAGGGTCAACGGATTGCATGGCCAGCGACGCTCGCCGCGAAGCGCCAGGCGCCTCTGCACGCCGCGCACTTGCGTTTCGTGCCGACGGCGCCGCAAGGCAGTGTGCTGCACTGCTTTCTGCTGGACTGCTCTGGTTCGATGCTGGCGGGCCAGCGGCTAGCGCTCGCCAAAGGGTTGCTAGTCGCGCTATTCGACCGCGCGAGCAAGGCGCGCGCCGATGCGGCGCTGATGTGCTTTGGCGGCACCGGGGTGGATGTCCGCTTCGGGCCTGCGGTGCCGCGCTGGTGGAACGAACGCTGGCTGCAGCCGCTCGGTGGCGGTGGCGGAACGCCGTTGGCCGCGGGCGTGCGCAAGGCCGCGCAACTGCTGGAACTCGCCGCGCGCCGCAAACCGCTGCAGCAACGCTGGCTGTGGGTGCTGACCGATGGCCGCAGTGGCGACATACCGATACGGCCCAGCGAGGCGGACCAGGTGGTATTCGTGGACTTCGAGCGAGGTGCAATCCGGCTTGGGCGCTGCGCGCAACTCGCGCAGGCGTGGGGCGCGAGCTGCGTCAGGCCGGAAGAGCTGATCGGCTAGGCAGCGCATGCCATCGCTCGTATGGACGTGCCATCTTCGCTTCGGCGTGTATGCGGACCTAACGGCGGACGGCGGGCGGCGCCCAGCGCCGACGCTGCTGCCCCGCCAGGTCGTGAGCCCATGCCCTTACTTGAGCTCGCTGTTCCAGTAGAGGACGTCGTCTTGCCTGTCGAAGACGAACGCTTTCATCGCCATTTGTTGCGCCGTGTCGAGCCGGTCGAACTCGAGTCCGTGCACGGCCGGCTGGCCGGGCGCGCCCTTTTGCACGTTCCGGATCACGGCGCTGGTTTCGACGTGGCTGTCGAGGTCTTTGGACTTGAGGTGGTAGGCGACGCGCAGGCGGTCGCCGACCTGGCCGAGCGGCCACGACGCCGTTAACGACATCCCGAGCGCGCTGATCCCCTTCGCGAGGCCGAGCCCTTCGTACGATTCGCCCGTTTCGCCGATGCCGTAGCGCACGGGGAGCCGCGCGCGCACCCGGATCGATTTGCGCTCGCGCAGGCGGCGGATCACGCCGGGCTTCGACAGGACGATATAGTCGAACGGCAGTTGACAGATCGCTTCGACCGTGCAGACGAAGCGGAACACCGCCTGGCTGGCGATCGCCACGATCTCCACGTTTTCGCCTACGCCGAGCGGCAAGTGTTTTCCTTCAAAGAGCGGCGGCGTGGCGAACAACGCTTCATTCGGCGCGAAGCCGATGATGCGGCAAGGATGCATGGGCGCGGTGCTGCCTATATGCTGGCGCACGCCGATCAGCGCGCCGATTGCCAGATGCATGTCCTTGACGGACAGCGGGTCCGACGTGTCGGGCTTGGCCGCTCCGTCCGCGCCGGGCGAACCCGCGGAGCCGGGCGCATCAGGGGCGTCGCCGCGTTGCGGGCGGAAGTTGTCGAACAGGAACTTGCGCTCCTCGACGCCGACCAGAATCGCGCCGGCATCGAACAGCAGCGTTCCGTCGCTGTCGACAATAGGCCAGTCGAGCGGCGTGCCGACGGGTACGGCGTCGAAGCTCAGCGCGGCCGGCGCTGCCCCAACGGGCAATTCCACGATATCGTTCATTGGTTTTTGGTAGCGAATAGCGGGTAACCAGTATTAACGTCAGGATTACCGAAAAGTTTAATGCTTTATTTGATCATGTCGAAAATACCGCACAAATCGCTTTACGACGATTTGTGATCCACTCATCCCGCCAGTTGCTCCCGCATCCATTCATAAAACGCCCGAATCTCGGCCTCACGCGGATGATGTTCGCGCCAGCTCACGAAATACTCCATATTCGCCGGCACGCAGACCGTGCCGATCTGCATCAGGGTGCCTGACTGGATTGCATCGCGTACCAGCAGGCGCCGCGCCGTCACTGCGCCCTGGCCGGCAATGGCCGCTTGCAGCAGCGAGTCGGGACTGTCGAAGATAGGACCGAACGTCGGCTCCTGCAGAGGCAGGCCGGCGGCCTCGAGCCAGTCGCGCCAGGAACGGTGGGCGAAGCGCAGCATCGGCAGTTTCGGGGTGTCCACGACCCGGAAGTTGGCAATCTGCGCCACCAATGACGGACTGACGACTGCAATCACCTGGTCGTCGATCAGCTTGTGGGAAACGAAACCCGGCTCATCGACCCGTTTATGCCAGATGCCCAGATCGACGGTATAGGGGTCGGGCGGCACGAGTTGGGCATGCACCCGCAGCATAAGCTCGATATGCGGCTGCAGCGCCGCAAAGCCGTTGAGCCGGCGGATCAACCAGTTGCCGGCCAGATCCGACATCACACTGACTTCCAGGCGCACCGCGCCACCCCGGTCGCCCGCCCGCGCTTCGGTGAGGGCGTCGTCGATCTCCGCGAGGCCGAGGCGCACGCGCTCGGCCAGACGCGCACCCGCGCTGGTGGGGATCATGCGCGCGCCCACCCGGCGAAACAGCGGGGTGCCGAGCGCATCTTCCAGATTGCGCAGGTGATGGCTGATCGCACTGTGCGTCAGACTCAATTCGTCGGCTGCCCGCGTGAAACTGCGATGCCGGCTGGCTGCTTCCAGGGCGCGGAGCGCCTGCAAGGGTGGGAGCGGTTTGAACATGATGTCAAATTCTACTCACAATACCGGCAAAAACGTTTCGTTGGCCATTGGTATCGCGGGCCGGGACAATGAGTGCCCGATTCACTTGCTCAGGTTGCTCACCATGTCCAAAGGGTTGCGCGTATTCGCCCTGTTCGCCTGCGGGTATTTCATTTCGTATGTCTACCGCGGCATCAATATCGAATTCGCGCCGTTTATGGCGCATGACATCGGCTTGTCGGCGGCGGATCTCGGTGTGCTGACGAGCCTCTATTTCCTCGGTTTCGCGGGCGCGCAACTGCCGGCGGGCGTGCTGCTCGACCACTTCGGCGCGCGCCGGGTCTCGGCGCTGTTACTGCTGGTGGCGGCTGCTGGAGCCGCCGTGTTTGGCATGGCGCACGGCCTCGCAGGCCTGATGGCCGGGCGGCTGATGATCGGCGTTGGGGTTTCGGTGTGCCTGGGCGGTGCGTTCAAGGCGCTGGCGCAGTGGTTCCCGGTACATCGGTTACCACTGCTCAACGGGCTGGTGATGGCGGTGGGCGGGTTTGGTGGCGTCGTGGTGGGCTCGCCGTTGAACGCTCTGCTGCGCTTTACGGACTGGCGTGTGATCTGTTTTGGCCTCGCGGCCGTGACCGTATCGACCTCGGCTGCGATCTGGTTCGGCGCGCCTGACGCCGCGAATACTCACCGGCAAGCAGGACTCGTCGAGCAGTTGCGCGGCGTGGGCCATGTGCTGCGCAGCCGCGTATTCTGGAAGATTGCGTCGCTGTCGGGCATGGCGCAAGGGGTCTTCTATGCGATGCAATCGCTGTGGATGGCGCCGTATATGCGCGATGTCATCGGCCTCAATGCGCACGCCACAGCTACGCTGGTCTCAGTTGTGGCGCTGGCGATGATGGCCGGTTGCGTGGGTTTCGGCGCGGTCGCGCGCCGGCTGGAGCAGTATGGCGTGAGCCTGTCTGCGTTTTCGGGTGTGGGCATGCTGCTGTTCATCTGCGTGCAGGGCGCCATAATGGCCCGCGTGCCGGTGCCTAACGTGTGGCTGTGGGCTGCTTACGGTATCTTCGGCGGCTCGGGGATTCTCAGCTATGCCGTGCTGGCCGAACACTTCCCCAGCCATTTGATGGGCCGTGTGAACACCACACTCACACTGGTTATGTTCGTGCTGATCTTTTTGTGTCAGACCGGAGTGGGTGCAATGTTGAGCCTGTATCCGGCGCGGATGACGGCGGATGGGGCGCACTATCCGGTCGAGGCGCATTTGACCGCATGGGCCGTGCTTGGGGTGTTGCAGGTGCTTGGGGCGGTTTGGTATTTCTGGCCGCAGGCGAGGAGCAGGGTGGTGGAGTCTGTGCGCGGGGCGCAGATGGGGCGATAACCCGGTGGAGGTCATTTGCCCGTCGGCGAGATTCCGCTCAGGCTTCAGCTCTCAGCCGCGGTTTGGGGATACCACCGCGGCGTATATACCCACTCACCCTGCGCGCCACGCGCAAACCCGCGTGTCGTTGACGACCCGAGAATAACCATCGTGCGCATATCGACATCCGCTGAGCGCAACTCACCAAGCGTGGTGGTCCTAAGCGAAGAGCCCGGTCTGCCGATATCCCGCCCGAGCACCACCTTCGTCGCCGGCGCACGATACTCGCGCACGATATCGAGCGCCTTATCCAGTTGCCAAGGCCGCGCGCGCGAGATCGGGTTATAGAACGCAATCACCAGGTCGGCTTGCGCTGCGTGGCGCAAACGCGTTTCGATGATCGACCACGGCTTAAGGTTATCTGAGAGCGACAGCATGCAGAAATCGTGTCCAAGCGGCGCGCCCGCTTGCGCGGCAGTCGCCATGGCGGCGGAAACGCCGGGCACGATGTTCAGTTCTACCGCACCCCAGCGTACATCATCGGACGTATCGAGCGCTTCAAGCACGGCTGCGGCCATCGCAAACACGCCCGGATCGCCGGACGAAACCACCACCACCGCACCACCCGCACTCGCCAGTTCGAACGCATGTCGTGCACGCTGCATTTCTTCGCGGTTGTCCGTGCAATGCAATTGCTGATCGGCGCGGAAGGGGCCGGCCATCTTCACGTAGGTTTCGTAACCGAGAATATCCGTGGCCTCGGTCAGTGCCGTGCGTGCCGCTGGCACCATTAGTTCCGCACTACCGGGGCCGAGACCAATGACGGTGAGACTGCCGCGGGCCTGTCCGAGCGTATTCGGGTCAATCGGCATCCGGCTCAACGCCAGTGCCATATCCGCGTTGGCGTCATCTTGCAGCGTTGCGTAGGGTACGCGCATGGCGGTCTCAAGTAGGCGCCGCGCAGCCTCGGTGATTGTGTGGGCGGGATACGCCGCGCGGAGCACGCCATTTCCTCCGTTAGCCTCGACAAACCTCAGCGGCACGCCCAACGCACTAGCGGCTCCGATAAGAGCGCCATCGCCCATCCTGTCCAAAGGCGCAAGCAGCGCCGCGAGCGAAAGCGGCGCCAGCTCATGTGCCTGCAGCGCTGCGAGGACCGCTTCAGCAATACGCTCGCCAGAAGCGCTCACCGCCGCCACCACACTTCGAGGATGAATGATCAACTCATCCGCGCCACCATCCCAAGCCTTCGGCGTCACGCGAATCGCTAGTCTTGCTTCGCTCGCACGCGGCAACTGCGCATCATCGAGCCAAGGTGCATCGCCTTCGATGCGCGTGCTTTCGCCAGCCAGCATGTCCGACACGAAGCGCTTGCCTTGCGTGAGACTCGCCAGCGCATAGCCTTCGGGAGGATTGAGCACGCAGGTGCCGAAGCGCAATTCACCGCTCGTGGTAATCGCCGGCGCGACCTCGAGCGCAGCGGCTATTTCACGCGCCATCACATTCACGCCCGCCAGTCCGCCGAGCAACGGCACCACGGCGCTGCCATCTTCCGCAACGGCCAACACCGGCGGTTCGACGCCCTTGTTGGCCAGCAACGGCGCCACGCAGCGAATCACAATGCCAGCCGCACATAGCGCGACAATCGGCGTGCCGCGCGCATACAGTTCGCGCAGATGCGCACTGAGCTCCGCATAGGCCACGTCAGCTTCGACTCGGCCCTGCAATGCATGCACCTGAGCCCCTGGATAGCACGCCTGCACACGCCGGGCAGTGGCAAGCGCCCCTGCGCCCAGAATGACGATGGCCGGTGGCGTCATCCTTGCCATTTTTCCCCCGGCACGACGAGCAGCGAAAAGTATGGCGAAGCCATCGGATCGACTTCGGCGAGCGGCACGATGCGCTGGTTCGCCATGGTCGCCCGTTCGATGTACAAGGCGCGGTCCGCAAGTCCGAGTTCGCCGAGCACGCGGCGCACCTTGTCGAAATTGCGGCCCAGTTTCATCACGACCGCGGCATCCGCATCGGCGAGGCGCCGCCGCAATTCATCCTCCGGCAACACGCCGGACAGCACGGACAAACTCTGATTGCGATACACCAGCGGTGCGCCGAGCACGGCCGCGCCGCCGAGCATCGAGCACACGCCAGGCACCACTTCGGCTTCGAAGCGTGCCGCGAGCCGGTCGTGCAGATACATATACGAGCCGTAGAAGAACGGGTCGCCTTCGCAGATCACCGCAACGTCGCGGCCTGCGTCCAGGTGCGCGGCGACGACTTCTGCAGCGGTGTCATAGAAGTCGGCAATGATCGCCTCATAGCATAGCGGCGGTTCCAGCGCCTCTGTCGTCACTGGATAGACCAGCGGCAGATGTTCCTGCGCATCACTCAAATGCGCCTCGATGATGCCGAACGCGTTGCCTTTCTTGCCCTTCGCGACAAAATACGCAACCACGGGCGCCGCTTTCAACAGCCGCAGCGCCTTCAGCGTGATCAGCTCCGGATCGCCGGGGCCGACGCCCAATCCGAACAGACGTCCCTGTGCGGTCATTTATTCGGTCTCCGAAGCGAGTGCATTGACTGCGGCGGCGGCCATTGCGCTGCCGCCGCGCCGCCCTTGGACGATCACGTAGGGTACGCCGCGGCTATCTTCGGCCAACAACGCTTTCGATTCCGCCGCGCCGACGAAGCCCACTGGGAAGCCGAGAATCAGCGCGGGGCGCGGCGCGCCGGCGTCGAGCATCTCAAGCAGATAGAACAGCGCGGTCGGTGCATTGCCGATCACCACCACGCTGCCCGACAGGTGCGGCCGCCACAGTTCGAGCGCAGCCGCCGAGCGGGTATTGCCGAGTTCGCGCGCCATGGTGGGCACCGACGGGTCACCGAGCGTGCAGATCACCTTGTTGTCCGCAGGCAGACGCGCGCGTGTGATGCCCTCGGCGACCATGCGTGCGTCGCACAGAATCGGCGCACCGCCTGCGAGCGCCGCGCGACCCGCTGCGCCAGCGCCTGCGGAAAAGCGCAAGTCGTCGATCACGTCGACCATGCCGCAGGCGTGAATCACGCGCACGGCGAGCTTTTCCAGATCGGCCGGGATGCGCGAAAGGTCGGCCTCCGCGCGAATCGTCGCGAAGGATTGGCGGTAGATCTCCTGACCGTCGCGGATGTAATCAAGCATCAAAAGGGCTCCGGGCCAGCCGCGCGAGTGCGTCGGCGGCCTGTTCAATCGTCAGATGGTGCGCGACGCACTGGCCGAAGCCGGGCGGGTCGTCGTCGCGTCGATAAAGGTCGTAGTGGTCAGGCGCCACCGCCAGCAGTGTGTACGGCGCACGATGTGCGGCCGCGCATGAGCGTGGGCAGCCGCTCAGATGCACTTGCTCGACGGCTGCAGGCAGCAGGGCGGCGAGGCGTAACGCGTCGGCTTTGGTGTCGGCCTGGCTTTTGGCGCAACCGGTTGAGCCGGCGCAGGTGATCAGACGCGCGAGCGGATCGGTGGGCTGACAAGCGAGACCGAGTGCGGTGAGGCGGGCGAGTACTGATGCCGTAGCGTCGTCGGCGACGTCGGGCAGCAGCACGCTTTGCCATGGGGTCATGTGCAGTGTGCCGTCGCCTGAATCTTCGGCGATGGCTGCGAGCGCGCGCAGTGTCGCGGCATCGAGACGGCCGAGCGGCGGTTGGCCGCCCACTTGCCACGTGCCCGCGATACGTTGCGGATGGGCGCCGAAGCGCAGCGAGGCGTCAGCGGGCGCGCGGCGCCATTTGGCAAGTGTGGGCTCGCGGAACAGCGGGAAATCGAGGTATGTCTGGGCGCGCTCCAAGACTGCTTCAGCAGGTTGAACCGCGAGCAAGTGCCGCATCCGCGTGTGGTCTGGGTCGGCGAGGTCGAGGAACGTGTGCAGTAGTGCGTTGACCAGCGCGGGCACTTGTGAGGGCAGGACTGCCCCGAGTGCGGCTGTGTCGAGCGCCGGATGTAGCCGGGTACGTCCGGAATTTGCTCGCGCTACAGGCGGACATCCCGTCAGCCCGAACGCGAAGCGCACACCATCATGTGCCGCCATCGCCGCAAGCCAGACATCATGCGGATGCTCGACCATCGCCAGCCGCTCGCCGCCATCCAGCAGCAGCGCGAACTTCGGCGACAGTGCAGCGAAACGCGGCTCGCTTTGCAACAGCGCGAGAATCTGGCCGGCGAGCGCGCGAGTATCGAACAGTGCCTGCGGATCGCGGCCCGCGCTCGGGCTGATCATCAGGTTGCGTACATCGTCTGCGGTCGAGGCTGCAATTACCGCCGGCGCAGTAGGCGTGGCGGGCGTAGCAAACGTGGCAGACGGAGAAGACGTGGCGGACGTAGGAAACGTGGCAGACACACTAGACGCCGCAGGCTCAGCAACTTCGCCACTCAACGCATCATATAGCCCCGTTTGCGGCCCGAGCCCGGCGTTGATCAGCTTCTCGCTCAACGCCACCTCATGCCCAGCGAGCACGCCGCGTATCTGCAGATTCGCCCGGTTAGTGACCTCGATCACGCCCGTTGCATGCTGCTCGGCCGCCTCCGCAATCGCGCGTGCCTGGGCGGCCCGCAGCACGCCGCCCGGCAGTTTGATCCGGCAGATGCCGCCATCGAGCGCCGCGACGATGCGCAGCAAGCCCGGGCAAGCCGAGGGGCGAGCGGCAACAGGCATGACGGAGGAGGACGAAGCGTGAGTCAAGAGAGCACCGGGTTAGCGTCGCGCGACGGTCCGAGCATCCCTGTGAAGAGGACATGCTGCGGCATCGGTACACCCCGCCCGACGAAGGCTTGCACGAACAGTCTGGCCGGCAGGTCTCCTGGCTGGCAGGTCGTGGTCCGCGCTGGCCTTCCCGGGGCTGGCTATCCGTGGGTCGGATAGGCCAGTTGACCCAGTGGCGCAGAACATGGCGAGGACTCGCTGCATACAGTTGCGGGGGCAGCCACAGTAGCTCTGTGTTCCCTGTTAGGCCCCGAAGGGCACCGGCGACACGGTATTATGCCTTTTTTCGAATAGCACAACGATGCTGCGGCCTTGATTGGCGTGCCGCAGCGGTCAATTTAAGATCAAGTATGAGGATGGATTCATGCCGGCATGGCTGACCGTGGTGGGCATCGGCGATGACGGCTTTGCCGGTTTGGGGCGCCCTGCACGGCGCGCGTTGCTCGACGCGGCCGTGGTATTCGGCGGCGAGCGGCATCTGGCGATGCTGCCCGCGCGTCTCACGGCGCGGCGCGAAGCATGGCCTCGTCCCTTCGATATCGCCCCTGTGCTGGCCCAGCGCGACGCGCCGGTTTGCGTGCTCGCAAGCGGCGATCCGATGCTGTTCGGCGTGGGGGCGACACTTGCCCGTCAGTTGCCGGCCGGTGAAATGCGCGTGCTGCCCGCACCGTCGTCGCTGTCGCTGGCGGCGGGGCGCCTCGGGTGGCCGTTGCAGGATGTGACGGTGGTCTCGCTGGTGGGTCGGCCGCTTGCCGCGCTGAACGTCCATTTGCACGCTGGCGCGCGGCTCTTCGTCTTGAGCGCCGATGGCGCCACCCCCGCTGCACTGGCTGCACTGCTTACTTCGCGCGGCTTCGGCGCGACCCGCATGATCGTGCTGGAGCACCTCGGCGGCGAGCGGGAACGCCGTCTCGGTGGCCGCGCCGACGCGTGGTCGGGCGAAGCGGTGGCGGCATTGAACCTGGTTGCGCTGGAATGCTGTGCCGCTGACGGCGCGCCGCGGTTGCCGCTTACGCCGGGTCTGCCCGACGACGCGTTTCGCCACGACGGCCAGTTGACCAAGCGCGATGTCCGCGCCATCACGCTTGCGCGACTTGCGCCGACGCCAGGCGAACTGCTGTGGGATGTCGGTGCGGGCAGTGGCTCGATCGGGATCGAATGGATGCGCACGCACCCTGCGTGCCGGGCGATCGCCATTGAAGGTCATCCGGAACGCCAGCGCTTCATCGAACACAATCGCGACGCGCTCGGCGTGCCGGGTTTGCAACTGGTCGCGGGCAGGGCGCCTGAGGCGCTTGAGGGCCTGGCTGCGCCTGACGCGGTTTTTATCGGCGGTGGCGTAACCGTGCCGGGTGTGCTCGATGCCTGTTGGACGCAGTTGCGGCCGGGCGGCCGGCTGGTCGCCAATGCGGTCACGTTGCAAGGGGAGGCGGCGCTCGTCGCGTGGCGTGCGCAGCACGGCGGCACGCTCACGCGCATTGCGCTGGCCGAGGCGCAGCCGCTTGGCGGCTTCGATACGTGGCGGCAGGCGTTGCCGATCACGCTGCTTGAAGTCGGCAAGACCTGTGGCGAGCAGCCGAGCGGTCTGGCGGGAGAATCAGTAAACGTCGCCTGATCCGATTCAAGGATGGCACACCACATACGGCTAGCCATCTTTGCTATAAGTATGACTATGGTCAGATGACTATAGGTGAACCATGGAAGGCAAGCAGGTATCGAAATCCCAATTCAAGGCAAAGGCGCTTGAATTTTTCCGTCAAATCGAAGCGTCGCGCGAAAGCGTGATCGTCACCGATCATGGCAAACCTGCGCTTGAAGTGCGGCCCTATCGGGGGGCGGAACGCAACCCGCTGGATGTGTTGCGCGGCTCAGTGGTGCGTTACGACAACCCAACGGATTCCGTAGCAGAGGACGATTGGGAGGCGTTGCAGTGATCGTTTTGGACACGCATGCGCTGGTATGATCGGTGTCTGGCGACCCAACGCTGAGTAGAAAGGCGAAGAACGTTACTGACCGCGAGTTGGCCGGCGGTGAAATCATCGTCTCGGCGATTTCGGCTTGGGAAATCGCCATGCCTGTCGAATGCGAAAAGCTTGTTTTGTCGATGGACGTGGGTAGCTGGCTCGCGTCCGTCTCTGCTATAGAGTCCGTCCGCATTGTCCCGATTGACGCAGAGATTGCAACGAAGTCCGTAAGTCTGCCGGGTGTGTTCCACAAGGATCCTGCCGATAGAATGATCGTGGCAACCGCGCGCAAGCTGGCCGCACCATTGGTGACGAAGGATCAAAAGATTCGAGCGTACGCGCACGTAAAAACTGTTTGGTGACCAAGGTACGCGAACCCGATCGAAGCGTTGGTCGCGTGGCCGCCGCACTCAATTTCACTGACTGGCACGAACACATTTCCTGCGCGATCTGAAGCAACATGACCCGCATTCTCCTACTCGGCGGCACCGGCGACGCGTTGCAGATCGCGCGTCAACTCGGACCTGTGCACGTCTACAGCCTCGCCGGACTCGGCAAGGTGCCGTCCGATCTTGCCTGTGCCGTGCGTGTCGGCGGCTTCGGTGGCGCTGAAGGACTCGCCCGCTACCTGTGCGACGAGTGCATCGGGTTGTTGGTTGACGCCACACATCCTTATGCCGCGCAGATCAGTGCAAACGCCTTCGCAGCTAGCCGCGCTGCGGACGTCCCGTGCTGGGCATTGCGCCGCCCAGCCTGGCAGCCGCAGAAGGGCGATGATTGGCGCATGGTCGACACCTGGACCGAGTTGATCGGGGCAATGGAACCATTCTCGCGTCCGCTCTTCACGCTCGGTCGTGAAGCCCTCGCGCATCTCGACGAAATCCCTGCGCATCAGTACTGGACCGTGCGCTGCCTCGACGCTCACCCGGGCAACGCACAGGCTAGCATCATTGACGCACGCGGGCCTTTCACCACCGAGGGCGAACGCGCCTTGTTCAGCGCGAGCCAGATCGACGTCGTGATCAGCAAGAACAGCGGCGGCAGCGCCACCGACGCGAAGCTCGAAGTCGCACGCGAGCGCGGCTTGCCAGTGATCATGCTGCGGCGCCCGGACTTGCCCTCAGTCGAGCGCGAGTTCACGCGTCCCACCGATCTGGTGGACGTACTGCGAAGGTTAATACCCTGACGGTTTCCAGCGCGCGTTGCCATGACGAATGGCAAGGCACGCGCATCGAACTATCGAATCACGGAGTAAGCATGACGGTGTTTTTTATCGGAGCGGGTCCAGGCGACCCGGAGCTCATCACGGTGAAGGGGCAGCGCCTCGTGCGCAGTTGTCCGGTCATTCTGTACGCCGGCTCGCTGGTGCCGGCTGCCGTGCTGGAAGGGCATGCCGCCGAGCAGATCGTGAATACGGCGGAGCTCGATCTGGACGAAATCATCGCACTCCTGAAAGAGGCCCAT
Organism: Paraburkholderia sp. EB58; assembly: GCF_050436665.1. Lineage (NCBI taxonomy): Bacteria > Pseudomonadati > Pseudomonadota > Betaproteobacteria > Burkholderiales > Burkholderiaceae > Paraburkholderia > Paraburkholderia sp. EB58. The sequence continues at coordinate 73,487 of NZ_JBNDMQ010000021.1, read as the reverse complement.
GACAACGGCAAAGACGTAGCGCGGGTGCATTCGGGCGACCCGTCCTTATACGGCGCCATCGGCGAGCAGATCCGCCGCCTGCGGGAATTGCAGATTCCCTATGAAATCGTGCCCGGCGTGACCGCGACGGCCGCATGCGCAGCAGTGCTCGGTTGCGAGCTGACTTTGCCTGATGTGTCGCAGACCCTGATCCTCACGCGTTTCGCCAGCAAGACGACCATGCCGGAAGGCGAGCAATTAGGCGATCTGGCGTGCCATCGTGCGACGATGGCGATTCATCTCGGCGTGCGGCATCTGGCTCGGATCGTCGATGAACTGCGGCCGCACTACGGCGACGATTGCCCGATTGCGGTGATCTATCGGGCAAGCTGGCCGGATGAGGAGAAGGTCACCGGCACGCTGGCCGATATCGTCGCCAAGGTGCAGACAACCCAGATCGAAAGAACCGCGCTCATTCTGGTGGGGCGTGTGCTGGCTGCGGAAGGGTTTGCGGATTCGACGCTATACGCGAAAGCCGGCAGCTAGACGGGGCAGGGGCCAACGATGGCCCCGCCCGCTTCTCAATGCACGTGCGTCTGCGCGTGAGGTTGTTCGCTCGAGCGCGGCTGGGTGACCGCACTTACGACCACGAACACGATGATATTCAAGGCCAGCGCGACGAAACCGATATTCACGTCCTTGGCAGCATCCGGCAGGAACGGAAACAACTGGCCCATGCTGAGGTGCATCAGCGTCGTCACAGCCACCACGGCGACGCCGGCCAGAATGCCGCAGAACGCCCCCTGTTTGGTTGCCCGGTTACGTGGCGCGAGACTGCACACCATGGCCGGGAAAAGCTGCGTGACGAAGCTGTAGCCCATCAGCAGCAGTGCAACGATCGTCTCGCCGCCATGCAGCGTGAAGGCCACGGCCACCAGCGCCACGACCGGCACCAGCATGCGTGCCAGTTTCGTGACGGTCGCGTCGGTTGCGTCGCGCTTTAGCATGCCGCGGTAGACGTCGTTAGCGAGCAGGGTGGAGGCCGTGTTGAGGATCATGGAACCTGGCACCAGCGCGGTCAGCACGCCGGCGCCGCCGATCACGCCGACAAACCACGGATCGAAGGTCTGCAGCGACAACCTGAACAGCGACAAATCGATATCGCCGCCTTTCAGGCCCGGCACTTTCAGCACGGCCGCAAAACCGACGAAGAACACGAACAACAGGATCAACTGATAGAGCGGCAGCACCATCGCGTTGCGGCGGAAAATGCGTTCGTCCTTCGCCGTGAAGATCGAGCCGAACGTATGCGGCCACATGAAGAACCCGAGCGCGGTCAGCAGCACGGTCGACTGGAACCAGGCCACGCTCGAACCCTTGGCGGGGAAGGTGAGGAAGCCGGGTTTCGCCGCGTCGATGGTACGGAACATGTCACCGAGTCCACCGTAGTAATGGATCGGTAAATAGATGCCGAGAAACAGCACGACCGCCAGAATCAAGGTGTCCTTGACGACCGAGTTCCACGCCGAGCCCCGCACGCCCGAGACGATCACGTAGCATGTCACCACCGCGGCGCCGATCCAGACCGCCGAGGTTGACGAAATCGCGCCATACGAAGTGGTCGCGACAATGATGCCGAGTCCCTTCAGTTGCAGCACCAGATACGGAATCAGCGCGGCCACGCCGACCAGCGCAACCAGCACGCCGAGCGCCGGGCTATCGTATTTGCGCGTGAAGAAGTGCGGCTGCGAGACCAGCCGCTGGGCTTTCGCGAAGCGCCAGATGGGCGGCAGCATCCAGTACGACAGGATGTAGGCGAGCGACCCATACGCGAGGATGTAATAGACCGGCGCACCCTTGCCGTAGGCGAAACCGCTGCCGCCCAGAAAGGTGAAAGTGGTGTAGATCTCGCCCGCCATCAGCAGGAACACGAACGCGGTGCCGAAGCTGCGGCCGCCGACGGTCCATTGTTCGAGACTCATGTCGTGACCGCGCTTGGCTCGCAGCCCGAGGTACAGTGCGAATACCGTGACGGCGGCGATGATAACGAGAGCACTGCTCATGATCGGGCCTCTTCGGTATCGACGGCGGTCTGACGGTTGGTGGGGTCGAGCCGGTAAATGACCGCCATGATGACCGAAATCAGGATCACCCACAGCACGATCCAGGCGAGTACGAACGGCATGCCCAGCACCAGCGGCTCGACGCGGTTGACGAACGGAATGCCGAGCAGAATCCCGATGAACGGCAGCACGGCGAGAAAGCGAAGGAACATGTGGAGCGACTCCTCGAACGGGTGGGTGCGTCTGGTGAAGCCTGGTCTTCCGTCCCGACTTTATGACAGATAGGTCCGCTCCGTAAAGGTCGTCAAAAAGATGTAGGCAGGTTGACCGTTGTGGACCGTACATCCGCGCAGCGCGATCCCCGCCCGCTTCGCTGAACCGCTACGCAATGTTGCATTGCGCCACAAACTCGCTGCGCGGAGGGTGTCGTACAAATGCCGCGCCGCGATATGATTCGACGTGCGAGAATCCTGGGGCCACGGGTATCCGCAGCAACGGGTGCCGCCCGCGCGGCAACGGTGGATCCATCTGGGTGGGGCGCAGGCCCCCGTCCAGCCAGACAACAACCGACGGCTCATCGCGTCCCAGCGGGAACCCATCAGCCGTCGATCGACGCGGATCGCAAAACATGGTGGAAAGTCTGATCGCGGATATTCTGTTTGGGTTTGTCGGGTTGATCAGCATCATCAATCCGTTCGGCATCGCCTTCGTCTTTCTGGACCGGACTGCATCGCTTACCACTGAAGAACGCACGGCGCTCGCGCGCAAGGTCGCCATCAACGTGCTGTGCGTGCTGCTCGTCGCATTCTTTTTTGGCACACCCGTGCTGCATTTCTTCGGCATTTCCATGGAGGCGCTGCGCATTGGCGGCGGCCTCGCCGTCGCTGTGAGCGGCTGGAACATGCTCAATGCGCCCGATACGCCGCCTGCCGACACCCCCGTCAAGCGGGTCGATGCGGAAAATGCGACCTCCAGGGCGTTCTTCCCGCTTACCGTTCCGTTGACCACCGGCCCCGGCTCGGTGGCCACGGCCATTGCGCTGAATGCCAACCGGACCCACAAGCTGTCGGAGTTCGTGCTGTCGAGCATCGCTTCGGTCGCGATTTCGCTCATCGTGGCGGTGGTGGTCTATATCACGTATAGCCGCGCTGTGATTTTTGCCCGCTACCTGGGCGTGGAAGGGACCAAGGTCGCAATGCGGGTATCGTCGTTTCTGCTGCTGTGCATTGGCGTGCAGATCATACTGACCGGTTTCTCCGAGTTCCTGATTCCGATTGCGCAGTTGCCGCCTAAGTAAGCGGGTTGGCCGCCTGCAATGTCATCGTCAACTGCCAATGATAGGATGCGAAAAAATCGGCTAGAGGACGCGCAGGCGCAGATCGCTTGGCCACGCTTGCGCTAACAGGAGGTATCTCATGTGCCGCTGGTTGGCTTACACCGGAAACCCCGTCCAGCTCGAGACGGTGCTGTTTCGCGCCAAACACTCGTTGATCGATCAAAGCCTGCATTCACGCCTCGGCCAGACCACTACCAATGGGGATGGCTTCGGCATCGGCTGGTACGGACTTCCTACCGACATCCCATTTCGCTACCGCTGCATGCAGCCCGCGTGGAGCGACCGCAATCTGCGCGAAGCGGCCCGCGCCATTCACTCGCCGATGTTTGTCGCGCACATTCGCGCGGCCACCGACACCCCCGCCCAGGAAACCAACTGCCACCCGTTTCGCTATGGGCGCTGGCTGTTCGTCCATAACGGCCTCGTGCGCAAATACCCGTTGGTCCGACGCGAACTGATGCTGGCGATCAAGCCCGAACTGTTTGCGTCCATCGAAGGCTCAACCGATTCCGAGGTGCTGTTCTTTCTCGCGCTGACCTTCGGTCTGGAACTCACACCGGTTACCGCACTGGAGCGGATGGTGGCCTTCGTCGAGGCCACCGGCCGCAAAAATGGCATCGAGCAGCCGCTGAACATGACGGTGTGTGCGACAGACGGCGAGCAGATCATCTCCGTGCGCTACTCGAGCGAGCGCGAGTCGCGTTCGCTATTCCACAGTTCGTCGTTCCACCAGTTGCACGAGTTGTATCCGCACGATTCCCGTATCACGGCGGCCGGCGACGATGCCTTCCTCGTCCTGTCGGAGCCGCTGGTGGATCTGCCCGGCTGGTGGAAGGAGATTCCGGAGAGCACGGCAGTGGTCGCGCGCGGCGGCGAGATCGAACAGTACCCGTTCAATCCGCATCTGGGCTGACGGCGTGGCGGCGCGCCGTGTCGTCGTCGAAGACCTCCTTTAGCAACACCAGTGCATTGCGTACGGCGGGACCGCCTGCGTAGAAGGTCAGCAGCGCATCGTGGTGCGTACCGGCAGGTCGTGCAGGCAGTATGGTCAGAGGATACAGCGCGATAAAGCCGCAACGGGTGTGGGGATCTTCAACTGGCCGTGTGCAATCGGATTGGGCGCATGCCTTGCCGGTGAGCGGCATGATTTGCCGGTGCCGAGAGCTCGCCCACGTTGAACGCGGCCACCGCCGCTTGCAACTGGCGCGCCTGGTCGTCGAACGACTGCGCCGCCGCGGCCGCCTGTTCGACGAGGGCGGCATTCTGCTGCGTGACGTTGTCCATCTGCGTCACGGCCACGTTGATCTGCTCGATGCCTGCGCTCTGCTGGGCCACTGCCGAGGCGATCTCCTGCACGATGCTGGTCACACGGGCCATCGCGCTTTGCGCTTCCTGAATCGCCGCACCGGTTTTTTCCACCAGTTCGGCGCCCGCGCCGACTTTGCCCACCGCGTTGTGGATCAGGCCGCGAATCTCTTTGGCGGCAGCCGCGCTGCGCTGCGCCAGGTTGCGCACTTCACTCGCCACCACCGCGAAGCCGCGGCCTTCTTCACCGGCGCGCGCCGCTTCGACGGCGGCGTTCAGCGCGAGGATATTGGTCTGGAAGGCGATGCCTTCGATCACCGCAATGATGTCCACCATCTTCTGCGACTCGCCTGAGATGTCGCGCATCGTCGCGACGACGTCCACGACCATCGCGCCGCCTCGGTCAGTGATCTGTGCGGCGTTGGTCGCGAGCTCGCTTGCGCTGCGGGCGTTTTCCGCGGTCTGATGCACCATCGACGTCATCTGCTCGAGGCTCGACGCCGTTTGCTGCAACGCAGCGGCCTGGCTTTCAGTGCGCGCAGACAGATCGGCGTTGCCGTTGGCAATTTCGCGCGCGGTGACAGCGACGTTGTCGGCGATGCCGCGAATCTCGCTGATCGTGCGCCGCAACGCATCGCGCATGCGGCGGATCGTCTGCATCAGGCTGTCGGTATCGTTCCTGCGGGTGCGGATGGCAATGGCGAGGTTCCCGGACGCAATTGCCTCGGTGACCTCGGCGGCATAGCGCGGATCGCCACCTATCGTGCGCTCGATGCTGCGGTTGGTGAACGCCACGAGCAGCGCAAGCAGCACCGCCAGCACGAGGAACACGCCGGCCGCCGCGTAAAGCGAGGTGTGGAACGCGGCATCGATATCGTCCACATACGCGCCGGTTGCGATGATCCAGTCCCACGGTGCATAACGCACCACGTAGCCGAGCTTGTCGACCGCCCTGGCCGGCGTGACGTGCGGCCGCGGAAACACATAGTCGACGAAGCCGCCTTGCGGCGCCTGAGCAGTTGAAGCGAAGGTGACGTAATGGTGGCGGCCGTCGGCGTCGGCTGCGTCCCTCAGGTCCTTGCCGTCCATGGCGGGCTTGATGGGATGCATCACCATCCGCGGCTGCGAGTTGATGACGAGAAAGTAGCCATCCTCACCATAACGGATATCGCGCAGCCTGGCGAGCGCCTGCTGGCGGGCCTGTTGGTCGGTGAGAGTGCCGGCCCGTGCAAGTGCGGCGTACTCCTCGACAATGGACAAACCGATATGCGCCACGTTGACCAGATCGTTCTTGCGCTCTTCAATCCGCGTTTCGTAGGACAGGTAAGCCGCCGATACCGACACCAGCAGCAGGGCGGTCAGGCTGACCAGCAGCGGCAGCCAGAGCTTTTGTTTGAATCCGAGCTTGCGCATCCACACTCCGTGAGGTGCTTGTTCATTGCGTGGGGCCATGTGCACGTGGCCCTCTTGCTCTTTATCGGCATCATGGGGCTGCGGATAGCTAGAGTGAAACCCTTGGTAGTGGCGACGCGGGACGCAGGACGATGGCCCGCAGGCGCGGGACACCGTGGGGAAAGCGTAAGGGATCCGAAATGTTGCGCTGCCGCGCGCCGCGGCGCGCTAACGCTTCAACAGCATCGAACTCAGCACGGAAAACACCGTCGACGGCAGTTCGGCCAGCCGGCTCACCACGACGTTGTGCGGATAGAAAGCTTCCACGGCATCGGTCAGCACACCCACGCCCACCAGTTCGATGCCGGTCTTCTGGATCGCGGCCACCCGTTGACGCAGGTCGCTGCGTAACACGAGCGGGTCGCCGTCGCCGGTGGCCGGATAGCCGTCCGAGAACACCATCAGGATGCGCCGCTCGGCAGCGTGATCCGCGAGCCGCGTCGCCGCCCAGGCGAGCGCCTCGCCATCCGGGTTTTCATGCCCGCAGTCGATGCCGGTGAGGCCGCTCAACTCCGCCGAGCCGAAGCGTTTGTAGATCTGCAGATCGAGCCGTTCGACGAGGCGGTTGTAGCGGCGCAGATCCACCCCGGCCGCCCGTTGCCGCTCGTAGAGTAGCTTCATCTGCGCCGACTCGATCGAACTGTAGCCGAGCACTTCGCAGTCGAAGCCCAACTGCGTCAGCGCATCGCCCAACGCAGCCGCACATAGCCGCGCCAGTTCGATCTTGCGGCCAGCCATCGAACCGCTGCGGTCGATCAGCAAGGTGACGGCGACGTCGCGCCCTTTGGTCGCGCGCTTGACTTTGAACGGCGTGCGATAGCCGGGCGAGGTGGCGAGTTTGGCCAGCGACGGCCGGTCGATTTCGCCGCGTTCCTGCTCGCGCCGCCAGCGCGTGCGCTCGTCCGCGCTTAGGGCGCGTTCGAGTTTTTCCTTGAGCTGGGCGGTTTCCGCACGCGCTTCGTTGCGCAGTTCGCGCCATGCGACGGCGTCGCCGAGACCGGTCTGGTCGTTGACGACGTCGAACTCGGTAGCGAGCGGAATCGACATCACCATCCGCTCTGACGCGCGCAGCGTTTGCGCCGTGCTGTCGGCACGTCCCGCGGACGGCTGAGCATCGGCCAGCGCGTGACCCATGCCGGCCCCGTTCAGCGCTTCGGCGGCGCCGCTCGGGTCAGAGGGCGCCGCGCTCTCTTCGCTCGCGCGGGTACCGTCGCTTTCGAACGAATCGAATGACGAGCGCAGCGGCTCGGTATCGATGTCCTCGGCGGTGCCCACGGAGAACATCATGTTGTTGACCTCTCCCGCTGACAGCGCCCGGACCCGCGCGAGAATCTCCTGCGCCGCTGAGATGCTGTCCGCCGTGGAACGGCTGCGGCTAGCCCGTTCGATCAGATCCTGTGTGGCCACCAACGCTGCGGAGAGCGACTGACTCGCTTCTGCGCCGATGACGGGCTCGTCCCACAGCGCACGCTCCACACGCCAAATGAAACGGTCGCGCCAGCGCAGACGATTCCAGCTTTGCTGCGTGCGCACCGCGGCATGCGCTCTGAGCTTGCCGATAAACCAGCGTGCGCCCGGATATTCCTCGAGCAACCGCGCGCACACGCGCCGGTCTTCGATGACCTGGGCGAGATTAGTCGCCACACCTTGCGGCAGGGCTTCGAGTTGGGCAAGCGTGGAATGTTTGGCTCGTGCGACCAGCAGGTCGAGATAGCCGACCAGCACATCGGTCGAGAGGCTGTCGCGCACTTCGTAGTCCGGAATCACGATGCGCCCGCGCTCGACTCGCGGTCCATCAGGACTAAAAACGACCGTCACGCCGTATTGCCCCGTGAGGACGCGCGCAATCTTGCTGAGCGCGGACTCGAACTCGAACCCCCGGGCGTCGCGCGCCGTGTGCATCGCGCTCACCCGGCGGGGGCGATGTGATGGCGAATGATGCCGCGGATCAGCGTGGCGTCTTCGGGGCTGACCTTGGCGTAGATGGCGGGGCCAGCCGCGCGCTCGGGATTGCCGGTGCGCAGCATCAACTCGGCCCAGTCGAGTAGCCGACGGGTGGAGAACGCGCTCGACAGATCCTCGCGCGCGAACGCGGCACGGCAATCGGCGGCGATCGCTGCAAGCGTGGCGGCGAGTGGATGCGTCATGTATGGGGCGAGCGTTCGCACCAACACGTCGGTTTCCTCAGCTGGCGACAGATAGTCGAGCAGATAGACACGCCAGCGGTCGAGAAACGCTTCGTTCATCAGATTCGCGCCCTGGTACAGATGGCGGAACTGGCTCATAGCACCGACCGCATTCGCAGTGGCGAACAGGCGAAACGCGGGATGCGGCTCGACAACCTCGTTGCCTTTTTCCTTCAAGGTGAGCCGCCCGTGCGGTTCGAGCACCGCGGTGAGGGCCGCGAGAATCGATGGCTCGGCGAAGTCGATTTCATCGACGATCAACCAGAGCCCCTCGCGCATCGCGGTGGGCAGGACGCCGTCCACCCAGAGCGTTTCGCCGCCCTTGACGGTCCAGAAGCCGACGAAGTCGCCTACCGTCGTCTGGCCGTTCATGTTCGAGCGCACCACGCCATGCTGCGCACGCGCGGCGACCTGTTCGATCAGACTGGTCTTGCCCGCACCCGTATGCCCGATCAGCATGACGCGTTTGTTCTCGACGATATCTTCGACGATGTCGTTAAAGCGCTCCGAGAACAGGTAAGCCGGATTGACGCGCGGCACCAATGGGCCGGGCGCGCCGCAAGGCACCTCGATTTCGCCGATACGGACCGAGTGACCTGTTGTAGCCGCAGCATTCGTTGCGTTCGCACTGCCTGGTTCGCCCACGGCGTTCAAGCGGCCCTCGTGCGAGGCAGAGGTCGGGCCCGAGCCCGGACCGGAACTCGCGTGGGCCTCGAATCCCGCGCGCCCCGCGTTGCGCCGCGCCGCTGCCGCACGTTGCAACGCAGGCATAAACGCAGCGCGCTGCCGCGCATCGGCTTCGGGCGCCGCGCCGCGTGCCTCGAACACAAAACCTTCGCGATGCCATTTCTTCAGCTTCGCGCGCAGGTTCTCCGCGTCCACCACCAGATCGATATCGACGGACGCGTTGCCTTGTGCCTGTTCAATACCGTGTTCGAGGCGATAGGTTTGTGGTCTATCCGCGACGGTGACACGCCACCATTCGGTGCCGGTATCGGTGTTGCGCAGGTACAGGCCAAGGTGTTCGAGTTCGGTCAATTCAGGGGCGTTCATCGGAGCGTGCCATCAGGTTCAGCCATGTCGGCTGGGAGCAAGCGCCTATCTTATCGCGGACACGTCACGCGGCGCAGGCAAGTCGGCGCATGCGCCACGCATCATCGCGGCACGTGCGTCGAGATCGTGAGAGGCAAATGACATTTGCACCAAACGAAATATACTGTCATAGCTCATTCACCTATAGTTCGAGCCGTTTCCCGCTGCTATAAAGGAAGCGGTCTGAGGTCGCTGCTTCACAGCATTCAAGCAATCCGAATAATTCAAGCCTTGATCGGGCGGCATAGGGCAAAACAAATGAGACTACGGAATCAATTGATAGCCACCTTGCTGGTGGCAAGCCCTCTGGCGCATGCACAAAGCAGCGTCATCCTGTATGGCCGGATCGATGGCGGCGTCCAGTATGTGAATCACGTCACCACTGGCAACGGCGTCACCGCCAGTAGCTGGAGCGCGGAAGGGGGCGACTGGGGCACCAGCATGCTGGGTTTCAAGGGCAATGAGGATCTGGGTGGCGGGCTCAACGCCATCTTCACGTTGGAAACGGGGTTGCAGATTCAGAACGGCACGACGAGCGGCGGCCGGCTGTTTTCTCGTCGTGCGTTCGCCGGCCTGAAGAGCGATGAGTGGGGCACGCTGCAGGCGGGCCGCAACCTGTTCATCGACAGCGACGGTGTCTGGGAATTCGACCCGATGGTCCAGCAGGCGTTTTCGACCGCCTCGCTCGTGCGCGGCCGCAACTGGCAGCAGACCAGCAACAACATTGAGTATCACAGCCCGGTGTTCGCAGGTTTCGATGTGCAGACCCAATATGCATTCGGCAACCAGGCGAACGGCTTCAACAACGGCGCACCGGGCGAATTCGGCCGCTCGGACGGCGTGATGCTCTCGTATCACTCGACGCTGCTCGACTTGCGCGGCATCTATGATGAACTGCGCGACAACAACGGCCAGATGACGAATATTTTCACGAGCTCGCGCGAGTACTTCGTCGGCGCGAACGTGCACTTCGACTCGATCAAGATTCAGGGGGGCTATACCCACTTCGCAGCGCCGGATACGCCGGTCGGTCTCGCAGACAGCGCCAATTACTACTGGCTGGGGGCGACGTACAACCTGAATACGGCGTGGGCGATGACGGCAGCGGGCTTCTACGTGGACGTGGGCGATGGCGGCGGCGATGCTCAGCACGATCCGTCCGGTCACGCGGCGATGTACACGCTCAGCACGACGTACAACTTCACCAAACGGACCTTCCTGTACGGCACGGTCGCCTACGTGGACAACAGCAAGACGGCCAACTTCTCGCTACTCGCCAATCCGCGCGAAGGCACGGGCAGCACGAGCCCGCTGCAAGGCGAATCGCAGACTGGTGCGTACGTCGGCATCATGCATCTATTCTAAGTGCAGCGAGCGGTGCAGGCGGCGCTGTCCACACCGCTCGTGGTGTCTTCGTTGCCGGGATGCGGTTGAGTCTGTATGGTGGGTGGGCTGATAGGCGCATATGGATGCTGATGTGCGCCTAGGCATGCTCAACACCAGGGACACCGAATGACTTCCGAAGCTGCTCCGTCGTCAGATGCACCTCAGGCACTACAGGTACCACTTGCACCGCATACCTCGACGCTACCGATCCGCACCGACGTCCTGATCGTCGGCGCGGGTCCCGTTGGACTGTTCGCCGCGTTTGAGGCTGGCGTGATAGGCCTGTCGTGCCAGATCGTCGACGCGCTCGGGGAGGTGGGTGGCCAATGCATCGAGCTGTACCCGGACAAGCCCATCTACGATATCCCCGCCATTCCCTCGTGCACCGCACGTGAACTGGTCGAGCGGCTGCTGGAGCAATGCCGGCCCTTCGATGTGCCGATTCACCTCGGCCAGCGGGTCGACACGGTCGAGCAGCGCGTTGACGGCCGCTGGACGGTGAAAACACGCGAGGGCCTCGAGTTCGATGCGGCGGCCATCCTGCTCGCCGCCGGCAATGGCGCGTTTGCCCCGCAGCGGCTCGCGCTGGAAGAGGCCGTGCCGCTGGAAGGGCGTCATGTGCATTACAGCGTGCGCAATCTCGACGATTTCGCCGGCAAGACCGTGGTGGTCGCAGGCGGCGGAGATTCCGCACTCGACTGGGCGCTCGCCCTGCGAACGGTTGCGGGCAAGCTGACGCTGGTGCATCGGCGCAATGGCTTCAGTGCGGTGGATTCGAGCGTCGAGAAGATGCGGCGCGCGGTTGAAGCAGGGGAGATGACGTTCATGGTCGGCGCGATAGCCGGGTTGCATGCGCCCGAAGGCAAGCTCGAATCGCTCGAGATCCGCCAGGTGGGCGGCGCCACACAGATTGAGGCGGAACATGTCGTCGCACTGTATGGACTCGTCGCGGACCTTGGGCCCATCGCGAACTGGGGCTTGAGCCTGCACGCCGGGCGCATCGACGTCGATACCTCGAACTATGAAAGCTCGCGACCCGGCATCTTTGCGGTGGGCGATATCGCCAACTATCCGAACAAGCAGAAGCTGATTCTGTCCGGCTTCCATGAGGCGTCGCTGGCGTTGCGCAAGGCCTATACGTACGCGTATCCGGAGCAGAAACGCGTGCATGTGCATTCGAGCTACGACGCCAAACTGGCGGCACGTGTGGCGGCGAGCGCGGAGCAGGGCTGACTACGTTAGCTGCGGCCGGTCGCAGAAGATGGCTCGCGGCAAGCGCCGCGCGCTGCAGCGTCGGCCCAACGACGTATCCGACCGGCTTCCTCGGCGCGTGCGTACCAGACTCGCGCACTCTTGCCTGGGAGGCCGCAGCGCGAGTCAGTCCAGCGACCTGTTCTGGGGCCGGAGGCCCAGAACGAATCCTCAGACGATAACCACCGGACGTTCCGTAGCGGTTCACGCTCGCCCTGTTCTGGGGAATGACGCACAAACATAGGCCGTCGCCTGGCCAGTGAAAACCGCCACCGCGCGTCGCCGCCCGCACAGGCCTATGCGCCGCAGATGCCCGCTGCATAAGCGTCTGCGCCTTCAAACACGCGCACGATCGTTCAATTGGCATAAGATCTGCTATGTGAGTTCAAACTTGTATTCAAGATTGAACTCATGACTAAGACTGGTACCAACCGCACCGCTTGTTCGATTAGCAAGCTCGCCGCGCGCTATGCGTCGGGCGCGCTCACGCCGACCCAATACGTCGAAGAAACGCTGCAGCGCATCGACGCCGTCGATCGCCCCGAAGTCTGGATCCATCGCGTCAGCGCCGAAGATCTCTACGCCCGTGCCGCGCAACTCGAAGCCCTGCAGGCCGAAGCGGGCGCGGCGCTGTTCGAGCGCGCGCCGCTGTTCGGCGTGCCGTTCGCGGTGAAGGACAACATCGACGTAGCGGGCATGCCCACCACGGCCGCGTGTCCCGCGTTCGCCTACACGCCGGCGGAGTCGGCGTTCGTCGTGCAGCGCCTGCTCGACGCGGGCGCCATTCTGATCGGCAAGACCAATCTGGATCAGTTCGCGACCGGCCTCGTCGGCGTGCGCTCGCCTTATGGCGCCGTGCGCCAGGTCGAGTTTCCCGAACGGGTCTCGGGCGGCTCCAGTTCAGGCTCGGCGGTCGCCGTTGCGGCAGGCTGCGTGGCGTTTTCGCTGGGAACGGATACCGCCGGTTCAGGGCGTGTTCCAGCGGGCTTCAATGAGCTCGTGGGCCTGAAGCCTTCAGTTGGGCTGGTCAGCAAGCGTGGTGTGGTGCCGGCCTGCCAGAGCCTCGATTGCGTATCGATTTTCGCGCACGATGTGGCCGACGCCTGGGCAGTACTGAGTCAGTTGGCCGGCTTCGACCCGCTGGATAGCTTCTCGCGCCAGGTCCCGCCACTTGGTTTGAGCGCAGGGCCGTTGCGTATCGGCGTGCCGGCCCGTGCCGAGTTCTACGGCGACACACTCGCCGCCGACGCTTTCCACACGACGCTCGTCACACTGCGCGAGCATCTTGCACCCAAACCGGCGCCGATCGACCTCACGCCGTTCACCCAGGTCTCCGCGCTGCTCTACGACGGCCCGTGGGTCGCCGAACGCCGCGCCGCGGTGGGCGACTTCTTCGCCACGCATCGCGACGCGATCGACCCGGTAGTGGGCGGTGTGATCGAGAAGGCCGATCAGTACAGCGCGGTCGACACCTTCACTGCGCAATACCGGCTCGCCGAGCTCAAGCGCGAGGCAGAGGCGGTGTTCGAAAACATCGACGTGTTGATCGTGCCCACCACGCCGACGCATCCGACCATCGCGGCCGTCAAGGCCAATCCGGTCGAGCTTAACAGCCAGCTTGGCTACTACACGAACTTCGTCAACCTGCTCGACCTGTGCGCCCTCGCGGTGCCGGGTGTACGGCGCAGCGACGGCCTGCCGGCCGGCGTCACGCTGATCGCGCCGGCGGGCGCGGACCATCGGCTGGCCGTGATGGGCGCCCAGATCCAGGCGCTTTTCTTCGATGACGTGCACGCGCCCGACCTGCAACAGCGCCCGTTGCCGACGGATGAACCGTCGATCACGCTCGCCGTGGTCGGCGCGCATCTGCGCGGCCAGCCGTTGAATGGGCAACTGCTCGAGGCGGGGGCGCGTTTCATCGAAGCCACTCAGACCACGCCCGACTATCGGTTGTTTGCACTCGCCGGCACGACACCGCCCAAGCCGGCACTGGTTAGGATGCCAGATCATCAAAACGACGCCACAGCACCCAACAGGCCGATCGCGGTCGAGCTCTGGCAAGTGCCGCTGCGCCTCTTCGGCGCACTCGTCGCGCAAGTGCCGGCACCGCTTGGCATCGGCACGGTGCGCCTCGCCAATGGCCTCAGCGTCAAGGGCTTTATCTGCGAACCCGCGGCCATCGCGGCGTCAGCAGGCGCACTCGACATTACGCACTTCGGCGGTTGGCTTGCCTACCTCGCAAGCCTGGCCGCACCCAACTCCGCTGCTATTTCTTCCTAACGTCAACCACACGAGACCGGATACGCCATGAGCAATCGTCGCCACTTTCTTAAGAATGCCAGCCTGCTGACGCTCGGTGCGGTGCTGCCATTCGAATCGGTATTCGCTGCCAGCAAACTGACCGTCGGGGTGATCTACGTCGGCGCGCGCGGCGATTATGGGTATAACCAGGCCCAAGCCCAGGCCGCCAACGTGATCAAGACGCTGCCCAACGTCAAGGTGGTCGAAGAAGAGAACGTGCCGGAGACCATCGCGGTGCAGAAGTCGATGGAAGCGATGATCGAGCAGGACGGCGCGACCCTGATCTTTGCGACCTCGTTTGGTTACTTCGATCCGCATGTGCTGAAAATGGCCGCCAAATATCCGAACGTGCGCTTCGCGCACTGCGGTGGCCTGTGGAAGCAGGGCAACCCGTCGAATATCACCAGCTATTTCGGCTATATCGACGAATGCCAGTACCTGAACGGCGTGGTCGCCGGGCATATGAGCAAGAGCAAGAAGCTTGGCTTCGTTGCCGCGAAACCCATTCCGCAGGTGCTGCGCAACATCAACGCCTTCACGCTCGGCGCGCAGTCGGTCGATCCTTCGATCACCACGCACGTGATTTTCACGGGCGACTGGTCGATGCCGGTCAAGGAAGCGGAATCGGCCAACAGCCTGGTCGATCAGGGCTGCGATGTACTGACCTGTCACGTCGATGGGCCGAAGGTCGTAATCGAAACCGCCGAGAAGCGCGGCGCGATGAGCTGCGGTTACCACGCGAGCCAGGCCGCGCTCGCGCCCAAAGGTTATCTGACCGGCGCGGAATGGGACTGGGCCACGCCGTACAAGGAGCTAGTGGCAGGCGCGCAAACCGGCAAGCCGCAACCGAACGTGCTGCGCGGCGGCCTGAAGGAAGGCTTCGTGAAGATGTCGGCCTATGGCGCGAAGGTGACGCCTGACGCGCGCCAGAACGCGGACGGCGTGAAAGCAAAAATGATGTCGGGCGAATTCGTGATCTTCAAAGGGCCGATCAAGGACAACAAGGGTGGCGTGGTGGTCGCGGACGGCACCACTCACATCCAGACCGACTACACGCTCGAAAGCATGAACTACCTGGTCTCGGGTGTGGTGGGCCAGATCTGATGCGTTCGCAGTCCGAAGGTTTTTCAAGGAGCGGCCATGCGTCCTAATGCGAGTTCTGCCCGGCTGATGCTTGGCGCGCTGCCAGCGTTGCCTACCGTGTGTGCGCTGGTAGGCACGCTGTTGCTTTTCTGGCTGTTCCTGCTGCTGCAGGGCGCGCCGGCGCTCGATGCGATCGGGCTCATCTTTCAGGGTGCGTTCGGCTCGTCGTTTGCGTGGCAAAGCACTTTGCTGCGCGCGTCCCCGCTGATGTTGACGGCGTTGTGCGTGGCGCTGCCGGCCCAGGTCGGCCTGATTGTGATTGGCGGCGAAGGCGCGCTCGCACTCGGCGGGCTGGCTGCCGCGGTGGTGCCGCAGTGCTTGCCGGCGGGCACGCCGTGGCTCATTGCCACGCCGCTGATGGCCGTGGCCGGCATGCTCGCGGGCGGCATCTGGATTGGTGCGATCGGCGCGTTGCGGCAATGGCGCGGCGTCAACGAGACGATCAGCAGCCTGCTGATGTCGTATATCGCAATCGCGTTGTTCAAGCATCTGGTGGAGGGACCGCTGCGCGATCCGGCGAGCCTGAACAAGCCTTCCACGCTGCCGGTGCCCGACGCGATGACGATCGGCTCGTTGCCGGGCCTGGAGGTGCATTGGGGTCTGCTATGGGGCGTGGTGGCGTGTATCGCCGCGTGGGTGTTCGTCAGGCACAGCACCAAAGGCTTCGCCATGCGCGTGGTGGGCGGCAGCAATCGCGCGGCGCGCCTGGTCGGTTTACCGGTCGGCATGCTGGCGCTGGCGGCCTGTTCGATGGGCGGCGCCGCAGCGGGTCTGGCGGGGATGTTCGAAGTGGCCGCGGTGCAGGGCAGCGCGAATGCGTCGCTGTTGGCGGGCTATGGGTACAGCGGCATTCTGGTCGCCTTCGCCGCGCGGCAAAACCCATTGGCCATCGTATTGTGCGCAGTCCTGATTGGTGGCATTGAAGCGAGCGGCAGTCTGCTGCAGCGGCGCCTGGATCTGCCTGACGCGACCACGCTCGTGCTGCAGGGCCTGCTGTTCGCCAACCTGCTCGCCTGGGAGGCTTTGGGCGGCCGCATCGTGGCCTGGCGCGTGAAACTGCAGGCGCTGGCCGTCACCGAAGTGCCGGTGCAACTGGAGAAGACTCATGCCTGATATGCACTCGCCGGTTGTGATCCTTCTGCTCTCCTTGTTGGCCGGAGCGATTCGTGTAAGCACGCCGTATCTGTTCGTGAGTCTCGGCGAATGCCTGACGGAAAAGGGCGGTCGCGTGAACCTCGGGCTGGAAGGCATTCTCGTCTCCGGTGCGATGAGCGGCTATGCGGCCTCGTATCTGACCGGTTCGCCGTGGCTCGGGGTGCTGGCGGCCGGCATCGTGGGCTTGATGTTCGGTTGCCTGCATGGGTTGGTGTGCTCGCTGCCGCGCGTCTCCGACATCGCCTTCGGCATTGCCTTGATGTTGCTCGGCACGGGCCTCGCCTTCTATCTCGGCAAGCCGTTTATCCAGCCGCAAGCGCCGATGCTGCCGTCGATCGACCTCGGCAGTTGGGCCGTATCGCCGCAATTGCACAACGCCTTGCATATCAACCCGCTGTTCGTGATCGGCATCGTGCTGGCGTTCGCGCTGCAGTGGGGGCTACGCAGCACGCGCTGGGGCATGACGCTGCGGCTCGTCGGCGATCACGCGGAAACCGCGCGGGCGATGGGCTATCCACTCACGCGCATCCGGATTGCTGCGACTGCCATTGGCGGTTTTTTCGCGGGCGTGGGTGGAGCGTATCTGTCGCTGGTCTATCCGGGTAGCTGGAACGAAGGGCTATCTAGTGGCCAGGGTTTGATGGCCGTCGCGCTGGTGATTTTCGCGCGCTGGCAGCCGTTGCGCTGCCTGTATGCCGCGTTGCTGTTCGGTGCGGCCGGCGCGCTCGGGCCAGCGCTGCAGGGCATCGGCGTGACGAGCGGCTACTACCTCTACAACGCGGCGCCTTATGTGCTGACGCTTGTGATCATGATCATCAATTGCCGTCCCGACCGGACCCTGGCCGGTGCGCCGGGCGAACTCAGCCTTACACGCTGACGTGGATGTCGATGCCAACCTGAATGAAGAGCGAAGAACCATGAACCGATTCATCGAAGCGAAGCCTTACCCGTGGCCCTACAACGGCGATCTGCGGCCGGACAACACGGCGCTGGTAATCATCGATATGCAGACGGATTTCTGCGGCCACGGCGGCTATGTCGACAAGATGGGCTACGACCTGTCGCTCACGCGCGCGCCGATCGAGCCGATCAGCAACGTGCTCGCGCTGATGCGCGAACAGGGCTTCACGATCATTCACACGCGTGAAGGTCACCGCCCAGATCTGTCCGATCTGCCGGCCAACAAGCGTTGGCGCAGCCGCCGCGCGGGAACCGATGGCGTGGGGATCGGTGACGACGGTCCGTGCGGCAAGATTCTCGTGCGTGGCGAAGTGGGCTGGGAGATTATCGACGAACTCGCGCCGTATCCCGGCGAGATCATCATCGACAAGCCGGGCAAGGGCTCGTTCTGCGCGACGGATCTGGAGCTGATCCTGCGCACGCGCGGCACCGTCAATCTGGTGCTGACGGGCATCACCACGGATGTCTGCGTCCACACGACCATGCGCGAAGCGAACGATCGCGGCTTCGAATGCACGGTGCTGGCGGACTGCTGCGGCGCGACCGACAAGAGCAATCACGACGCGGCGCTGCATATGATCACGATGCAGGGCGGCGTATTCGGCACCGTGTCCGATTCGCACGCGCTGCTCGCTACCCTCGGACGCTGACCGATCATGTCGACTCCCGCCCCCTACAACCAGCCGCACGACGCTGTCACGCACGCACTGGGCGTCGAAGTGCTGGGCGCGACGAAATCGTTCGGCTCGTTTCGCGCGCTCGACAAGGTATCGATCAAGGTCGCGCCTGGCACCATCCATGCGCTGCTCGGCGAGAACGGCGCGGGCAAAAGCACGCTGGTGAAGGGCCTCGTCGGCTATGGCCTGCTCGACGAAGGCCAGATCACCGCGGACGGACGTGAAGTGAAGATCACTTCGCCGCGTGATGCGCAGGCGCTCGGCATTGGCATGGTGTATCAGCATTTCACGCTGGCAGCGGGCCTTTCCGTCGAAGAAAACCTGTTGCTGGCCCGCGGGCGTTTGTCGTGGCGGATCGACTGGAAGCGCGAGCGCGCGGCGTTGACGGAGTTTATGACGCGCATGCCGTTCAGCTTGCCGCTCGATGCGCCGGTAGCCGGACTCGCGGCCGGAGAAAAGCAGAAGCTGGAAATTCTCAAGCAGCTCTATCTGCGCCAGCGCTTTCTGATTCTCGACGAACCCACCTCGGTGCTCACGCCGCAGGAAGCGGACGAGGTACTCGGCCTGATGCGCGCTCTCACCACTCGCGGCGAACTGACGGTGCTGATGATCACGCACAAGTTCCGCGAGGTCATGGCTTATGCCGATGACGTCACCGTCTTGCGCAAAGGGCGCCAGGTGGGCACGACGGCGGTCTCGCAGACCGACCGCGAACAGCTCGCGAACTGGATGATGGGCACCACTTCGATCCTGCAGGCCGAAGCTTCGCGCGAGGAAGCGCCGGTCCTTGCTGAAATCCGCGTCGAACGTGCCGCGCGCAAACCGCTTGATCCCGAGGCTGCGATCCGGCTCGAATTGCGGGACCTCTCGGTGCAGGACGACCGTGGCCACACGGCGGTGCGGAATGCGACGCTGGCGGTGCGCGCGGGTGAGATCCTCGGCCTCGCAGGCGTGTCGGGCAACGGACAGAAGGAACTGGTCGAGGCGCTGGTGGGCCAGCGACGTCCTGTAGAAGGCGAGATGCAGATCGCAGGCGCCCCGTATCACGCGACGCGTGAAGAGATGACCACGCGTCGCGTGTTCGCCATTCCTGAAGAGCCGCTCAAGAACGCCTGCGTCGCGGGCATGAGTGTGGCGGAAAACCTGGCCTTGCGCGATTTCGACCGCACGCCGGTTTGCCGCGGCGGTTGGCGGCTCGATCGTAAGGCGATGCGCGAGCGCGCCACGCAGTTGATCCGTGACTTCAACGTGCGTCCCCCCGTGCCGGACCGGATGATCGGCACGCTCTCCGGCGGCAACGTGCAGCGTGCCGTGCTGGCGCGCGAACTGGGCCAACCCGTAGATGTACTGATCGTCGCGAACCCGGTTTTCGGTCTCGATTTCGCGTCGGTAGCGGATATTCACGCGCGTCTGATTGCGGCACGCGATGCGGGCGCGGCCGTGCTGCTCGTCAGCGAGGATCTGGATGAACTCCTGGAGCTGGCCGACCGCATCGCGGTGATGGCGGAGGGGCGGCTGGTTTATGAAACTCCGGCAGCCGGCGCGGAGCGCGCCGTGCTGGGACGGCACATGGCGGGCCATATGGACGAGGCGGTCCACTGAGCGGCCGCCTTGTTGACGATAACCATGAATCGCACCACACAAAACGGGGTATTGGCAGCTGCCTGCCCGATCGCAGACACCGCTCCCTGCGTGCGGAATCAGCCGCCGCACCGTATAACAAGGCTGAAACCATGAGCATCGAAGTTCAGGCGTTACCTTCCTCATTCGTATTCGAACCGCAGCACACCGCGCTTGTGATCATCGACATGCAGCGCGATTTCATCGAACCGGGTGGCTTCGGCGAGTCGCTCGGCAACGATGTCTCGTTGCTTGCGGACATCGTACCGACTGTTGCCGAGCTGCTCGCGCTCGCCCGTCAAGCCGGCTTGCTCGTGGTCCATACGCGCGAGTCGCATGCGCCGGATCTGTCCGATTGTCCGCCTGCGAAGCGACTGCGCGGCGCACCGCAGATGCGCATTGGCGAACCCGGACCGATGGGCCGGATTCTCGTGCGAGGCGAACCCGGCAATGCGATTGTCGATGCGTTGGCACCTGTAGATGGCGAACTCGTGATCGACAAGCCCGGCAAAGGCGCGTTTTATGCGACGCGGTTAAGCGAAGCGTTGAGCGTACGGGGCATCACGCATCTGCTGTTCGCCGGCGTCACGACAGAGGTCTGCGTGCAGACCTCGATGCGCGAGGCCAACGACCGCGGTTACGAATGCCTGCTGATCGAAGATGCGACCGCCAGCTACTTTCCGGCGTTCAAGCAGGCGAGTCTGGAAATGATTCGTTCGCAAGGTGGCATTGTGGGTTGGACCGCACCGCTTGCGGCATTGAAAGAGGGACTTTGAGGATGGAAGTCAACAAGCCGGAAATCGTCGCCGAGGTAACGGCTGCTTTTGTCGAATACGAACGCGCGCTGGTCGACAACGACATCGACACGATGAACGCGCTGTTCTGGCATACGCCCGAAACCGTGCGTTACGGAATCGCCGAAGTCCAGCACGGCGGCGAAGCGATTCGCGCGTGGCGGGCGTCGGCCGAACCGGTGCCCGCGTCGCGGCGGCTGTATCGCACCGTGGTGACCAGCTTCGGCACCGATTACGCCACCGTGAGCACCGAATTCACCAGCGACGCGACTTCGTTGCTCGGCCGGCAGATGCAGACCTGGGCACGCGTGGGGGAAGCGGGAGAGGCGCACCACGGTTGGAAAATCGTCGCAGCCCACGTGAGTCTCATTGCCACGCCGTGAGCCAAGCATAATAAGAACATAGCAAGGGAGATGCAGCGATATGAGTGAAAACGAAACGAGCGACGTGAAGCTGGCGAGCGCGCCGTTTGCGGTCAACGGGCCCAATCCACTGGCCGAGCAGGTGTACCAGCAACTGAAGACCGACATCTTCAGTTTCCGGCTGTTCCCCGGCGACCGCTTTTCCGAAAGCGATATCGCCCAACACTATGGCGTATCGCGCACACCCATGCGCGATGGCCTGTTTCGCCTGCAGCGCGAGGGCTATCTGGAGGTCGGCTTCCGGCGCGGCTGGAAAGTCTCGCAGATCAACTTCGAGCAACTGGACCAGCTCTACGATCTGCGCATCGTGCTCGAACTTGCATCGCTCGAACGGCTGACCTCGGGCAACGCGCCGCATGAGGCGATCGAACCGCTCAAGGCGGTCTGGTGCGTCGAACCTGAGTTACGCGAGAGCGATCCGGTCACCATGTTCGGCATGGACGAAAATTTCCACCGTCAACTCGTGGCCGCCACCGGCAACGGCGAAATGCTTCGGGTGCACAACGAAGTCACCGAACGCATCCGCATTGTGCGGCGGCTGGATTTCCTCAAGCCGCACCGGACCAGCGCGACTTACGACGAACACTCGACCATGCTGCACCTGATCGAGCGCAACCGCTTGCCGGAAGCCACCATTCTGCTGCGTGCGCATATCACGCAAAGCAAACTCGAGGTGCGCAAAATTACCGTGTCGATGCTCGCCGCGGCGCGTGATCAGAAGCTGCCGTTCGTTTCCTAGCGGCATTGAAATTCCCCGCAAGTAAATCGTCCACCAGGAAACGTCCTGTGACGTCGCTTCGGCGTCGCAGGAGACCAGAGGGCGCACGTGACTTGACGCATCTAGCGAAGTTGCAGCGCCATTGTGCGGGTCCGGATCAATCGCGCTGTAACATGGCGGAGATCGACTACTTCGCGCGGTCCGCTGGTCGCGGTGGACGTTAGCGGGTTTGGTACACTGCAATTGGGTTTCGCTCTTGCACTGCCCGCAACTTATCCCCGCAAGACCACGCCTGCCGCTGTTGCTCGTCGATAGTTAAGCGAAGCGCTCGAAGATGCCCCGAATTGACCCAAGATTGCGCGCCCGAGCGTGTCCCGGAGATTACACATGTCCACTCGATGTTCCGGCTTGTCGAAAACCGTCCGGTGGGCGCTCGTGTGTGGCGTAGCCGCGGTGGCCCTGAACGCGCGCGGAGCCCCGTCTGACGCCGTGCCGTCTCAATTGCTCAGCGACGACGAGCGGGTCGAATTCTGCACACAAATGCACCGCGCGTCGACCCCGCAGGAGCGCAGCGCGGTGGCAGCCCGGATGCGCGATACGCTGACCCCGCGCGCCGAGGGACAAGGTGTGACGCTACCATCCTGGGTGCTCGAGGGGCGGCCCGCTAACGGCGGCGCTGACATACCCGGCTTGAGTTGCGAATCCGGCATTGCGAGGCCGCGGGCGGCACCCACTGCCGTACCCGCGCGGGTGCCTGCGCCCGCGACAGTTCGGGACGTGCCCGAACGCAAGCCGCCGCAGCAGGAGCTGGCGACGCGTGAACCGCCCACTCATACCGTAGCCGTAAATGAAGCGCCCGCTCAGAGGATGCCAGCTCCGGCACCACAGCCGGCCGAAGACACTTCGACGCGCAATCCGGCGCCCAACGGTATACCGGTCGCACACGACAACCACGGTGTCGCTTATGTAACAGGTGGCGTGGGCCAGGATGAAGTCGCGGCGTTTCGTGGACTCGCGTCCGGGTACAACATGCGCGCGACCTTTACGACAGGATCGGGCGAGTATCTGTCGGGCGTGGCGGTGCAGGTGGCGAGATCGGACGGAACGGTCGTGTTCAACGCCACCTCGGATGGGCCGTATCTATTCGCGCGGCTTCCGCAGGGGCGCTATCGTCTGACGGCCACTCTCGATGGCGCGCAGCGCAGCCGCGAACTGTATGTGCCGGCACGCGGCGGCGTCAGGCTTACGATGGTGTGGCCGCTGCTGCACGCCAGTTCCGGGGACTAGGCGCGGCCCGGCATCGCGTTACACCGCCCCCATCCAAGCCATTTTACGACCGCCGAGCGTGAGGGGTACGTCAATGCACGTTGCGCGGCGTCTTGCCGCAACGCGCCGGGCGCGAGACTCAGCACGTTGCGAGCGGCGTGCGTTGCTTCAATTGCCGTTATAGACGGTCCGATTGAGGGTCTTGAGCTCGCCGTCGGTTTCGGCCTGGTACAGCTCGCGCTTCACCTCCTGGCGGGTGAGGCCAGCCGGAGCGCCGGCGACGGCCTGGCCGCTGGTGTCCATGCCTACGCCGCTGCTGGAGATGGCGTTTGTATTGTCGGCGCTGTTTGCGGTGCCGTTCCCGACGGTCGCTGCCGGTTGAGTGGCGCTGGGGGCATCCTGCGCAAACACGGGTGCTGCGCAGGCAATGGCGGAAACTGCTATTGCAATATAAGCGATTCGGAACATTATCGACTCCTGGAGGAAGGACGTTAGGATTTCGGCTTGTTTCTAAAGCGGTGCCGAATTCAGGTCTCCACAACGCCATACGAGTCTACGAGGGCGCTCGGGTCGCAATGCTGACGCGCAGATGACAAAATGGTCAGATAAGGAAGTGTCGAATTGCGGGCTGATAAATTGCAGCGCGCAAATCAGCGTGGGCCGATCAACGATTTAGTGGCGTTAGTGGCGTTAGTGGCGTTAGTGGCTTTAGCGCCGGCGCGATTCAAGCGCTCGCACCCTGAAATCCTGCGGTGAAATCTCATAGGCGCGGCGAAACGCGCGCGTAAAGTCTGAAGGGCTTTTGAAGCCCAGGCCGTAAGCAATGTCCATAACCGCCAGATGCGGAAATCCGACCAGTTCGTCTGCCGCCGCGCGCAGCCTGAGGTTGCGGATATACGTGCCGAGACCGCCTTCATGGTGAAACATGCGGTACAGGGTGGGGCGCGGCAACTGCAGCGCCTGGATCAGGCTTTCGGGTGAGAGTTCGGCCTGGTGAAGATTGGCCCGGATATAGTGCTTCACCTGACTGACCATCGCGGCACGGGCTGCCGCGCGCGCGTTGCCGGTTAGACGCGCTTCTTTACCGAAAGCCGCTACCAGCAGTTGAGCACTCGTGCGCAAGGCGGTCTGCGCTTCATCGGCGCTCATGCCAGGGAGGTTATCGGCGAGTGCGGCAACATGCTGAACGAGCAGGCGCGTCAGCGGTGTCCGGTTCTCGATCACGCGGCCATGCATCGCATCCGCGTCGGGAACAACCGTTTCAACCAGCGCGGCGGGCGCGAAAACGGTGAGCACCCGGCACGCGCCGCGCTGCATGCGTGCGGGCTGATTCATGTCCAACGCCACAAGGCTCGCCATTTCCGAACCGTTTTGATCGTGCGGATAGTGTCCGCTGATCGATTCCATGCCGCCTTCAAGGAACACGTGGAAAGCGTAGTCGCGCATGCGGTCGGTGGAGATACGGGCGATCGAGCGATCGAGGAGGAGCCGGCCGGAGCGACAGTCCGTAAACGCCAGTTCGCCGACCGCATAGCGGTCAATGGAAGCGCTGAACGGATTCTCGATCTCCGCTGAAGACGTAATCACGTCGATGACATGGCCGACCCGGTCGCGCCACGCCAGCAGCGGGGGTATCGGCGCCGCGCCGCGTGTGTCGAAGTGACTACGGTCAACGCCGGGTGCGAGCCGATGAGACCCGTCCGGCATGGCAGAGGCGGCGCCTTCCGCTTGCTGGCCGGAAGCCGCCGGATTTTCCCTTTCCACCAATAAAGTCATGGGTTGTCGAAAGGCGTTAGCGGATCTTTGTGTGATCGGAATCTTTTCAAACTCATTCTATACCGTACAGAAATAATAACGTTGGTGTCACGGCATTGCCGCGCGTAGTATGTGAAATATTTTTGAAAGGAAGAGTTAATGTTGCATCTTTCGTCCCCGGCACGGCCTTTTACTTTATACACTGTACTGAAATTCCGAGCCGCTACCCGCTGAAACCTTCTTTCTAAAAACTGAGACGCACGGTCAAGTGTTGTCGACTGAAAAGTTCACACTGGCAAAAAAACAGAGAAACAGATGGCCATTAACGCAAGCGTTAACTTGCGGGGCCCTAGCTTGGTATTCCGGGGAACAAAAATGAATCACCAACAGATCGAAAAAGACATCGAACACCTTGAACACGTGCTGCCGCGGATCGCCACGGCGGACCGTCCGTTGCCGCTGAGTTACTGGCGGGACCGGGTGGACGGCTTGTCAGGCGCGGCGCGGGTGCCATCCCAGATCAATCGGGTTAAAAGACTCAACGAAGCGCTGCGCGCACTCGAAGCGCGGCTGAAATAGTCATTGCGCTCGCAGGAAGAGAGAACCGGTTCGCGAGGCGTTCGGCCCCGCTCTGGAAGGCGGAGTGACGGCGAAGGCAGCGGCATAGCTCGCGCTTAGACGGCGTTGAGCTGGAAGGCGAACATCGCGTCGGCCGGCATCGGCCTGCCGAACAGGTAACCTTGCATCACGCGTCCGCCCAGGGCGGTCAGAATTTCACACTGCGATTCGGTCTCGACGCCTTCCACCACGCACTCGAGTCCGAGGTTCCTGCACAGATCCATCACCGACCTGATGATCTTGGCAGACGCGACGTCCGTATCGACTTCGGCCACGAAACTACGATCGATCTTGATCGTATCGAAGGGCAACCTGTGGACGTAGCTCAGGCTCGAGTAGCCGGTTCCGAAGTCGTCGAGCGACACGTGGCAGCCCACCTGCTTGATCAGCGACAGCGAGGCGCGAGCCTGCCTGAAGTCGCGCGTCACGGCGGTCTCCGTGATTTCGAAGTGCACCCGCTCGGTGTCGGTCGGGCTTTCCTGCACGATGTCCAGTAGCCGGCGGGCACGCGGCACCGACGAGATATCGAGCGCCGAGAGATTGAACGACAGATACATGTGGGGCGGCCATTTGGCGGCTTCGGCCAGCGCCTTGCGCAACAGCACCTCGGTGACCACGCGGATCAGATCGGTACGCTCCGCGATGCGGATAAACTCCTCCGGCCTGACCTGGCCGAGCTTCGGACTGCGCCAGCGGCCAAGCGCTTCGAAGCCGACTGCGCCGTGCGTGGCGACATCGAAGATAGGCTGAAACTCCAGATACAGCTCGGCGTCGAGGTTGGCGGCTTTGAGCTCCTGTGCGACCAGACTCGCGCGGCGTACCCGGTGTTCGTGCTCGGCAGAAAACACCACCGCGGTGCCGCGCCGGCTCTCCTTGCCGACGTAGAGCGCCGCATCTGCGCGCTCGAAAACCTCCGCCACGCTGACGCTCGCGGACGGCAGGCCAGCCCAGCCGATCGTGCCCGACAACTCCGCCGTATTGCCGCCTATCGTGTAAGGGTGGCTCAGCCGCTCGCAAAGCGTCTGGCCGAGACGGTCGAGTTCCTCTTCCGTGAGGCGCTTTTGAATGATGATGCCGAATTCGTCGCCACCTAGTCGCGCAAAGAAAATCGCCGGATCCGCCAGTTCCAGAAGCCGTGCACCGACTTCCTTGAGCACGAGATCGCCGCTCGAGTGGCCATAGATGTCGTTGACCTGCTTGAAGCCGTCGAGGTCGATCAGGCCCATGTGGAAGGCGGCGGTTTGGCCCGTGCCTTGCTCGGCCAGCGCGTTCAGCGACGAAAAGAAACTGCGCCGGTTCGGCAGGCTCGTGAGGCTGTCGATATTGGCGAGGCGGAAGTTGTCGTCGCTGAGTTTCTGTGTGACGGCCTGGCTTGCCAGCAGTTCGCGCTTCGAAGACACCAGGCTGGCGAAGTTCCGGTAGTACAGGTGCACAATAAAGGCGAGCGCGACGCCAACAAAAAACATGTCGACCGCCATGGCGATAAACACCGGGCGGCTCGCAGCCAGCAGGACGATCGTGAAAGAGCCGATCACGATGGTCAGCAGCAAAAGCGCGGCGGCGCGCAGATGCATCAGGCAGAACACGCACCCCACCACCGTGGTCGCCATGTAAAACGCCACTTGAGCCTGTTCGTAGGGAGGGCCGTAATGAAACAGCAGCAAGGCCCACGTCGTAAAGGCCACGCCGATTCCGCCGGCGAGCCACAAGGTCTTGCGCAATTGAGGCACGGCTTTCTCATGGGTCAGCTTCTGGTGCCGATAGAACCACCATCGCACGCAACGAATCAGGCAGACGGCGCACAGGGCCGCGGGTATGTAGATGGCGAGCCATGCCGGTGCGCACGCGATGTGCGTGACGGCCACCGCTATCGTATTGACCACCAGCATGAAATAGAGCAGCGGGATCTGGCGGCCGAATTCCTCCATCTGCGAGCGCACCAACTCAGGATCGGTGCCGTCGACCGTGAACGCACCCTTGATTTGTCGAGCTACCGAATCCATCAGTGTCCCTAACCTGGATTTAGATGTAACACCGTATATCGGCATTTCTCTGAACAAACTTCAGCGTTTATTCGCTTCGGGGTGCAAATAGCCGGGCGTTTTTTGTGAAGGGACGGCCGCGCAAACGTTGTCGTTCTACTTCGGAGACCTTGTTACATCTGCCAAGCGGCTCACGCGAGCTCCGGCGGTGTCGTCCGCTTGCGCTGACGCATCAGCGTATCGCGATAGATGCCCGGCTGCTTCGCGAGCTCCGCCGGCGAGCCGTCCTGGGTGACGCGCCCCCGATTGATTACCAGGATCCGGTCGAAGGTCTGCAGGGTGGAGAGACGGTGGGCGATCGCAACGACCGTGCGGTTCTGCATGAGCCGCTCGAGCGCTGACTGAATCGCCGCTTCGGATGCCGAATCGAGCGACGAGGTCGCTTCGTCGAGCAGGAGAATCGGCGAATCTCTGAGGATGGCGCGTGCAATGGCGATTCTTTGCCGTTGGCCGCCTGAGAGCCGGGTGCCGCGATCACCGGCGATGGTGTTGAGCCCGTCGGGCATCGCGGCGATGAAGTCGAGGCAGTTGGCGTCCTCACAGGCGCGCCGCACGTCGGACTCATTGGCTTTTGGCACACCGTAGCGGATGTTCTCGAGCAGCGAACGATGAAACAGGGAGGCGTCCTGCGGGACCACCGAAATCGCGGCCTGCAGACTGTCGAGGCTCACCTTGGAGATGTCCTGACCCGAGATGTTGACACTTCCACCCGAGGGTTCGTAGAAGTGCTGGATCAGGGCGAGGATGGTCGATTTACCGGCGCCCGATGGGCCAATCAGTCCGACACGCTCGCCGGCCCGGATCTGCAGGTTCAGGCCATTGAGCACAGGCCGACGGCCGGGGTACGCGAAGGTCACGTCCCTGAACTCGATCGTGGCGTCGCTCACCTGCAGCACCGGCGCGTCGTGGTGCTCCGGCATCTCGTGCGGTGTCAGCAGGATGGCCGAGGCCTCGCCGAGGCGGGCCACGTGCTGTGTGAGGTCTACGAAAGCCACGGCCAGATCGCGCGTCCCGTGCAGGATGGCAAAGCCGAGCGAACTGATCAGCACCACATCGCCGGTGGTGGCGCGATCCATACTCCAAAGCCATAGGGTCCAGCCGAGCATGGCAGCCGAGAGAACCGCGGTGGCGAGCGCGTGCAGCAGGCGTAATTTTTCCAGGTAAAGCAGGCTACGGGTACGCGCCTGGGTTTCGGTGGAGAGGCGCTCGTCGAAGCGGCGCCCTTCGGAGCGGACCGCGCAGAACGCGCGCACCAGCCCCATATTGCCGATGATGTCGACCAGTTCGCCATCCACCGATGCCGCGCGCGCAGCGAACGCCTGGTGCCGCCCGGTGCCTTTCTTTGCCAGTACGAATACGGCGAAGGCGAGGGTAGCGGAGATCGCCACCAGCACCGCGCTCATCGGCACGCTGACGGTCGCGACCATCGCAATGGCGCCGATCACCGTCAGGCAGGGTGGCAGTGCGGTCCATGAGACGGTGTTTTCGAGCACATACACGGCGTTAGCGGTTGCGGAGATGCGGCTCGAGAGGACGCCCGGCGGTTTGTCTGCGAAAAACACCGGAGGATGAGCGGTTAGATAGGCGAACATCTCGCGCCGGATGTCGCCGGTCACAGTCACGAAGACGCGCGCGGCGATCCAGCCGCCAACGCGCCAGAACAGGTTGTCAGCGAGAATCAGCCCGACGAGTATGACGAATGCGCGCATCACGACGGCGGGATGCGCGCGCCCGGATGGCAGGGCGTCGATGAGATTCTTGATGCCATACTGCGAGGCCAGCGCGCAGCCGACCGCGGCGACTACGCTTAGCAGCACGATCAGATGCGAGACTTTACGCCGTGCGATGTAGCGCCACAGCAGGCTCAGTGGCTTGCCGGCATAACGCGACATCGCCCGCGAGCGCGCACGGCGCCGCGCGTGGCGAATATGACGCCTTTGAGTGGGCTCGGGAATATCCATCGCTTCGCGCTCCGTCGCGGTTGCGGGCCTGGCGGAGCACCGCGCTCGTTTAAGCGTGAGGGGCCGGCAAGCGGTAGCTGGTGAATGAATCACCACGAGAGGCGTCAGCAACCCGCATGCCCAGAGAGATGGCTGCGAGCGGGCCGCTTCCGCTTGCTTCACAATCTGCGTTGCTTAAAGATTTTTGCTTTTGAGCCGATATGCTGTCGATAAGGGGAAGAGTCTCTCTGGAAAGCCTATGCATACTCATTACGATAATCTCAAGGTCACACGCGGCGCGCCGGCGGAGGTGATTCGTGCCGCTTACAAGGCGCTGAGCCAGCGTTACCACCCCGACAAAAATCCCAGCCCGGATGCGCAGCGCATCATGCGCATCATCAACGAAGCCTATACGGTATTAGGCGACCCCGACCGGAGAATGGCCTACGACCGGGAACTCGCTGCGCGCGAGCAGCAGACGCCGAAGGTGCCGGGGCCGTCGGCCAGTGCGCCAGAGCAGAGCACCGCGGCGGCCCGTGATGGCAGCGCAGGCGTGGAACCATCGCCAGCCGCGCGGCGCCGTCAGACGGCATACGATACGGCGCCCGCCTCTCACGCCCAGACGAAAAAGCGTGGGCTCTCGGGTAAGGCCATCGTTGCATTAGCCCTCGTCATCCTGTTGTGCGCTCCGTGGGTATGGCACATTTATCAACGTGAGTTCAGCGGTCGGCTCGCGGCGAACGCAGCGCAGAATGCCGCTGCACCGATCAGTTGGACCAATCCGGTCACCCACGTGAGCGTCAAGATAGATGGTATCTGGAAGCTTTCCGTGACGGGAGCCGAAACCGGGCAACCGGTGTACACCTTCACTGAATCAAACGGCGGCGCGGCGATCGTGTTCGCACGTGAAGACCTGCCTGAGGTCGGCTTTGACAAATACATTCCGGCGTACATCCGCAACAACGCCGCTGCCATGCCGCTCGGCGCTCCCGGCATCCGCGAGACGATCGACGGTCACGAAAGCTGGTCCACCGACGGTCACCTCATCGCGGAGCCTTCCATGAAGACCCATGCGGAGTTGCGTCATATCGGCTCGTCTTTCTGGCGCCTCGTGGTTGTGCAAGCCCAGCCGTACGAGGAGTCGGACGACGCCACCCGCACGCTGAAAGCGCAGTTGTGGGCAACGCTCGCGGGTCTCTAATGCACTGCTTGCAGCTGGGAAGCGGTTATCTCGCCGCTTTCATCGTGTTCTGCAGGGTGAGCGGCGCCTGATACCCCGTCAGTTCCAGATAGCCGCGTCCGACGCCTTCACCTGCGCGCTTGACCGTCACCGCGCCTTCCCAGTAGGCCGAGCCGGTCGAATCGCGGGTGTCCATTTCCTGATCGTCAAGGAGCGGCTCAAGTTGCCACGTGAACGGGCCAGTCCTGACGGTCTCGGACACCGGATAGACGGCGTTCGTGCGCGGCGAGCGCCAGGTCCGCTGCGGGACGAAGTCAACTTCGCCCGGAGCGAAGGTCGTGACCTTGCCGCTCGCGTCGCGCAGTGCCGCGTGGGCCCAAACGGCTCCGCCATTGCGGCCGCGGACCTTGAAGGCCATTAGCGCCGAGCCGTCCGGGAGGTTCGCGCCGAGCCAGTCCCAACCCGCTGCATCAGGACTCAGGAGCGTGCTCGACCATTCGTGGTCGAGCCACGCCACGCCGCTTACCGTTGTCGGCGCGGCAGCGATGGCCGAACCGCCTGCCGAACGCGACGGCCGCGTGACGCTGCCGCTCACGCGTAGTTGCGGCTCGCTGTAGTAGTAGCTTGCCTCGCTGGAAAGCGGGCCTTTCTGCGAGTAGCCCTGCTGACCTTGAACGAGCGGCGCTTGCGTTGGCGTGAGCGAGAGGTTTAGCGCGAACTCGCCCGCCTGAGCGAGCACGGTGTAGTGACCATCGGCGGCGCGCAGCATTTGCCAGTTATCGAGCTTGACGTCGGTATTGTCTGGCTTCGCATAGGCGAGGCCGAAGCCTTGCCGCGAGACCTTCTGGTCATGCACCAGTTTGCCGAACTCCGGATCGCTGAGCGCAGCATGCGCGATGATCAGTTGCATAGGTGCGAAGGCGCTCGGGTCCGCTGCGTCATGCCCCGTGGCCGAGCGGAAGAACGTGATCTGAAAGCCCAGCGGCTTGCCGTCGGGCGTATTGAGCCAGCCCGTGGCATACCACCATTCGGTCCGAAATGCGGGGTGTGCCCCCGTATCAACCGGAAAAGCCAGCGGGTGGCCGGGCGTGACGGCGGCAAACTGAGGCGGCGCTGCCATGGCGGGAATGCCGATGCCGAGCAGGATGCAGACACAGAGAGGAGGAAGCACCCGCAAGACGGTACGGACTGCGATATTTATGGTTTCGTAGATGACCCGAAGGACGGCACACGATGATACGACAAAGCTCACCATCCGCATCACCAATCCTCGTTCACCGCGCGTACTGCATCTACCGAGACCGCGCGGCGTCCCGCCACCACGGCCGTCGCGCACGAGGCGACGAGCATCACGATGGCCACCAGACTCAACACGAGCCACGGCATGTGCAGCGACATGCTCCAGTGAAACGACTGCGGGTTGACCACAAACACCAGGATCAGGCTAATGGCGAAACCCAATACGAAGCCCATGGCAATACCGAGCGCAGTCAGCATGCCGCCCTCCTTGGCGAGGATGGCGAGTATCTGGACACGCGTGACGCCCACGTGGCGCAGCATGCCGAACTCGCGTGAGCGGGCGAGCGTCTGTGCCGAGAAGGTTGCCGCCACACCGAACAAACCGATGACAATGGCCACCGCTTCGAGCAGATAGGTAACCGCAAAGCTGCGGTCAAAAATGCTCAGTGAGCGGGCGCGAATTTCGCCGGGTTGCGAGAACTGCAGCGCGTTGCCGAAGGGCAGTGCGCGCAGCCCGGTCATCACCTGCTCGACGCTTGCACCGGGTGCGACGGTGATCGCGACATCGGTCGCGCCGGTGTCGTGAGTCAGGCGTCGATAGTCGGCGAGCCGCAGTTCGATCGCCCCCGTTTGACGCACGTAATCGCGCCATACGCCGGCTACAACAAACGAGCGGTTGTGTTCGCCGAGCGGTAGTTGGACCTGCTGTCCCAGCCGGTAGCCGTACAGGTCGACCATAGCCTCGGAGACCCACGTCGGCGTCGCGCCGTGCAACGCCGCTTCGGGCAGGACGGGGCCTGACATTTGCAGGCTGGCGCCGGGGTCGGCGGCGTCGATTTCGCGAGCCAGCAATGTGACAGCAGGACGCGCGGGATTCAACGTCACTTGCGAAGCGCGCGTGAACGCGGCGGTTTTGACGCCGCTTACCGCCGCAATTTTGGCCTGGTCGTCGAGGCTCAGCACGCCGGTGTCGCCGCTCGGTGCAACGCGCACATAAAGATTGGCGGACAGCAGATGCTCGAGCCACTCGTCGACGGAGACGCGGAAGCTGGCCACCATGATCGCCATCGCAACGATCAGGGCGAAGCTCGACAGCACGCCACTCATCGCCACCGAGGCTTGTCCCGGCGCGTTGGCAAGACGTGCGAGCGACAGCGCGCTGGTGGTCCCCGCGCCGCGTCCCACACGCGAACGGCCGATTGCAGTAAACAGCATGGCGGTGCAGCGCGGCATCAACGCAATGCCCCCCACAAGCAGAAGTGCGACGGCGATGTAGCCGAGAATCGGCGCGTCGAAAAACGGCGGCATTTGCGTCAACGCGACGGCGAGCACGAGGCAGCCAATCGCGGGCCACGGTGTCGCGAGCTTCGCCAGCGCGCCTTCTTCACTACCGGCCTTCAGCGCGACCGCTGGACGGGCACGTGCAGCCTCCAGCGCGGGCGCGAGACTGCCGAGGATCGACACGCCTATGCCTAAGACGAGAAAGATCGCGCTCGGCAGCGGTTCGAAGCCGACACGCGGACGCACGCCTGGGAAATAGCCGCCGCCCAGGTCACTGCCGAAGAAGCGCAACGCCGCACTGGCCAGCGCGTAACCGAGCGCGAGACCGGCAAGTGAACCGAGCACGCCGAGCAGCGCGCCCTCCATCAGGATCTGGCGCAGCAACTGGCCGCGCGTGAAACCGAGCACGCGCAACATGGCAAGCTGTGAGCGACGCCGCACGACGCTTAGCGCCTGAGTCGAAAACACCAGAAACGCGCCGGTAAACAGCGCCACGAGTGCGAGCACATTCATGTTGATGCGATATGCGCGGGATAGCCGGTCGGTCCGGCTTTCGACGTCATGCGGCTCGGAGACCACCAGTTGCTGGCCAAGACGCGCCTGCAGATCGCGCCGGAACCTTTCGCGATCGACGCCGCGCTCCAGTTCGAGGTCGACCCGCGAGAGCTTGCCGAGGCGCGCGAAACGCCACTGCGCGGCGGCGATATCCATCACCGCGATGCGTTGACCCGGCCGCGCCCTGACGATGCCGCCGGCCACCCGAAACGGCACGCTTGCCGTCCCGCTTAGCAATGAGATGCGCTGGCCGATCCCCGTGTTCAACCATTGCTGTGCCGCGGGAGACAGAAACACGGTGTCGTCGGCAAGCGTATCCATGGGGCTTTGCGAAGCGGGCACGCCGACGAGATCCGGCGCAATCTGGCTGGCTTTGAACACGTCGATGCCGAGCACCTTGAGCGGTGTGGTTTTTCCCGGCACGGTGGCATCCAGTTCGAGCACCGGGGTCGCGAGGGCCACGCCGGGTTCGTTGGCAAGCCGCGGATACCACGCTTCGTCGAACGTCGGCTGCGCGCCGCGCACTTGCAGGTCTGCCTGGCCCGAGAGACTTCGCGCGGCTGCGGAGAATTCGTTGAACGCCGCGCTGTTGATCAACTGCACCGCATAGCCGAGCGCCACGCCGAGCGCGATCGTCGCCACGGCCACGATGGCGCGTCCTCGCTGGCTGCGCCATTCCGCTTCGAGCAGCCAGCGCGTGAGCCGCGCACTACCTGTTTGATGTGCAGACCGTGCCGGCGCAACCTCACTCATGGGGCGAACCGATCCGCTGCACACTGCCGTGATCCGCCGGATGCAGACCGCCTTCGCTCAGGATCAGCACACGGTCTGCGACCGCCGCAGCCGCCTCGGAGTGCGTCACCATCATGGTCGCCGCGCCGTTCGCCTTGGCTTCCGAGCGAAACAGCGCCAGCACTTCGTGGGCGGTATCCGGGTCGAGATTGCCGGTGGGCTCGTCCGCCAGAATCAGCCGGGGACGGTGGACCAATGCGCGGGCAATCGCCACGCGCTGCAACTCGCCTCCGGACAATTGCCGTGGAAAGTCGTCACCGCGTCCTGCGAGGCCGACCGCT
Source organism: Paraburkholderia sp. EB58 (assembly GCF_050436665.1). Taxonomy (NCBI): domain Bacteria; kingdom Pseudomonadati; phylum Pseudomonadota; class Betaproteobacteria; order Burkholderiales; family Burkholderiaceae; genus Paraburkholderia; species Paraburkholderia sp. EB58. The sequence goes on along the minus strand of NZ_JBNDMQ010000021.1, from coordinate 38,698 downwards.
GCGAGCATGTCGAGCGCGTGCGCCGGTGGCAGATTGTTGAGCAGCAGCGGCAGCGCGACATTCTGCGCGAGCGTCAGATGCGGCAACACGTGAAACGCCTGAAAGACGAACCCGAGCTTCTGGCGGCGCAGGCGGGTGGCGGCATCGTCGTCGAGACCGGACACGAGTGTGCCGTCGATCAGGACGTCGCCGCTATCGGGGGCGTCGAGGCCCGCAATCAGATTGAGAAGCGTCGATTTGCCTACTCCCGAATCACCCATGATCGCGACGAACTCGCCCGGGTCGAGCATGAAATCGAGTTGCGCGAGGACGATGCGAGCGCTCCCGTAGGCTTTGCTCAGTTTTCGGCATTCGAGCGCCGGAGCAGGGCATTCATCGCCAACGCGCATGATTGGTGATCGATCCAGGGTGAGGTGATGAGCCGAACGGCAGCCTTTACGGCGCGGCGCAAGCGGGACAGCGAACGCCCAGAGCCCATCTTAACCGGCGCGCCGGATTCGTGTTTGCGGCACCGCGCGCCGGAGGGCGGGCATGGCACGTGCTACCCAGTTTCTACCTGGGACTCTCATCAACGGTAAGGATCATGATGCTGAAAATGAAAGCGAAGACACTCGTATGCGCCGGCGCTCTCCTGTTCGCCTGCGCATTGCCGGCCGCTCGCGCACAGCTTGCCGGCATTCAGCCGCTGGGCGGCACGGTGGAAGAAAATAACGACCTGCTGCACGGTTGGAGCGTGCGCAAGGCGCTGGTTGACGAACCGGTTTACAACGACAACAACGACAAGGTCGGCAGCATCTATGACCTGATCATTGCGCCGGATCGCAAGGCGACCTACGCGGTGGTTTCGGTAGGAGGCTTTCTGGGGATGGGCAACCACTACGTCGCGATTCCGGTTGACCACTTCGAAATCCGCAACGGCAATCTCTTTCTGGCGGGCGCCACCAAAGATGCCTTGAAACGCGTTCCGGAGTTCCAGTACAACAAGCTCGAAAAGGCGACCAAGCCAAGCAAGGTCAGTTCGCAATAGGCGCCACGTGGGGCGCCTGGGCGGGTGTTCGAGACCCGCCTCCATCAAGACTTCCGCGCCCATTGCGCGAGTCCTGCGCAGGCCACGAGCAAGGAGCCCGTGACGAAAAACACCGAGTGCAAGCCGAGCACTACACCAATCTGTCCGCCAATCAACGGACCGACGACCTGGCCGCTGAACTGAGCCGACTGCAGATAGCCGAGCATCTGACCTGTCCTGCTTTCGTCGACCGAACTTCTGGCCAGCTTGGCGATAGATGGCAGCAGGCCAGCGAGGGTCATACCCATCAGCATGCGCAAGGCAGCCAGTTGCCACCAGTGGGTGACGAAAGCCTGGGGAATCATCACGAGGCCGGTGAGCACGAGGCAGCAGATGATCACATTCCAGCTACCGATGCGGTCAGCCAGCGCACCGAGCCGTGCCGCCGTCAACATGCTGCCCAACGCGGAAAAAGCCATGACCACGCCTGCGATGCGGGCGAGATGTCCCGCAGGCACACCCAACGCACCGATATACACGGTGATGATCGGTTCGATCGACATGTTGGCGAGCAGAACCATCATCGCGGTCACCAGTAAAGCAGCCACGACCACGTAGTTCGTCCGCTTGACGGCGACTGCCGCTTCGCTGGCTGCGCGGGCGCGGTTCTTCGCGTGATCAGCGGGGTTGAAGTCCTCCTTCACGAGGAAGATCGTGAGGAGGGCTGCTACTGCGATCATTGCCCCGCCGGCGAAAAAGGTGCCGCGAATGCCGATCCATTCCGGCAGCAAGCCTCCAATCAACGGTCCCACAAGGTTGCCCGCGAGGGCTCCGGTCGAGAGTATGCCCAACGCCCAACCGGCACGATCGCGCGGTGCCTGCGAGCCGACCATGACCGTGGAGGCAGATGAGTAGCCGCCCACCAGTCCGGCAATCAGACGCAGGGCGACCAGTTCATGGACCGAATGCACGACGCCGATCAGCGACATCACTACAGCCATGCCTACTGCGGCTCGCACCAGCATCGGCTTGCGGCCGTAGCGGTCGGCGAGACGCCCCCAAAGCGGCGCCGTGACCGCCGTCCCGAGGAAGGTCGCGCCAAACGCGATGCCTGACCACTGGATGACGGACGACGTCGATTCAACGCCGAGCTGGCGTACATAGAGCGGCAGGAACGGCAACAGCATGCTCAGGCTGACGAGCGTGGTGAACGAACCGAATACGCAGACGGCGAGATTGCGTTTCCAGTGGTTCTCGTTACGTTCGGCGTAACTGAGCGATGTGGGAGATGTGGTCGATGTGGGTGATGCCGCCCGATGGACCGGACCCAACAGGGATTGAGCAGGTTGATTCATTTCGTCCTCAGCGCAGCGAATAGTTTGACCGCGCCGAAATGCGCCGCTGCGGACGCCTCGGACCCAGGTACGAGCCGCATACCTGTTTTACTGGAGCCAGTGTAGATTGAACCGGTTCGGGAGAGAATCCGCTCACACCGGAAGACATTCTTCCGCCGCGCGATTCAATCGGCGTCGTTAGCCGGTTGCAGCTGCTTGAAATGCCGACGCAGCCGCGGGGTCGCGAAGTCGACAAAAGCACGGACTTTAGGCACCGAAAGGCGCCCCTGAGGCGTGATGAGATGGACGGGGAGAGGCGCATGCTCGCTGTCGCGCAGGACGATCCTGAGCGTGCCCTGCTTGACCTCCTGAGCCACGTGATAGGAGAACATGCGCGTGACGCCGTGGCCCGCCACCGCCGAGGCGACCGCCGCCCGGATGGTGTTGACGATGAAGCGCGGCGTGAACTGCACGACGAGCGGAACCGTGGAATGTCCCACCGGCGGGAAGCTCCAGGAGTCCAGCCCAAAGTGCGTCATCGAGATGATCTGATGCTGGACGAGATCGGCCGGTTCGTCGATGCGGGGATGTTTGGCGAGGTACCGTGGCGACGCGGCGACGACCCGCCGGACTTCGCCAACGGGGATCGCGATGAGCGTCGAGTCGGGCAGATGCGCGATGCGCAGTGCGACGTCAATGCCTTCGTCGATCAGGCTCACCGGCCGGTCGAGCAACTGCAGGCGGACGGAGATCTCCGGATAGCGCTCGATGAAGTCGTCGAGGATGGCGCGCAGCACATCCTCACCGGCGGCGACCGGCGCTGTGACCGTGAGCAGGCCGCGGGGCGCCGAGCGTTCGTCGGCCACCAGCATGTCCGCTTCTTCGAGTTCAGTCAGGATGCGCCGGCAGGCAGACGCATAGCGCTCGCCAGCCTCGCTCAGCTTGATGGTCCGGGTGGTCCGGTGCAGCAGCGCCGCCCCCGTGTGCTCTTCAAGGAAGGCGATGGCCCGGCTCACCGCCGCCGGCGAGCGGCCAAGCCGGCGCGCTGCACCAGCCAGACTGCCTTCGTCGAGCGTGGCGACGAACACCTTCATCGCATCGATTCGGTCCATGTAGCTTCAGAGAGTTGGCGGCCGCAGCCCATGCCGAAGTCTACCGTTCGCATCATGTTTTTGTATCCGCCAAGGGGTCAGACACGCTGCGAACCCGCGCCTGAGCCATCAGCGCGATTGTGCTGGAATTGAAAACAGTGAATTCGCCGCTGCTCCGTTGATGTTCAGCGGGTAAACCATAGAATGGGTTGCGTGGACTCACCATTCACGCGCATCAACATTCTGACCAATTGCATGATTCTGTGACGTGGAGCATCAGATGGACATCCTCGAACTCGCTCGAAAATCCGGAATGACGGTAACTCTCGACGCCAGGATTGGCCGCCAGGAATACCGCACTGTGCATGGCTCGGTAGCAGCGCTAGAACGTTTTTCGGAACTGGTTGCTGCGACGCTGCGTGAAGAACTCGTCGAGCAGGATTAATGCGCGTTTAGCGCAAATAGAACAGGAAAGATCATGAAGATCATGAACTACGACTCATCGAACTCACGAAACCCCAGCCGCGATGGCGGCGTGCAGGACACGCACGCTGAAATTCAGCCCTCGGCCCAGGTTTCGCCTGCGGTGCATAAGGCGGAAAAGCCTGCGCGGAACTGGGCTTGGGCGCACAACACCGAATCATATGACTGGATGGACTCTCACAGTCTGTCTGGCGAGCGCGAATCGTTTCATTGAACTGCGGAGCCGCCTTGCTGCGGCTCTTGTTTTTTTGGCAGGCGGTGATCTTCCTCGTAGAACACCGCGTTTCGAATTTCTCGTCTTCCCCAATCATCAAGCGATCTTTGACGCTTCGTCGATCGCATTGGCGCCTTTCGTTTGGCCTCTTCGGGTATTTGGTGTTGAATAGCTAAAGCGGTGAATGCCGCTCTGGCAGCTCACAGACCTTGTGTGCCTGCCCCTTTGCGTATGTCAATACGCAATACGTTGCTACCTCGCCCAACACTCAAGGAGCTGGAAATGTCACTAGAACAGGTTCTCTACACCGCCCATGCAACTGCTACCGGAGGCCGTGACGGCCGTGCGGTGGTGCCGGACTCTGGACTGGATCTCAAGCTGACAACACCGAAGGAACTCGGGGGCGGCGGAGGGCAGGGCGCCAACCCGGAGCAGCTATTCGCGGCTGGATACAGCGCGTGCTTTATCGGCGCCATGAAGTTCGTTGGCGCGCGTGACAAGATTGCGGTCCCGGCGGATGCGTCGGTGGCCGGGAGCGTGGGTATCGGTCCGATTCCCAATGGCTTCGGCATTCAGGTCGAACTGAAGATCACGCTGCCAGGCATGGGACGCGAAGCCGCCCAGGCGTTGATTGAAAAGGCGCACATCGTGTGTCCGTATTCGAATGCGACGAGGAACAACATCGACGTCACCCTGACGCTGGCCTAAGCGGTCATTGCGCGTAAGGTTCTGCTGGTCGTGTTTGTTACGGGCGGCCAACAGGACCTTGATCTTCGGGCACAAGGTCAGTTTCTCGTGCCGCGATGTGAATTCATCTGGTGATTAGACTCTAGACAGCCTGCCGAGTGCAGGTCGTTTCGCAAAGGTGCAAAGCATGGACGTTGCCGACCTCAAGGTATTCGAAGCCGTTGCCCGTCATGGCAGCATGAACAAGGCGGCGACCGAGTTGCATACGGTGCAGTCAAATGTGACCGCGCGTATCCGGTCGTTAGAGCGGGAAGTGGGGATTGCGCTTTTCAACCGGAATGTGCGCGGCGTGAGTTTGACACCGGCCGGGCATCGGATGCTGCCGTACGCCGCCCGCCTCGCCAAGCTGGTCGCCGAAGCGAAGCTCGCCGCGATGGACGAAGGATCGCCGAATGGCACGCTCGCGTTGGGAACGCTCGAGACGACAGCCGCGTTGCGGTTGTCGCCTTTCCTCAGCCAATTTGCGAGACGCTACTCACAGGTTCGCCTGTCGCTGACCACGGGCACCAGTTGCAGTCTGACGGCCGACGTTGCGGAGTGCCGGCTCGACGGCGCGTTCGTCGCCGGACCCGTGGACCATCCGGATCTTTACTGCGAGACGATTTTCCACGAGGAGCTGGTTCTGGTCACGCCACGCACGATGCGTTCGATCGAGTCGCTGCGCTCGGTCAAGGAGCTGAAGACGATCGTGTACCGGCTGGGATGCTCATACCGCGTGCGGCTCGAGTCGCTGCTGTCCGACATGGGGATCGTCACTGCCACGCCCCTCGAATTTGGCTCGCTGGACGCGATCGTCGCCTGCGTGGCGGCAGGCATCGGCATCACGCTGCTGCCACGCGGCGTGGTGTCGAGTGCAGCGGAGCAGGACCTCGTCACGATACACACAATCGCGCCCGATAAGGCGCATGTCGAGACGCTGTTCATTCGTCGGCAGGACGCCTATGTGTCGAGCGCCATGCAGGCTTTCGTCGAGGTTGCCCGCTCCGGAAACGGGGCGTTGATGGCCGCCGCCTGATCGTCGCGGACCCGCCTATTTCGAATTGAGCTGCCGGCGATATTCGTCAACCGGCAGTCCGCCCCAGCCCCAGTTCTCCTTGTCGACTTCCTCGATAACCACAAAGGTGGCTTCGAGCGGCTTGTTCAGCACGTCGAGCAGCAGGTGGCTTACGCCCTTGATCAGTTGGGCCTTTTCTTCCGACGTGACCGAGTCGGCGCCCGGTTGGGTCCCCTCGCGGGTAACCTGAATCGTAACGATAGGCATCGTGCTCTCCTTGAGGGTGTTGATGATCGGGGCGCCTGCTGGCGGCGCCCCGTACTGACCAGCGCTTGCTTAGCTTAGTGACCGGCGCTCTGGCCGCCATCGACGTGCAGGATCTCGCCCGTGACGAACGGCGCGGAATCCAGATACAGAATGGCGTTCACGATGTCGTGCATTTCGCCCATATGGCCCATGGGGTGAAGCGCACCGAGGGCCGCATGCGTTTCTTCTGCGTGCATCGGCGACTTGATGATGCCGGGAGCGACGGCGTTAGCGCGAATCCCGCGCTTCGCGTATTCGATCGCGAGCGAGCGCGTCGCTGCGTTCAGGCCGCCCTTGGTCAGCGAAGCGAGTACCGAAGGTACGCCTTCGATCGCAGAGTCGGCAAGCGTGGTGGTCACCGTGACCACGTGGCCGCTCGAATTCTTCTCCATTTCCGTGATGGCCAGTTGCGTGATGTAGAAGAAGCCGTTCAGGTTGACACCGGTGATCGTGGCGTAATCCTCGGACGTGTACGAGGGGAACGGCTTGGCGATGAAGACGCCTGCGTTGTTGACCAGCGTGTCGATACGGCCGAAGCGTGCAACGCCCTCGCTGATCACGCGGCGAGCGGTCGCCGGATCGGCGATGTCGCCTGCAATGGCCAGAACGTTCGGATCTTCCGACGGCTTGATGCTGCGTGCAGTGGCCACCACGCTGTAACCGCGCTGGCGGAACGCCTTGACGACTTCAGCGCCAATGCCTTGTGATGCACCGGTAACGACGACGACTTTGTTGGACGTGCTCATGCTAGACCTCAGAATAGGTTGATTCGGCTCTTTCACCGCTCGGGCCGCTGTGGCTCCGATGGGTGCCTAATCTAGGCGCATTGGCGTCAAGTTCGAATACCCGGCGCGGACAAACACTTGTAACGCGGGGGAACAAGTCAGGCGCGGCGGGGGCTCATTCCAGCGGGAATCCACCGGCAAAGCTGTCGCGCAGATAGCTGACAAACAGGCTTACGGCACGCGGCACGTGCGACGCGTAGGGCCGCAGCACGTAAAGCTGCTCGGCGAACGCCCCCGTGACGCGCCATTCCGGCAACACTTCGACCAGCTTTCCGGCCCGCACGGCAGCCTGCGCCGTGAAATCCGGCAACAGCGCGATGCCCAGGTCATCCAGCGCTGCATCGCGTAGCGTTTCGCTGTTGTTGGCACAGAACGGACCGTTGACCGGCAAAGTGACCGGAGCGCCGGCTGCCTTGCGTGCCGTTTTGCGTTCAAACGACCACATCCCGCCGCCTGTCTGGCGCGGATAAAACAGGCAGTCATGGGCGGCAAGATCTTCGGGCGTGGCGGGCGTGCCGCGCTTGCGCAGATAGGCGCGTGTTGCCGCGATCACGGAGTGCGTCGAGCAGAGTTTCCATGCAACGTGCGTGTCGGGCGCTTCTGCGCTATGGCGAATCGCCAGATCGAAGCCCTCCGTGGCGAGCGAGGCGAGCCTGTCGGATACCTCGAGTTGGACCCTGACCTCCGGATTGGCCCGTAAAAATGCGGGGAGTTCGGGCACCAGCCGTTGCCGTGCAAATGCAACGGGTGCCGTGACGCGGATCAGGCCGCGCGCGACGCCGGCCAGCTCACGAACGCTGGAAAAGCTGCTGGCGATCTGTTCGTAGTGGCTTCGCGTGTCCTCGGCAAGCCGCTGACCGGCTTCCGTCAAGCGCACGCTGCGCGTGGTGCGCTGCACCAACGAGATGCCCGCGGCGCGCTCCAGCTCGGAAATACGCTGGCTCATTGCGGCCTTGCTGACACCCAGCCGCGAAGCCGCCGCGGTATAGCTGCCTTGCTCTGCGAGAACGGCGAGCCAGTGCAGATGGACCCACAGGCCCTCAATTTTTTCGTTATCCATACATTAATTGTTCGCGATAGGAAACAATGAATTCAATGATAGCGCCTTTGCAGATGGGTCAGCGGGTTCTAGACTCAGGTCATCGCCCATCAACCACCAGGAAGCCACAATGCAAGCCTTCAACGACAACGCAGACGTCGGACATTTCATTCACGGCCAGCGCGTCACGGGCACCGGCACTCGCACTCAGCCCATCTTCAATCCGGCTACCGGCGCGCGACCGCGCACGCTGCTTTTGGGCGATACGGCGGACGTGGAAGCTGCAGTGGCGAGCGCGAAGGCGGCATTCCCGAAGTGGAGCGATACGCCGCCGATCCGCCGCGCGCGGGTCATGCTGCGTTTCCTCGAATTGATGAACAAACACCGCGACGAGCTCGCAGCCATCATCACGGCCGAACACGGCAAGGTGTTTTCGGATGCGCAAGGGGAAGTGTCGCGCGGTATCGACGTCATCGAGTTTGCCTGCGGCATCCCGCAACTGCTGAAGGGCGACTACACCGAGCAGGTTTCGACGGGTATCGACAACTGGACCACGCGCCAGGCGCTGGGCGTCGTCGCCGGCATCACGCCGTTCAACTTCCCTTGCATGGTGCCGTGCTGGATGTTTCCGGTGGCCATTGCAGCGGGCAACGCGTTCATTCTGAAGCCGAGCGAGCGTGATCCGTCGGCATCGCTGTTCATGGCCGATCTGTTGAAGCAAGCCGGGTTGCCCGACGGCATTTTCAATGTGGTGCAGGGCGACAAGGTCGTGGTTGACGCCTTGCTGGCGCATCCGGACGTGAAGGCTGTGAGCTTCGTCGGTTCGACGCCGATCGCCAACTATATCTACGAGACCGGCGCGAAGAACGGCAAGCGCGTGCAGGCGCTGGGCGGGGCGAAGAATCATATGGTCGTGATGCCGGACGCCGACCTCGATCAGGCTGTCGACGCCCTGGTCGGCGCGGGCTACGGTTCGGCCGGCGAGCGCTGCATGGCGATCTCGGTGGCCGTGCTGGTGGGCGATGTCGCGGACAAGATCATCCCGAAGCTGGCCGAGCGTGCCCGCAAGCTGGTGGTGAAGAACGGTATGGAGCCCGATGCCGAGATGGGCCCGATCGTGACGCGCCAGGCGCTGGAACGCATTGAAGGGTACATTGCACGTGGCGTCGAGGAAGGGGCCTCGCTGGTGGTCGACGGCCGTGGTTTGAAGGTGCCCGGCCATGAAGACGGCTTCTTCACCGGCGGTACGCTGTTCGACAACGTCACGCCGGAGATGAGCATCTACAAGGACGAGATTTTCGGCCCGGTGCTTTCCTGCGTGCGCGTCAAGGATTTCACGGAAGCGGTTGACCTGATCAACGCCAACGAGTTCGGCAACGGCGTGGCGTGCTATACGCGCGATGGTCACGTGGCCCGCGAATTCGGCCGCCGCATCGAAGTCGGCATGGTCGGCATCAATGTGCCGATTCCGGTGCCGATGGCGTGGCACGGCTTCGGTGGCTGGAAGCGCAGCCTGTTCGGCGACACGCACGCGTATGGCGAGGAAGGCGTACGCTTCTACACGAAGCAGAAATCCATCATGCAGCGCTGGCCCGAAAGCACCGAAAAGGGCGCGGAGTTTGCCATGCCGACGGCGAAGTAAGCTGAAGCTGCGGCGGCGCTGCGGTCGCCGTGCCTTGTGCATGGCGATCGGACACCCCTATTTGCAAAGGAAGCAACATGACCCATCAGACTGACAATCGCGCACTGCTGCGCGTGCTGGGCATCGAAAAACCGATCATTCAGGCGCCTATGGCCGGGGTTTCCACACCGGCACTGGCGGCCGCCGTATCGAATGCCGGCGGCCTCGGTTCGCTGGGTGTGGGCGCAATGAACGCAGCGGGCGCACGCAAAGTAATCGAGCAGACCCGCGCGCTGACTTCCAAGCCGTTTAACATCAACGTGTTCACTCATAGCCCTGCGACGGCCGATCCAGATGTCGAGCGTCAGTGGTTGAACTGGCTCGCGCCGACGTTCGAACAATACGGCGCGACGCCGCCCGCATCGCTGTCCGAGATCTACACGAGCTTTGCGGTAGACACGGCCATGCTCGAGGTTTTCCTCGAAGAGAAACCGGCCGTGGTGAGTTTTCACTTTGGCTTGCCGCCAGCCGACGTCATCGCCAAACTCAAAAACGCGGGAATCAAGCTGTTCGCTGCGGCGACCAATCTGCAGGAAGCGGCGCAGGCTGCGGCAGCGGGTGTCGATGCAATCGTCGCGCAAGGTATCGAGGCCGGTGGACATCGGGGCGTTTTCGATCCCGATGCGGCGGACGACCGGCTCGGCACGTTTGCCCTGACGCGTCTACTAGTCAAGGAATTCGATCTGCCGGTGATCGCCGCAGGCGGCATCATGGATGGCGCCGGGATTGCCGCTGTTCTGGCGTTGGGCGCTCAGGCGGCGCAACTCGGCACGGCCTTTGTTGCCTGCCCGGAAACATCGATCGACGATGGTTACCGCCGGGCAATACTCAGCGATGCGGCACGTCGCACCACGTTCACAGCGGCGATTTCCGGGCGCGTGGCGCGAAGCATGGTGAACAGGTTCACGGAACTCGGCAACGAACCGGGCGCACCGAAGTCACCGGCATATCCGATCGCCTATGACGCCGGAAAGGCGCTTCACGCTGCAGCCAAAGCCAAGGGAGAGTTCGGCTACGGCGCGCAATGGGCCGGGCAGGCCGCCGCGCTCGCGAGGTCGTTGCCCGCAGCCGAACTGTTCGCGCAGCTGGAGCGCGAATTGCAGGAAAGCATCGCGCAGTTGTCGCAGTGGGCGAAGTGATACGCGACTAGCGCGTGCTGCAGCAAGCTCGTGTAAGCGGCCGGTACCACGGCCGCTCACAAATCGCACGCATCGCATGCATCGCACGCGCCAATTCAAGGCGTGGGTCTGGGGCAGGGCGCCTGTTCAAGGCGCTTCGGTTTGCGCCGCGAACATCGACATTCGACGCAGCATCCATTCAAGCAGTTCGTGCGCGGCGGCGACGAGCGGACGCCCCGATTTGACCAGCAGCCTCGCCTTGGTACCCTGAAACAGCGGGTGGTCGATCGGCACGATGACCAGCTCCCCTGAGGCAAGCTCTCGATAAGCCGCGAATTCTCCGATCAGCGTCACGAAATTCTCGCTCGCCACGAAGCGCTTGAGCGCAGTCAACGAGTTGGTAGTGAGTGTCGGCCGAATCTCGATGTTCTCCGCAAACTCCAGCATCTGCGCAGCCTGGCCGATACCGAACGTGGCGGGCATCACTGCGAGCGGATAAGCGAGAAAGTCCTCTACGCTCACCGGTCCTCCTTTCATTGCCAAAGGATGTTCCGGGCGAACCAGTAACACGATAGGCTGCGACGAAATCGCGCGATATTCGATGCGCGGATGCGGCGGCGGGTTGTAGGCGAGGCCGATGTGCGCCCGACTTTCAGCCACCTCGTTTAGCACGTCGTCGACGGGGAGAATCTCGACCCCGACATCGAGCTTGGGGTACTGCGCACAGAACGGCGTCAGCACCTCCGTGACGAGCATGTCGACAAAGCCCTCGCTCACCGCCAGTTGCACGTGCCCTTGTTGCAACCCCTTCAGCGCGTGCAGCTGGTCCTCGAGTTTTTCCTGCTGCGAGCGGTATCCCCGCCAAAACTCAAGCAGATGGGCCGCAGCTTCGGTCGGCTTGACGCCGCGGGCCTGCCGCTCGAACAGCTGCGTATCCAGCTCCTCCTCCAGCAAGCGGATTTGCCGGGTAATAACGGACGGCGACGTATTGAGGCTGTCCGCGGCCCCGCGGATTGTGCCGTGGGCCAGCACCTCATGAAAGTACCGCAGGCGCTGCTGATTGATTTCCCGCATGACGACCACCCTGGAAAGGTTCTGTTGCTCACAGAACAACGATATGTGAACTTAGTTGCTCTTGCTAGGTGGGTTTTGCCTGGACAACATGGTGAAACGCAACCGGCGGACAGCGACCGGACACCAGGAGACGAGCATGGCAGCCATACAGACCCTCAGCGCGACGGACGACGGCGTCTCGGCGCTCTATAGCAGGCTCAATTGGCGACTCCTGCCATTCCTGCTCGCCTGCTACATGTTTGCTTATATGGACCGGGTCAACGTCGGCTTTGCCAAGCTTCAGATGCAAAGCGACCTGGGGTTCTCCGACGCCGCCTATGGCGTCGGCGCGGGGATTTTCTTTCTGGGCTACGTGCTGTTCGAACTACCGAGTAACCTCTTGTTGCCTCGCGTCGGCGCGCGCAAGACTTTCAGCCGCATTCTGGTCCTGTGGGGCATCACCTCGGCCTGCATGCTGTTCGTGCGGAATGTGCCGATGTTCTACGGAATGCGCTTCCTGCTAGGCGTGTTTGAGGCCGGGTTTGCACCCGGCATGATCTACTACCTCTCGTGCTGGTACGGCCCGACGCGCATGGCCCGTGCCATTGCGATCGTGTTCATCGCCGGTCCGGTGGGCGGCATTGTGGGTGGACCGCTCTCAGGATGGCTGATGTCGACGCTCTCGGGAGTCGCGGGATTATCCGGCTGGCAATGGATGTTTCTTGTCGAAGGCTTGCCGTGCATCGTTCTTGGCATTCTCACGCTGTTCGTGCTGTCGAACCGGCCCGCCGACGCGGATTGGTTGAGTGCGGAAGAAAAGCGCCTGCTCGAGCGCGAAACCGGTAGTGCGGCGGCGCGCGACCATTCGTTCAAAGCCGTGGCGCGTAACCCGCGCGTCTACGTGCTGGCGCTGGCGTACTTCTGCATCATTTTCCCGATCTATGCCATTAGTTTCTGGCTCCCGACACTCCTGAAATGCCAAGGTGTGACCGATACCGTCAAACTCGGCTGGTACGCGGCTATCCCGTACGTCGCAGCCGCGTTTGGCATGTACTTCGCGGGGCGCCGCTCGGACCGTGTCGGCGAACGGCGCTATCACTGCGCGGTGCCGGCCTTTATCGGCGCGATCCTGCTCGTTGCGTCCATCTTCGCGGACGGCCATTTCGGCGCAACGCTCGTCCTGCTGACGCTCGCCACGGCCATGATGTGGATGGCTTATACGGTGTTCTGGGCTATTCCGTCGGAGTACATCAAGGGTCCTGCGGCGGCGGGCGGCATTGCGCTGATCAATACCATCGGGCTGTCCGGCGGATTCTGGGGGCCGGCTGTGATCGGCTGGACCAAAACGGCGACCGGCAACGTGCACCTTGGCATCTTCTTCATGGCCTGCATGCCTGTGCTCGCGTCGATTCTGATTCTCATCAACCGGCCGCCTGAACAAAGCTAGACCTTCGCGCCGACCACCGTCGGAGCGGGTGAGGGTGCGGGCGCAACGAGTCTCAACTGTTTTGTATGGTTTGGAATCCGAACCAATAAAGATTCAACCTTGATCTATTGAATAGAAGGACACTCTTCAAATGAAAATCCTGATTGCCGGTTTCCAGCACGAAACCAATACGTTTGCACCCACGAAGGCTTCTTATTCGAGCTTTGTGCAGGGCGAAGGCTTCCCACCGCTGACGCGCGGTCTCGACGTCATGAATTTGCGCGACGTGAACGTGCCGATTGGCGGCTTTATCAAAGACGCCGAACCGGCGGGTCACGAACTGATTCCGGTAATCTGGGCTGGCGCGAGTGCATCGGCGCATGTCACTCAGGATGCGTATGAGCGCATTGCCGGCGAGATCGTCGACGCCGTCCAGGCGGGCGGTTTTGACGCCATCTATCTCGACCTGCACGGTGCAATGGTCGCGGAGCACGTCGATGACGGCGAGGGCGAACTGCTGGAACGGGTCCGCGCAATCGTGGGCAACACCATGCGAGTGGTCGTCTCTCTGGACCTGCACGCCAACGTGACGCAGCGCATGCTGAAGTATGCGGACGCGCTGGTCGCCTATAGAACGTATCCGCACGTCGACATGGCCGAGACAGGTTCGCGGGCGTTTCAGATACTCCAAACGCTGATAGCGGATCAGCGTCCGCTGCAACGTGTGGCGCGTCGTATTCCGTTCCTGATTCCGGTGAACGGCATGTGCACACTGGTTGAACCGGCTCGTGGCGTGTACGACCAGCTTGCGTCGTTCGAGCAAGGTCCGAATGTGTCGCTTTCTTTCGCTCCTGGCTTTCCGGCCGCCGATTTTCCGGAATGCGGACCGGTGATCTGGGGCTACGGCTTCGATGAGGAAGCATTGACGGCGGCAGTCGACGCCCTGTTCACGAAGATGGTGGCCGACGAGGCACAGTGGGAAGTGCCGTTCCTGACGCCCGACGAGGCTGTCACCCGGGCGGTTGAACTGGGTCGTGGTGCGGAGAAACCCGTCATCATCGCCGATACGCAGGACAACCCCGGGGTTGGCGGCGACTCGAACACAATGGGAATGGTGCGGGCCTTGTTGCGTCATGGCGCGAGCGACGCAGCAGTCGGTCTGATATGGGACGCCGAGGCGGCGGCGAAGGCTCATCAGGCGGGCGTGGGCGCGGTCATCGAACTCGCGCTCGCGGGCGGCTCGGGTGTGCCTGGCGACGAACCGCTGGTAGGCCGATTCGAAGTGGAGCATGTGTCGGACGGCCGTTTCCGCCTCGACGGTCCCATGATGAACGGCATGTGCGGCGAGCTGGGCCCCGTGGCTTGCTTGCGCATTGGCGGCGTGAGGATTGCCGTAAGCAGCATCAAGTTGCAGATGTTCGACCGCAATCTGTACCGCGTCGCCGGTATCGAACCGGAGCAGATGAAGATCCTGGTCAATAAAAGCTCCGTGCACTTCCGTGCCGATTTTCAGGCGATGTCTGAAGCCATCCTGGTGGCGAAATCACCGGGGCCGATGGCCGCGGATCCAGCGGACCTCCCCTGGAAGCATCTCGATCCTCAGATTCGCCTGCGACCGACTGGCGGGACGTTGGGTGAACGTAATGCAAGGCAGGAGGGCCACTCCATACCGTGCTAAATCGCTAGCAGGCCGTGCGATTTGAACAGCGGTGGTGGGCGGGGCGCGGCACTATGGCCTCATCCACGGCACGTCGGCCTGAGCTTCCAGTACAGCGTCGTGCCCTCGCGTTCATCTATCGGGAGGTGCTGCATGACTACCGCAGCTGACTATCTGGTTGCCACGCTAGAGCATGCTGGCGTCAAGCGTATCTATGGCGTGGTCGGCGATTCGCTGAATGGTATCTCCGATTCGCTGCGCCGTTCCGGCGAGATAGCCTGGATTCACGTTCGGCACGAGGAGGGCGCGGCGTTCGCCGCCGGTGCCGAGGCGCACTTGACCGGCCAGCTCGCGGTTTGCGCGGGCAGCTGCGGGCCTGGCAATCTGCACCTGATCAACGGGCTATTCGATTGTCAGCGCAGCGGCGTGCCGGTGCTGGCCATCGCCGCGCATATTCCCAGCAGTGAAATCGGTATCGACTATTTCCAGGCAACGCATCCTGAAAGCCTGTTCAAGGAATGCAGCCACTACGTCGAGCTGGTGTCGAATGCGGCGCAACTGCCGCAGATCCTGACCCGCGCGATGCGCGTCGCAGTGGCGCGCCGCGGCGTGGCGGTCGTGGTGGTTCCTGGCGACGTCGCCTTGTCGCCGTCGATTGCCGAAGTGGCGCCCTGGGTCGTGCCCAAAGCGCCGCCCGTGCTGCGTCCAAACGACCAGGACATCGCCTGTCTCGCGGATCTGCTGAACGGTGCATCGAACGTCACGCTGATGTGCGGCGCCGGCTGCGCCGGTGCGCATGATGAGGTCGTGGAGCTGGCCAGGCGGCTCAAGGCGCCGATCGTGCATTCGCTGCGCGGCAAGGAGTACATCGAGCACGACAATCCGTACGATGTCGGCATGACCGGCATGGTCGGTTTTGCTTCGGGTTACGCGGCGATGAAGGCGTGCGACATGCTGCTACTGCTCGGCACGGATTTCCCGTACCGGCAGTTCTACCCGGACAACGCCAGGATCGCGCAGATCGATGTGCGCCCCGAAGCGCTAGGTAACCGGTGCTCGCTCGATCTCGGTCTGCTCGGCACCGTGAAAGACACGCTGGCCGCGTTGCTGCCGGTTCTGAAGGAAAAGACCGATTCGTCGCATCTGAACAGCGCGCTCGAGCACTACGCCAGCGCACGCAAGGATCTGGACGCGCTGGCCGAAAGCAATCCGTCTAGCACGACGATTCATCCGCAGTATGTGACGAAGCTGGTCAGCCAGCTCGCGGCGGACGACGCGATTTTCACCTGCGATGTCGGCACGCCGATCGCCTGGACCGCGCGCTATCTGAAGCTGAACGGCAAGCGCAGGCTGATCGGCTCGTTCAACCATGGCTCGATGGCGAACGCCATGCTGCATGCGATCGGCGCACAGGCGGCCTTCCCGGGGCGCCAGGTCGTGTCGATGTCCGGTGACGGCGGCTTTGCCATGATGATGGGCGAGTTCCTCACGCTGGTTCAGGCCGGGTTGCCCGTGAAAGTCGTTATCCTGAACAACGGCACGCTTGGCTTCGTCGAAATCGAAATGCGCGCGTCGGGTTTCCTCGACACCGGCACCAATCTGATCAACCCCAACTTCGCGAACATGGCGGAGGCGATCGGCATCAAGGGTATTCGCGTCGAGAAGCCACAGGACCTCGAAGCAGGCCTCGCTGCCGCGTTCGCGCACGATGGACCGGCGCTCGTCGATGTCGTCAGCGCCCGGGACGAGCTGATCATGCCGCCGAAGACGACCATCGACGAAGCCTGGCATTTCGGGCTATTCATGATGAAGTCGGTGCTGGACGGCCGCGGCAAGTCACTGATCGATCTGGCGAAAGTGAATCTGACGCGCTGATGCACGCTAGACATTCAGTTTCACGCATGCGTTCCCCTATCGAGCCGCAAACGCTCAGAAAAACGTTCGCCGCCGGCACAGGGAAAGATACGGCCATGAGGACGGGTCCAGCGCGCCGGTGCGAAGCGGCCCTAAGTCTGTTGATGTGCGTGCTGCTGACAGCGTGCAGCGGCTCGCCGTCGCTGGGCGTGCTGGGCGCGTACTTTCCCGACTGGCTGTTCTGCGTCGTGGGCGGCGTGATATTGACGGCCATAGTGCACGTGTTCTCGTACCGCCATGGCTACGGTGGCTGGCTTACGCCGCCAGCCATCGTCTATCCCGCGCTGACTGTGCTCTTTTCAATCGTGCTCTGGGCCGTTGGCTTCAATTTGTGACACATAGTGTGAACATGGGTTCTCTAACATGAGCGCGGCAAACTCCGGCGCAGCGAAACGCCCCCGAACCTGGCCGGCGCTTCTCCTGATCGTGCTGACCGTCATCGCGGTGATTGCTGTGATCTGGCGCGTCGACACGGCGCCGCGAACCGACGACGCCTATGCGTACGCGGACACGATCGGCGTGTCGCCGGAGGTGAGCGGCAAGATCGTCAACCTGGCCGTGCGCGACAATCAGGCGGTCAAGCAGGGGGACCTGCTGTTCGAGATCGATCCGCGTCCCTATCAATACGCATTGATGCGGGCCAAGGCGTCGCTCGCGCAGCTCGATGCGCAGATTCCGCTAACGCAGCGCAGCGTGAACGCGCAGACTTACGGCGCGGCGGCAGCCAAATCCGCGGTTGCGCGTGCCCAGGCGGCCGCGAACCAGGCAAGCGATACGCTCGCGAGAATGGCGCCGCTGATCGCCAAGGGCTACGTCTCCGCTGACGACCTGGATCGCGCACGCACCGCGCAGCGCTCGGCACTCGCGGAACTGGCCGCAGCTCAGGCGCAGGCACGCGAGGCAGAGGCCGCGGTCAGCGGCGTCGATGCGCTGGTGGCGCAACGCGCGGTATTGCAGGCCGAAATCGAGACGGCGCAACTCAATCTCGAGTACGCGACGGTACGAGCGCCCTTCGACGGACGCGTGGTGGAACTGCGCACGCAGGTCGGGCAATACGTGTCAGCGCAAAAGCCGGTCTTCACGCTGATCGATACGCGGCACTGGTACGTGATTGCGAATCTGCGCGAGAATGAACTCGGCCGGATCCGTCCCGGCACGCCGGCAACGGTGTACCTGATGAGCAACACCGGGATTCGCTTTAGCGGCACCGTCGACTCGATCGGCTTTGGCGTCGATCCGCAGGACGGCGGCGACTCAGCGAACGGCTTGCCGAACATTCAGCGCAGCATCAACTGGGTGCACGTCGCGCAGCGTTTTCCCGTGAAGATCCTGGTCGACCACCCCGATCCGCGGCTGTTCAGGCTCGGGACATCGGCGGTGGCGGTGTTGCATCCGCGCGAGCACGATACGGTTGCCGCGAGCGGAGCACAGTCATGAGTACGCCGACCAGCTTGCGGCGCGAGCTCGCGTGGCCGCGCCCAGTGGCGCGTTTCGCGGCTTTCCTGCAGCGTGAGCTGGCGGCCTTTCCCGGGCGCGGCAATGTGATGCTGCGTTGCGTGCTCGGTAGCGCAATCGTGATCGTCGCATCGATGACACTGCAGGTGCCCGAGCTGGCGTTGTCGCTGATGGCCTTGTTCTACGTCACGCAGTCCAACGTCGTGTTGACGCGCATGGTCGCGGTGGGCCTCGTAATCGGTTCGACCTGTGCGGTTGCCGCTGCGATCGTGCTCTATGTGCTGACCTTCAACTACCCGCTGTTGCGCATCACGGTCGCGAGCGCGATATTTTTCTGCTGCGTGTACATGATGCGGGCCGTTTCGAAGTTGGGGCTGGTGTTTTTTGTCGTCGCAATCATCGTGATCTATGCGCAGAGCTTTGTCGATCTGACCGATAACGCCGAACAACTGGTGCGTAGTTGTCTATGGGTATGGTCCGCGGTCAATTATCCGGTTGTCGTGGCGCTGATCATCAATACCGTCTTCCTGCCGGCTGAGCCCGAGCGGCAATTGCGGGCCGCGATGCACCGGCAACTTGCTGTGGTGCAGGCACGCCTTACTGCGTTGATCGAACCGGCGGCCGAGTCACCTGAGGCGGCTGCGCCCGCGCTCAATGCAGGCGATCTGCAGCAAGGCGCGGTGTCATTGCAAAAGCTTCTGCGCTTTTCCACGATGCGCAAGCGCTACAGCGAGTCTACGGCCGCAGCGATGCTGGCCTGCGTGACCGCCGTATCGCGGCTGTACGAGGCGGCGGCCCATTTGCCTGTTTCGGCACGCCCATCCAGCGAGGCCGGGATCGCGGCTATCCGAAGCGTTCGCGGCGAAGTCGCGGCGCTAGACGCTGCGATTACCGAGGATGGGCCATTGCCGCGAACGACCCCTGTGCAGAGCGGTGGCGAAGCGTTGTCGATTCCCGCCGTCGTGGCGATGCAGCGGGCCATCGAGGCACTCGTGGACGCCACCCGCACCCAGGTGTCACACGCCAACGCGCCGCCGCCTGCGCCGCCTGCGCTGTTGCCGGCGGACACCTATTCCAACCCGCGCTACGCCCGCTTCGCCCTGCGCACGCTGTTGTCGGTACTGATCTGCTATGTGTTCTACAACGCAGTCAAATGGCCCGGCATTCATACGATCATGCTGACCTGCCTCGTCGTCGCGCTGCCCAGTCTCGGCGCCTCGAGCCGGCACGGTCTGCTGCGTATCAGCGGTGCTGCGATTGGCAGCGGTCTCGCACTGTTCATGGTCGCGTTCGTGATTCCCCACCTGGAAAGCATAACGGGCCTGCTGCTGATGAGTTTGCCCGTGATCGCGCTCGGTGCATGGGTGTCGGCCGGTTCCGAGCTGATCGGCTACGCCGGCTTGCAGCTCATGTTCACGTTTTCGCTCGCGCTGCTCGAGCAGTACGCACCGCCGTCCGATCTCACCGAAATTCGCGACCGGCTGGTGGGGATTCTGCTGGGCGTGGGCGTCGCGACCTTTATCCAGATGTCGGTGTGGCCGGAAGGCGAGGCGGACGCGCTGCGCTCGCAATTAGCCAAGGTCCTCCGTGCGATTGCGGCCGTCTGCCTCGGCCATGCACAGGTGGCCGAGGGAGGCGCACCGGCCGCGCAAGCGCAACCGTCAGCGCCAGCCTGGGCCATGCTGGCGGATTGTGAAGCGACGCTCGCACGCGTCGCGCTCGAACCCGACTGGCGTGAGGGCGAGACTTCACGCGTCACGCTCCTCGCGCAAACGGTGCTCGCGCAGAGCCGCTCGGTTCTGCTGGCAAGCGACGCTTTCTACGTTGAGTCGATGTTCGGCGCTGGACGTACCGACGCATCCGGCGCGGGCTTGACGAAAGCGTGTGGAACGCTGCAGCGGAACCTTGGGGAATCGCTGGAACAATACGCGCAACAATTGTCGAACGAGCCGCCGCTCGCGATGCCGCCCGTGCCGCTGGATTTGACGAAGCTGGCGACCGCGGCAGCAGGCAGGGAGGGCGGCGAGCACATTGTTGCGCTGCTGGAGCGCGCTGCGCGTATCAACACTACGCTTGTGAGCTTGCCGCAATGGTTGACAGACGAACTGACTTCGGTGCGGTCGGCTGATGCCGGACCGACAGGGACAGTGTGATGCGCGCCGATCATCGTCCGTTGAAGCGGACCTCGCCTCGCGAAGGAGTCCGCTACCCGTTACCGCGCTTGCCGCATGTCGTTCGACGCTGGCTAACGCTGCTGCCACTCTGTTCATGCCTCGCGGCTTGCGCGCTCATTCATCACGACAGCCCGCCCATAGCGCTCATTCCACCGGAACAGATCCGTCTTGCCGACGACATCCATCTCGCAAGCGAAGGTTGGCCGTCTGCGCGCTGGTGGGAGCACTATCACGACCCGCAACTGGACGCGCTCATCGACCGCGCGCTCAAACAGGCACCCACGCTGGCGATCGCGCGTGAGCATGTATCGCAGGCACACGCCCAGGTCGAACTGATTCGCGCCGGCTCCGATCTGCAGATGTCGGCGCGCGCCGATGCCGATCGCGAGCGCGTGTCCAGTCATGGCTTCCTGAGCGCCTACGCTTCGCAGAAGCCTGCCATTGGCGCATTCGGGCCCTGGTACTGGACCGGGCTGGTCGGCGCGGAAGCCCACTACGATATCGACATCTGGGGCAAGCAACGCGACCTCGTGCGCGCAGCACTCGGCGAACAGAACGCGCGGCGCGACGAGACGGCGCAGGCCGAGCTGGAAGTAGCGACGGGCGTCGCGCAGCTTTACTATCAGATCCAGATTGTCTATGCGAGCCTTGATCTGCTGCAGCAATTGCGCAGCGTCGAGGTGACCGGGTTCGACACCCGCACCGCACGTCACGAGCGGGGTCTGGAGGCCGTGACGCAATCGGCCGAGGCGCGCTCGCAACTGCTCGCGCTCGACCAGCAGATCGCCTCGGCACACGAACAGATCGTGCAATCCCGCGAAGCATTGCGTGCGGTGCTCGGAGCGGGCCCGGACGATCTGCCGGAGATCAAGCCGGTCGCGTTGCCGGCGCCGTCGGTCGGCCTGCCGTCCACGCTGTCCTTCGAGCTGCTCAGCCGCCGGCCCGACTTGCAGGCGATGCGCTGGCTCATCGAGGCGTCGTTCGACCGTATCGATGCCGCCAAGGCATCGTTTTATCCGAGCTTCGACATCACCGCGTTCTTCGGCTTCGACGCGCTGCGCATGCGCGACCTGTTCACGCATACAAGCCAGCAAATCAACCTCATTCCGGGTCTCACTTTGCCGATTTTCGACGGCGGCCGTCTTAACGCAGGCTTGCATGGCGCACGGACTGCCAGCAACACGCTCATCGAGCAGTACAACGAAGCGGTGCTCGACGCGGTCCGCGATGTCGCGCAAACCGGCAGCCAGATCGACGATCTCGACCATCGCGCACAATTGCAGCGCGAACGGATCGACGCTGTCCGTGTCGCGAGCGATAGTGCCGAGGCGCGGTACCAGCGCGGCCTCGCCGACCGCACAACGGCTATTGAGGCGCAGGCGCCGGTCATCCAGGGACAGCTCTCACTGCTGCAGTTAAACGGCGATGAGCTCGAAGCGGAAATTGTCCTGACGAGGGCGCTGGGCGGCGGCTATCGCGCCGATGACCAGGCACCGCTGCCGGCGCGAGCGGAGCGTTAGATGCCGGCCGAACCGCTTGCGCCGCTGTTCCTGCCTGTCGTTGCGGTTGCACTCAATCTTATTGTGGTGCTGTTCTGCGCACGCATGCGTTTCACGGCGCCACGCACGATCTTGCGCTGTCTCGGGTTTGCCGCGCTGACCGTGGTGATGCTGCGCGCGCATATGACGCCGACCCAGACGCCCGATCTGGGCGCCTCCGCCCAATACCGCTTTGCGCGCGGCGCGGTGCAGATTGTCTGGTGGCTGCTGGCGGCATCCACCACCATGTCAGTGGTGCGGCTCTACTACGCGATCAACGACCGGACGCGCCAGGAGCGCTTTACGCTCGACGTCGTAGAGGTCGTGGCCTACCTGACGGCTGCGGTCGCCATCGTCGCGGACGTGTTCGACATCCCGCTCAAGGGTGTGCTTGCCACGTCAGGCGCTGTCGCGATTGTGCTGGGGCTGGCGTTGCAAAGCACGCTTGCCGACCTGTTTTCCGGCTTCGTCATCAATGCGACCGCGCCGTATCGCGTCGGCGACCGGATCGTGCTGGACGACGGGTCGGAAGGCTCGGTGCGCGAAGTGACATGGCGCGCGACGCATGTGCTCAAAGGCAATCATGATCTGATTATCGTGCCGAACTCCGCGATCGCGAAATCGAAGGTCGTCAACGCGAGCGTCCCGGCCGGGGCCCACGCCACCGTGGTGCGATTTCAGGCGGACCCGGCATGCCGCCCGTCGTCGGCGGTGTCGGCGTTGCGGCTGGCGGTCGAATCGTGTGTCGGGATCGACGCGGCGCTGCCCGTGAACATCGTCACGAAGTCGGTCGGGTGGCAGGCGATCGACTACGAAGTGTCGTTCTTTGTCGCGAGCGACCGCAGTACCGACGACACACTCAACGTGTTTTTCGACGCCGCGCATCGGCACCTCGAAGCGCTGTCGCTGTTCAATGAAGCGGCCCCCTCCGAGCAGCGCTCGATGGGACGCCGTCTGATCGACAGCATCAGCATATTCGGCCTCTTGTCGCGTGAAGAAAAGGAACAGCTCGCGAGCGCGCTACGGGTTCGTGAGGTGGCGCCAGGCGAGATGCTGTTGCGAGCCGGTGAGGTGCCGGCCGCTATCACCCTCGTCGGCTACGGCGTGATCAACGCGGCGACCCTCCGTGACGGCGTGGCCGTCGACGTCATGCGCTTCTCGCCCTGCGAATACTTCGGCGAAAGCGGGCCGATTGCGGGTGTGGCGACCTCGGCAGAGATCTCGGCGAAGACCTATGCGATTGTCTATGATCTGCCCGGCGCCGCGATTGCCACGTTGCTTAAGCAGCATCCCGAACTGACTCATGTACTCGCCGCCAAACTCGCCGAGCGCGAACAGTGCGGACAGGCGCTGATGGAGCCTGCCAAGGACATGCCGGCGACCACGCACGGCCTCGCTGCATGGATTACGCGCGGTATGCAGGCGCTCCATGGGCTGCATTTCTAAGCTGGCGCGCAGATGCGCCCCCGATCGGGGGATTGACCCGCGCACTGCGAGCCACTACTTTTGCCAGGTATCGCCTAAGAGAGAGGCAAGGTCATGGTGTCGCGAATCCGCTCGCTGCTTTCGACCATTACATCCAATAACGCCGGGACTTTGAGCTCGCGAGGCCGCCCGTGACCGAGCGCTCGCAACTCATCGAGCTAACCGCCGAAATCGTGGCGAGCTTCGTCTCGTGCAACCCGCTGCCGGCAGCGGATCTGCCCGCATTCATTTCCAGTACCTATGCGGCTCTCGCCGCACTGCGCGAACCGTGCGAGCAGGAGAGATCGCATGCCGGGGCAGCGGTCCCCATCGACGAATCGATTCATGACGATTACCTGGTCTGCCTGGAGGACGGCCGGAAACTGAAGTCGCTCAAGCGCCATCTCCAGCACCGTTACGGGATGACCCCGGACCAATACCGGTCGAAATGGGGGCTGCCCGCCGACTATCCGATGGTCGCACCGGCCTACTCGGCGCTGCGCTCAACCATCGCGAAGAATCATCCTGCAGGTGCCATCAAACCGCGTCGTTCTCCCAAGTCCTGACGGAACGTGTTCGGGTTCGCGCGTGGACGTTTCACCCATTGGAGGGATACCGGAGCAGTGGCAGTGTCGCGCATGATGCTCACCAGTGAAAGCGGCCAGCGGGGAGGGCGCCTCCAACCGGTTTGGGCCGCGAGCGTGAGGCATCCGGCCGGCTCGGCCGCGCCGCGCACTGACAGGGAGTGACACCATGTCCACACAGTTACAGGAGACAGCGAGCGTTCGCCGGGCGGCCTGTGCGGAAGCCGGAAGCGGCTCGGGCGCACGCTTGTGTGCGAGCGACAGTGCGATCGTGCGGGCTGAGGAGCGTTGGCGCTGTGCGCCGTTTTCCCTGGTCGATACGGCCGCTGCGGACCGCATTCTCGCCGGCAGCTGGGGCGAGGGTGTGGCGGAGCCGCACGAAGTGTCGAGCACGGGCGACGAGCGCTTCTATACGGTTGGCATCAGCCTGAGCGCAACCACGCTGAAGTTTCAGCACAACGGCAAGATCATCTGCGATGGCCCGGTGATGCCCGGTTCGATCCAGATCACCGCGCCTCGTGACAGCGTCAAGGCTTTTTATGCCTCGCCGTGCCACGTGATGCACCTGTTTATCGCGCCGGCTCTGTTGTCGCGGCGCTATGACGAAGCCGAGGGACAACTCGTGCGGCCCGATCTCTCGGGCCAGAGTCCGCGCATCTTTCGTGACATCGCGGTCGAACGGCTGGCGCTCGCGCTCCAGGACGCGAATTCGCTCGCCGATAGCTTCGGCCGCATGTATGCGGATAGCGTCTGCGATGCGATCGTTGCCAGGTTGCTGGCCCGGCACACGGACGGCGCGTCGGGGCGGGCGGTGTCGAAGGCCGCGTCTCTGCCGAGGTGGCGCCTGCGCCGGGCGATCGATTTCATCGAGGCCAATCTCGCGAACCCGATCGGACTTGCCGACGTGGCGGCCAGCACTGGGCTCACGCGGATGCATTTCGCGGCTCAATTTCGCTCGACGACCGGTTATTCCCCGCACGCTTACCTGTTACGGCGACGGCTTGAACATGCGCAGATGCTGTTGCGCTCCTCGGAGTTCACCGTGCTCAACGTCGCGCTCAGTTGCGGCTTCAGCTCGCATGCACATTTCACTGCGGTCTTCAAGCGCATGATCGGTGAGCCGCCCAACGCCTGGCGCATGCGGATGCGAGGCGGCATGGCGCTCGAGCCGGCCGGCCTCGCTCCCGGATGAGGCGCTTCATGATGGCGGCGTTCCCGCATACGAATAGCGCCGTCTGGCGTTCCTTTTCGGTCGGCTACTCCGTCGAAGTCCCGTAAACGCGCCGTAAAGGTCGCGCAAAATTCCCGTAAAAGCCCTGCGACGACCGGGGCATTACCGAAAAATAACCGAATCATCACGCTTCGTGGCGAAGCCAGGGTTAGTCTGGGCAGAACTTCCCTCGTTGAGCAATTGCGACGATCTGGTGTCCCGACGGAGCCTGGCATGAACGATGTCGTTGCACCCGAAAACTTGTCGAAATGTGATCGAACGTCACGCAGCGTGGCGATTCCGAGCCTTTCGACCGAGACGGGTGCTCTGCGTACCCTCTCTCCTTCACCTCTCCCGGTGGGCGGCCCCGCCGCGGAGGCTCTGCAGCTTGCAAGAACCGGCGGTGCCCGGCCTGGCGTCGGCTTTGCGAGACTCAGGCTCGAGATCGAACGGGCGTGGCAGACGGTCATGCACCTCGATTGCCGCGAGGCGCTCGTCATCGCGGACCTCATCGAACATCGCGCAAACGCGTTGTCCGCCGTGGTGCCGAAAACGCTCCACTGCGAAATCGCGGCGCTGCGGGCAGTGGCATTCGTGTTGCAGGACGATGAGGCGGCAGCCTTGCCGGCCGCGTGGTCCGCGCGCGGTCCTGACGCAAGTGCGCGGACTGCGCACGTCGCGTCAACGGTATGCCGCAGCGTGTATTGGCGGCTCGGCGACCTGGAGCGCTTCTACGCGGTGGAGCGCGTCAAGCTGGATAAGCGGCCATGCCGGATGCAGGCCGTGTCCGCGCAGTTCGATCTGGCATTGGACGCTGCCGTCGCTCTCGATCAGATGCGCTTCAGTGCGGCGCGCTTGCTGGCCGGACATGCGCTCGAGATCGGGCGTCGCCTGCTCGGCACGCACGTTCTCACCGATGCGCTGCCAGCGTGCATCATTGCGCAAGTGCTCTACGAGCAGGGCCACGCGGACGAAGCGGAGGCGCTGCTCGTCGCACGGATGCCCAATATCCGCGAATGCTGTGCGGTCGAAAGCGCGCTGCGTGCGCATAGACTGCTGGCGCGCATCGCCGCTAGCCGTGGGCAACATGGCAGGGCGCTGGTGATTCTGAGCGAGGCCGAGGCGCTCGGCGAGCGGCGCGGTTGGCCGCGATTGCGGGCTGCGAGCCTCGCGCACCAGGTTGAGATCGAGGCAGGCAACGGACGCATCGAGCAGGCCGAGGCTTGTCTGCAGCGCCTCGCCGAACTCGCGGGTGAATCGCGAGCCGCGAGCAGCAACGTCCGATTCGAGATCACGCGTCTTCACACGATCGCACAGGCACGCATCGCGCTGGCCCGCTCGCCTTCTGCCGTCGATCTTGCTTCCTTGCGCCAGGTTCATCGCGACACGGTATGGCGCGGCCGTCTCTATGCGGCGGTGCCCGTTGCCCTCTTGCTCGTCGAAGCTTTGCTCGTCATGGGGGAACGCAGCGAGGCGATCGGAGTGCTCGTCGGCCTGCTCAGGGTCGCGCCATCAGTCGGTCTGTATCAAACCCTTGTCGATTGCAGTGCGCCCGTCGCTGAGCTCATTGAAGACATCGTGCAACAGCGCATCGTTCCGGTCAGCGACACGCGCGAACTGCTGCCGTATGCGAGCATGCTGCTCACGCGCCGGCAGCGCGACGCCGGCGAAGCCAATGGGCCTTTCGCGGCACGACGCCCGAACGTGGGCGCGGGACTCAGCGAGCGCGAGCGCCTGATCGTCGCGCTGATGGGGCGAGGGCTGTCCAACAAGCAGATCGCGGTCGAGCTTGGCATCGCACCCGAAACAGTCAAGTCGCACGCGAAGCATCTTTACACCAAGCTGTCGGTCAAGAACCGGACCGAGGCGGTCACGCTCGCGAGCCGCCTCGGTCTGCTCCAGATACCACGGAGTCTTTCGGTTTGAATCCCGACTTTCGCGGCCACGCCTCGCTCCAGTTTTCCGGCTTTCGGCTCGACCTGTCCAATCAATGCGTTTGGCGCCTGGCCCCGGACCGATCTGCTACCCGCATCGACCTGCCGCCTAAAACATTCGCTGTGCTGCGCTATCTTGTCGAACACCCGCAGCGGCTGGTGTCGTCCGAAGCGCTGCTCGAAGCGGTATGGCCGGACGTGCATGTGCAGCCCGAGGTGTTGAAGGGACACGTCGCGGCGATCCGCCGTGCCTTGGGCGATAGCGCTGAGCAGCCGCGCTACGTCGAAACTCAACGTGGGCGCGGTTATCGTTTCATTGCGCCCGTCGATGCCTTTGCAGCGGGCGACCAGTCCGGTTTCTTCGCGCGCCGGGCGGAACGTTTCGTGGGCCGCGCGTCCGAGCTCCATGCATTGCTGGCGGCATATCAGCGGGCGCAGGCCGGCATGCGGCGGATTGTGTTCATCGCAGGCGAGGCGGGGATCGGCAAGACGGCGCTCGTTGACGAGTTTCTGGCCGAAGCACCCCATGGCGAGGCGCGGGTATTGGGCGGTGGGTGTGTGGAGGGCTACGGCGGTACCGAACCGTACTATCCGGTGCTCGAAGCGCTAGGCCGTCTGTGCCGCGGCGCAGGCGGAAGCGAGGTGAGGGAAGCGCTCGTCTCGATCGCGCCCACCTGGGCCGTCCTGATGCCGGCTTACGTGCCGGCGGACATCCGCGAATCGTTGCGCGCGCAGACGATTGGCGCCGGGCGGCAGCGCATGATGCGCGAAATCTGCGATCTGCTGCAGGCGCTGGCACGAGAACGCCCGCTACTGGTCGTGCTGGACGACCTGCAGTGGGCGGATTTTTCGACCATCGACATGCTGTCCGCGCTCGCGCGACTCGATGGATCCCTGCGGCTCATGTTGGTGGCCATTTACCGCAACGACGATGCCGCATCCACCCAGCATCCGGTGATAAAGCTCAGTCACGCGCTCTCGCTTCGCGGAGCGTGTGAGGTCATTGAACTGGGGCCGCTCAAGCCGGACGCAATCGGCGCATGGCTCACACACGGTGCCAGCCTGAACCCGCTTGACGAGGAACTGGCGCATCTGGTCGCCGAACGTTCTGGCGGCAATCCGCTGTTCATGCAGGCCATTCTCGAGCATCTGCGCGAACAGGCATTGGTGGACCTAACGCCGGACGGCTGGCATCAGCGCGCCACGGCCGCGCAGCTACGCAGCGCGTTACCGCGCACGGTTGCGCAGGTCATCGAGATGCGTATCCAGCGCCTGGCCCCCGACGCTCAACGCGCGCTCGAAGCCGCGAGCGTGGCGGGGTTGACGTTCGCCTCGGCGACGACGGCCGAAGCGGCCAGGATGACAACCGAGGCGTTCGAAGATCTGTGCAACGGCTTGGCCCGGCTCAGTCAGTTTATACGCCGCACGGGCGTCTGGAGCTTGCCCGACGGTTCCGACACGCAGTTGTTCAGGTTCACACATACGCTGGTTCGCAGTGTCTTCTATGACCGCCAGGGACTGACGCGGCGCTCCGCGTCGCACCGGCTGATCGGCGAGCGTCTGGAGAGGCTGTTTATGGCGGGGCATCGCGGCAGTATCGCCACGGAGCTTTGCTGGCATTTCGCGGACGCGCAGCAATGGGACAAGGCGCTCGACTACGTGCGAATTGCCTTGCAGACCGCGAAGGTTCGCTTTGCCTATCGCGAAGCCTTAGCCGCGCTCGATCAGGCCGATACGCTGCTTGCGCGGCTACCGGCGGATTTGCGCTCGCTTAGGCGCATTGAGTTTGTCGAAGCGCGCGCGGCGCTGCTTGCAGCCGCTCATGATCCGCAGGCGGTCAACGCGTATCGGGCGTTGCACGAGCAGGCCACGCAGCTCGGCAAGATCGAAGTGCAACTGCGTGCGTTGCTGGGACTCTCGTACGTTTTAAGCTGGAGCGATCAGGGTCGCTCGGTGGCATGTCTCGACGATGCACTCAGGCTCAGTACGTCCTGGCCGGACCGGCGTGTCAGTGCGTCGACCCAGATCGCATGCCATGCGCGACGTATCTGGACGCAAGGCTGGAACGCAGCCGATGCGCAGCAATGCATGGATGCGCTCGCTACGATCCGTGAGGTGGGCGATCCGGTGTCGATGGCGAAAGCGCAACTGGAACACTGCATGCTGATGATGGTTTCGACGCAGTACCGTGCGGCGCTGAACACCGCGCAAGCGAGCTATCAGGTGCTGTACGACCATGCAGTGAGCCATCCGGGCTTCGATATCGCGCGAGGCACGTGGATGCGGCGGCTGGGCGTCGCGTGGGCGCATATGTCGCTAGGCGATCTGGGCCGCTCGCTCGACGAGTTCGACCGCGGTATCCGGGTCT
Organism: Paraburkholderia sp. EB58; assembly: GCF_050436665.1. Lineage (NCBI taxonomy): Bacteria > Pseudomonadati > Pseudomonadota > Betaproteobacteria > Burkholderiales > Burkholderiaceae > Paraburkholderia > Paraburkholderia sp. EB58. The sequence goes on along the minus strand of NZ_JBNDMQ010000021.1, from coordinate 9,123 downwards.
TTCACGACAACGGCAATTACTTTGCGGCGCGCACATTGCAGGTCTATCGCGGCTGGCTGCTGGTCCATACGATGGACTTCGAGACCGTGCTCGAACTCGACCGGCAATTCAGCGAGGCGGTGGACCGTTCTGGGTCTGACGTCGAAGTGCGTGAGCGTGCTGCATTTCTGCCGCCGCAGCAGCGTGTCTGGACCATTCTCGCCGGGCTTGCTCATGCAGGACTGGGCGAAAGCACAGCCGCCGCAGCGCGTTTCGCCGAAGCCGAACGTCAGATGGATCACGAGCCGATCATGTTCGACTGGTACTGGCGTCTGGCGCTCGAATGGGGCTGGGCCGACCTCGCGATTGCAAGCGGTGATCGCGATGCCGCACAGTGGCGCGCCCGCCGCTTCCTCGAACGCGCCCTCGCTACGGAAGAGCGGACCTGGCAGGCGCTTGCGTGGGATACGATGGCCAGAGCCTCGCTGAACGAGGGCGATCTGGAGAACGCCAGGGTTCATCTGGAGGCCGCGTTTTCGGTGACCGAAGACTTCGAGACGCCGCTCGCGAACTGGCGTCTGCAGCGCACCGCGGCGTCGCTGCACGAGGCACGCGGCGACACGCAGCGCATGGCAGCCGCACGAGAGAGATGCGTCGAAGCACGCCTCCGTCTTGCCGGATCGATCTCGCAGGACGACGCTGATATGGGCATCGGCCGACGCCTCGCGGAGCCGGTTGCGGAGTTTGCAGGCTAGCTGCCTGCCTCCAGCGTGTCGCGCAGACGATGCCCGGCGGGTAAGCTTCCCGCCAGCGCCGCTTTTTTGGCAGCCGCGAGTTCAGCGTGACGAGCGGCCGTTGCCGCGTCGTCGATCAGGCTGTACGCCTCGCTCGCCGTGTGATGGATGCGCCAGTCCGCGAGCGGCGTCTGGAAGTGCTGTGTGGCCGCGATGGCCTTGTCTATGCAACGCACGGCGTCCGCCGCTGCGCCAAGCTGCAGCGCCACGCGCGCCTGAACCTCCCACGACAAACCGTGCCAGGTGCGCTCTTCCGTGCTCGTTGCAAGCGTGACCAGACGCGTGGCATGCGTCATCGCTTCCTCGAGTTTGCCCTCGATGAGCGCAAGGTTCGCGAGTCCCCATTCGAGCGATAGCCGCCAGTACCAGTCGAAAATCACCGGTTCATCATCCATGCGCCGCATGACGTCGAGCAAATGAACGCGCGCGATACGAGTGTCGCCGAGGCCAAGATGCGCCAGTCCCTTCAGGAGAATGGCGAGCCGCTGCTCCGCAGGGAGGGTCGAGCGACGCACGGCGGTCCCGGCCAGTGTTTCCGTGAGAACCTGCGTGCAGGACTCGAGCATGGCGTCAAAGTCCAGCGCGTGGAATTGCACCCAGCATCGGTACAGCGTCAGCGTATCGGCGCCGTACTGATTGCCGTTGGCGGCATACATCGCAATCGCCCGGTCGAACTCGTGCTGGGCGCGCCCCAAATCGCCCAGATACAGCAGCGTCCAGGGCACGCCGAGATTGACCATCCAGGTGGCACGCGCCATGTTGAACTCGGGGCGGTTCTCGTCATTGTCGACGAGGAACTGGTAGCTCGCGAGAATGGTGTCCTGGGCCAGCTGATAGCGCGCGGAGACCATCAGCACCATGGCGTATTCGCACTGCGACCAGGCGGTCGTGAACGGATCGGCGCCGTTGCGCAAGGCCTCAAGCGCAACTTCGCATTGACGGATATCGTCGGCGTACCAGCCGCGTACCCACATTTTCCAGACATAGCAACTGATGCGGGTGCGGGCCTGTTGCTGCGGATCGGTCTGCTGTTCGCTGAGCGCCAGCGCTTCGTCGATGATCGCGTTGCAGCGAATCTGATCGCGCCAGCTATAGGCGTAAGCGAGGCTCAGCAACGCGCGGCTCTGGATGTCGATCAGACCGAGTTGAGCGGCACGCTTTGCCAGTTGCTCGCAAGTCTCGCGCGCACGCCGGTCATGCGACGCGGTAAAGATTGACGCGCGCCCCTCGAGGAATTCAGCTTCCGCCGCCGCCCGTGCATCCTCCGGCAGATTGGCGGCCAGCATCATGGCGCGATCGAGAACGGCGAGCGCGTCGTTGTACGCGAGGCGCTTTTTCGCCGTCTGGATGGCGATGCGCAGATAGCCCAGCGCGCGCGACCATTGTCTCGCGGCCGCGAAATGCTGGGCCAGTTCGGCCGCGATGCTGCCACGCGCTTGCGGAGCGCAGCGTGCTTCGAGCTCCTCAGCAATCCGCAGGTGGGAATGCGCGGTCCGCAGCGCGCCCTGACGCTCATAGAAAGTCTGCCGGTACATCGTATGGCGGAATGCGAACGTGCGTGCCGCGACCATATAGTCGAACGGCGCAGGTGCCTCTCGGCGGATAAAGCTTTCCTGCCGGCACAGCGCCTCGCACGCCTCCTCGAAACATTCCTGGCTCAACTGGGCCGCTGGAGCCACGACGGTCGCGTCGAAGCTGAGCCCCGCCACACTCGCGGCCTCCAGGACGCGCTGTTGATCGCCCGTCAGCCGTTGAATGCGATGCTCGATCACCTGGCTCAGCGTCAGCGGCACTTCGAGCCGCACTTCCGACGGCGACACATGCAACTTCCAGCCCTCCGGCGTAGACTGCGCGATTCCTTGCGCGACCAGATGATCGAGCGTCGCCACCATGAAGAGAGGATTGCCGCCGGAGCGCTCGCACACGAGTTGCGCGAGGTCGTTCTCATGCGTTTGCTGCGCTTTACCCTGAAGGTATTCGGCGATCGCACCTTTGGTCAGCGGTCCGAGCACGATGTCATGGCAGAGCTTCTGCAGGCCGAGGTCGCGGTTCAAGCGGCCCAGAGGGTGATGAGCGACTTCCACATCCTCGGGACGATAGGTGGCGACCACCATCAAGCGTGCATGGGTGCGATGACGGGCGATAGCGGAGAGCATGTCGACCGTCGAATAGTCCGACCAATGAAGATCTTCGAAGACGAGCGCGAGCGGCCTTTGCACCGACAGCGCGGCCAGAAACTCGCAGATTTCGCGCAACATGCGGCCGCTGAGGGCGCCCACCAACTGGCGTTGCAGAGCAGCATGATGCCGCTCCGGCACCGCACCGGGAAGCTGCGCGGCCCAGGTAGGGGCGATCGAGATCAGACTGCGCGTGATGGCCGCGCCGCCTTCGCCGCGGGCCAGTTGGGCGAGCGCTTCGAGGACGGGGTAATACGGCTCGGTACCGCCGTAACCCTCAACGCAGCGCCCTAGCGAAGTCAGTACATCGCCACGGCCGTCGAGCGATTCGAGGAACTGGTTGACGAGCGTCGTCTTGCCGATGCCCGGCTCGCCAGCCACAAACACGACGCGGGATTCGCCTGCGCAGGCCTCGTCGAATAGCGTTTTGAGCCTGTTTAACTGCGACGTGCGTCCGACGAATGTGCCGTGAGCCGGTCTGTCTGCATCAATCGCAGTGGCAGGGACATTGGCGGGCGCCCTTGCTCGCACGGGCGCGATGAAACGATAGCCGCGGCCACGAAGCGTTTCGACAAATCTGGGGTTGGCTGGATCGTCACCGAGCGCGGCGCGTATCGACAGCATGTGTCCCTTCAGCACCTCCGGTTGCACGAAAACCTTTTGCCACAACGCGTCGAGAAACTCATCGTGCGTCACCAGGCGACCGGCGTTGTCGACCAGGTACTGAAGCATGTCGTAGGCGCGCGGCCTGAGGTTGAGCCGGCGTTCGCCCCCGTCTGGTGTCGATTCCCAGACGCATTGATTGGCTCGATCAAGCCGAAAAGGCGGAAAATCGCTCACGTTTGTCTCCGACCACACGACTCGTCCACTCCTCGAATCCAGTTTTAAGCGTCTAGCCGATTCTATACCGGCAATATGACCGCGAAAACCTTGAATGTACCGGCATAGACAAGCCGATCCGCGAGGTATTCCAGCGGTGACTTCGACCCCCGATCGGGGGATTGGACTCAGCCACACCCTCGACAATAATGGTTAATGGCGCTGGACTGAAGGGCAGGGCATCCCGCCAACATGTGCCTTCTAACGATCCACGTCAGGTGATGCCCGGCGGTTCCCAATCACGCCCGCACCCCATGAACGGCGACCTCCGGCCGCCCCAATCGAGGACGAAACGAAATGCCTAAAGCGTTTTCAGTTCCTATTACTCCGCAAGGGAAGTCCGCACTGGCGACGCTGCCGCCGTGGCACTACTCGAGCGACTGTCTCGCCATCGAATACTGGACCGACCCGAAAGCGATCGCGGCGCTCCTTCCGCCCGGCGTCACGGTAGACGAGAAATCCGGTGGGCGTGCCTTCTTCTGGTTTCTGGACTGGCAGTTCACCGGCTCCAATGACGAATTGACAGATCCCGCCCGGTATCAATACCGCGAGGCGTTCGTTTTGGTCGAAGCCGTTTTCGACGGTGTGCCGGTCAATTACTGCCCGTACATCTACGTTGACAACGATGCCGCGATCGCCCGTGGATGGGCGCAGGGGTTTCCAAAGAAACTCGCCAGCGTCTATCAGACTCGCAGTTTCTCCGCACCCAGTCTGGCCGCTGCGCCACTTGCCAAAGGAAGCCGCTTCGGCGCCAGTGTGTCGGCGCACGGGGAAAGGCTGGCAACCGCTCGTATCCAGCTCGAGGAACCTGTCGCCGACCCGACGACCGTTTTCAATCGGCCTACCACGATGCGCCGTTACTTTCCTCAACTCGCAGCGGGCCTGCAAGAGAAGCCGCCGGTCGACGAACTCACCATGTCACTCACGGACAATCTCGCGATCGTGGATGTCTGGGCCGGATCGGCGGAACTGAAGATTCCCGAGGTCGCCGGCGAGGACATGAACCTGATTGCGCCAGTACGGGTCGGCCGCGGTTATCGGCTGGGTATGGCGTACTCAGTGACGGATCTGCGCATTCTGAAGAACTACGCGGCGTGATGATTGCGATGGGTTGCGATGGCCTCCTGAGTTCGCAGGGGGCCTGGTTATCCGCGACGTCAACTTGAATGCTCGCAAAACGCCGTATAGGAGTCGCTCCCATGCCGCTCTACACCTTGATCACGCAGGACGGGGTACTCAGCAATGAGGCCAAGTCCAGGCTCGCGGTCGAACTGACTGACCTGCATTCTGAATATTCCGGTGTCCCAAAGAATTGGGTGCATGTGGTTTTTCAGGAATACCCCCCCGGCAATGGCTTCACCGCCGGAGAAGCGGCGGCCACTGCCGCGCTCACGCTGCTGATTCGAACCGGCCGTACGCCTGAATATAAGCGGGGCTTGCTACAGCGTCTTTGGACATTGTTCCAGGGCGCGACGGGCGCACCCGATGATCAGATCGTCATCGGTATTCAGGAGGTGCCGCCCAGTCAGGCTATGGAGATGGGGCAGATCATGCCGGAGGTCGCGAACGAGTAGAGGAGGGCGGCATCAGCCGCCCCAACCAACTCTCTGATATTGTCTCGAACTGCGCCAATTTCGACTTGGCGAGCGACGACCTGCTGCAGTGCAGTGCCTGGACGCCGAGCTGACAAGAAGAGAGACCTGGATGAAACTCCTTGCATTGACGTACGGCACCGAAGGCGACACGAGACCCCTTGCCGTGCTGTGCCGCGCCTTGATGGATGCGGGACACGAAGTCACGTTGCTGGCCGATGGAACAACACTGGGGAGCGCTCGCGCCCTTGGGGTTCCCCATGCGGCGTTGAGCGGAAACATCAAAGATGAACTGGGTGCCCTGGTGTCGAGCGGCAAGGGCGTCAATGCTACAGCCGCGGCTTTGGCGCATATCGCAAACGCTCAAGCGCACAGCTGGACGGCACAGACCGCGCAAGCGGCGATAGGCTGCAATTGATCTTGACCGCGACGCTGAATCCGGCGCCCACCCGCGCGCGCACCGCTCGCACGACAGCTAGCAGCAGTCTTGCCCGGTTCTCCAGCGAGCCGCCCCATTCGTCGTTGCGCCGGTTGGTCAGCGGCGACAGGAACTGCGATATCAGGTAGCCCTGCGCGGCATGTATCTCGACGCCGTCGAACCCGGCCGATTCGGCCGCCGCGGCCGTGTCGGCAAAGCGCTCGATGATTTCGTGAATCTCGGGCGTGCTCATCGCGTGCGGCTCGGCGAACAGTTTGCCATGCCGGCCCAGTTCCAGCGGAACCGCGGACGGCGCCCTTGCATGGCGCCTCATCGCCGCGAAAACCTGGCGTCCCGGATGATTGATCTACATCCAGATACGGGCACCATGCTGGCGCGCGGCGGCCGCCCACCGTTTGAACGGTTCAAGCGGCGTATTCCGCTCCAGCACCACGCCGCCCGGACCGGTCAGCGCTCTTGCGTCGAACATTGCGGTCTGGGTACGCTGGGCGGAGGCATCATCGGCTGGCTGTCCCAGCGGGACGCCAGGAACATCGCGCGTCTCGAACGAAAGGTTGCAAAGTACGCGGAGGAAATCAGGGCGAGGCAAGCCGAGGAGGATGTGGCATGTTAGTCGCTTGTCGAACTTCACGCGGGTGCAAGCGAAGCGTCTGTCAAACTCAAACTGCGCGATAGAACCGGACACGAGAGGGGGCGCCGTCCGTCAATTGCGCCGTCGGAAGTGACTGATGCGTGAACGTAGCGTCGAACGCAATGCTCGGAATGTTATGACGTCGCCGGCTAAGAATGTCCTTTTTGATGCGGATATATAAAGGCCCAAACACTTGCTTTTTCCTCTCGCCTTACCTTAAAGTAAGGAATATGGAGTGCAGGAGGAAAAATGACATCGGCAACTATTACGTCGAAGGGCCAAGTGACGATTCCGGTCGACGTGCGCAATCAGCTTGGGCTGGCCGCCGGGGACCGTATCGAGTTCATCCTCAACGACGAAACCGGGCGCTACGAAGTGGTTCCGGCCACCCGCTCGGTGACCGCACTCAAGGGCATCATCCGCAAACCGGCTAAACCCGTGTCGATTGAGGATATGAATGCCGCAATCGCTGAACGGGGAGCGTCGGCTCGATGATTGGCCTTGATACAAATGTGCTGGTTCGCTATTTCGCGCAGGATGATCCGGCGCAATCGCGCAAGGCGAGCGCGCTGATTGAATCGCTCACACCTGAACGGCCAGGCTATGTTACGCAGGTAGTATTGATCGAAGTGGTCTGGGTGCTGGGGCGTGCCTACGACGCGGGCCGCGATGAGATTGCACAGGTTATCGAAACGCTGCTGCGCACGAAAGAGCTGGTGGTGGAGGCTGCCGAAACTGTCTGGAAGGCACTGCGGCTGTACGCGGGTTCGTCGGCCGACTTCGCAGATTGCCTGATCGAGCGCGCGTGTCACGAAGCGCAATGCGAATACACGGCGACATTTGACGCGAAAGCGGCGAAAACCGCCGGGCTGAAGCTCATCAGATAGCGGAAAAGATGTCCGCGAACAATGCGAATGCGGACAAGACTGAATTCCTCATGATTGGATGCATTGGGGGCATCCTGGCGGCGACGTTGTATCCATGGCATCGCGCGGAAGCATCCCTATCCATCACGCATGGGCCGCGCTGGTGTTGGCAGACGCTGGTCAGGCCAAGGAAAATAAATGAATCAACTACCCCGACTCATGCCCACGGCAGCGGCCGACGAAACCTTCGGCGGCGTGACCTATCACATCGGCGGTGAGCTTGTGCCGGTTTTGTCTGTTGACGTGTCGAACCGGCCGGTCTATTTCGAGCACCACATCCTGCTCTGGAAAAACTCAAACGTCCGCATCAGCATCAGGCCCGTCAAGGGGGCAGTCAAGCGCATGCTCGCCGGCATGCAAGTGTTCATCACGGAGGCGAGCGGCCCGGGAATAATCGCGTTCAGCCGCGACGGTGCCGGTCACGTTGTGCCGATTCATCTGCGGGCGGGCGAGGAGCTTCACGTGCGGGAACATCAGTTTTTGGCCGCGACGGCGAATATCGAATACACGTTCGAGCGGCTCCGCGGCATCACCAACATGTTGTTCGGCCAGACCGGTTTTTTCGTCGACAAGTTTCGTGGACACGCCGAGGAGGGCGTGCTCTGGTTGCATGGGTATGGAAACGTCTTCGAAAAGATACTTGCTGCCGGGGAGACGATCGATGTCGAGCCGGGCGGATGGCTTTACAAGGATCCGCAGGTCAAGATGGACACCGTGGTTGACAGGCTGTCGAGCGGGCTTTTCGCAGCAGGCTTTAACTTCACCGTGAACCGGTTCACCGGCCCAGGTCGCGTGGGGATCCAGTCTATGTACGTGAACAACGCGACGAGCGACAGGTAGGCGGAGTCACGCCTGACCTCCATCGACGTTGGAAGTGCCGCGGTTCATGCCGACCTCGTTGCCATGCGGCCGCCATTGAGCCTTTTACTGTGGAAAATCGGATGGGGTCCGACGAGGTGACTTAGCTCCTGAGCAGACGCAGGCCCCAGTGCATGTTCCTCAACTGTTGATGCCGATTGGTATTCGATGTTTGCAATTTGACATAATATAAATTATCAATGTTTAATCGCGATTTTAAAATAGGGCCTTATCAAAAAAACGGGGGCCTTTTTAGTTGCTTTCGTAATACTTGATCTAGGTCGATTTGCCGACGCGCTCGGCGCTGCGGTCGGCGCCTCGCGCGCGGCGGTGTACGCCGGATTGCCTGTCCGTTCGACCGTACACTTGCCATCATCCGTGAGCGCTACGCCGATTTCGGGCCGACGCTGGCCCGCAAGAAGCTTTGGGATTGCCACGGCATGCGGATGGCGAAGGAAACCGTGTTGCACCCGATGACGAACCCCGGGCGGTGCCGTGCCGACCCCGGCGCTATCGAGGAGTCGGCGCATCCTGCCGGATCAACCCCCTGCGCTTCAGTTCCGCCCAGAATCCACGAAACTCAGCCTATTTAACCTTCGCAGCCGCGGCAAGCTTGCGCGCCCCTTCCTGCGGGTCCTCGTTCGAGTTCATGAAATTCGTGACAGAGTCGGTAATCGCGCCAGCGGTAACCGACGACTGAAGTTCGCCGAAGGACAACGACGGCAGGAACCCACCCGACTTAATCGTGGCCTGCTCGTCTACACGTGATTTCTTGGCGCAGCCATCGAACTTGTCCATGGGCACATCCAGCCGGACCGGGATAGAACCCTTGTAGAGACTGAACTGCT
>NZ_JBNDMQ010000020.1:0-165423 GCF_050436665.1 Paraburkholderia sp. EB58 | reverse complement strand
GCGTTTGGCTTGCCGGACGATTGCCGGATACTGCTCCCGCATCCAGGCCTCGACCAGTTGAGGGTCGCGTTGGTAAGCACGCGCAAGCGGTCGCTGGGGTGAAAGCCCGAGCTTGCGGAGCAGTCGGCCCACCGATACCTCAGAGAGCCTGACGTTGAAGTGTTCACGGATCAATTCCCGCACCATGTCTCGCGTCCATAACGCAAACTCGAACTTCATCTGCATCGGATTCTTCGTCGTGACTGTCTGATAGACGAAGCGGATAGCCTCGGACGACAGCTTCATCGGCCTGCCAGGAATCGCCTTGGCGCGTAATGCCTCAAAGCCTCCTTCGCGCCAGGCCGCCAACCATTCGTAAATGCGCGCTCTGGAAAATCCCAGTGTCCGGATCACGTCCTCCGGCGACTCGCCGTCTTCGACGCGCTTGACGGCGCGAATGCGGATCTCTTCAAGCGTTGCATGTGAAAGCTGTCGGCCGTCGTCTTCCCGCATTGCGCCTCTCCCCAAGCTCCTTAAAGCTTAGAACATAGCGTCAATCTATGTTCGCTTATTTATGCACTGGTTAGTAAGTCGCGAACGCCAGCAACGTGCTGAGCCGTTTCCCGACTTAACGATCGTCGTACCGTCTACAACGACGAAGCACTGACCCGTTTGGCCGACGCGGTACAAAGCGCAGCCGCGAACATATTCGCATAGCTAATAAGCCCCCAAATCTGTCCATCGCTGTGGACGCACGGGAATTGTGGCGGCGGCTAGTCTTTAATCTGCTCATCACCAATACCGACGACCATCTCCAAAACTTGGGCTTCCTGTACGACGGCAGTGGCTTTTGGCGTATTGCGCCTGCATTCGACGTGAATCCAATGCCCGGCAAACTGCGCGAGTCCAAGACCTGGCTCACGGAGGACGCCGGCCCAATCGATTCGGTTCAAATGCTTTTGGATGCGTGCGCGTATTTCGCGCTGTCCAAGGCCGAGGCGCTGCTAGTCCTCGCCGAAGTTCTCGACGCGGTGCTGGACTGGAAGCAGGTGGCGCTGAAGCCTGACGTCGGCCTTACCCAGGAGGAACTACCGGACCTCGAGGACGCTTTTGAGCACGACCAGACGGACCAGGCGCGCAAGTTGTTGGGTCGGCCGATGCTGCGTCCCGATCTCGAAGAAGAAACCGGATAGCGAGCGGTGGCCACCTCGGGTCACACGAGCGCCTTCTTTAAAAGCCACAGCAAACGCGCTGCTTACATCGCCTTCTTGAACGGCGCGCCCGAATGCTCGCGTAACTCATTGAACACGACCTTCGGCCACGCTTTCTGCGCGACTTCAATTTCAGAGACGTGCGATGCGAGATAAGTCGGTGCATTCGATGCATCGAATGCGATCCGCGCCGAATAGGCATCGGTAAAGCGCCGCAATTCAGCCGCGTCGTCGCACGTCACCCAACGCGACATACGGTAGCGTGCCGGCGCCATCCGCACGTCGACCTTGTACTCGGTCGACAGCCGGTGCGACACCACTTCGAACTGCAGTTGCCCAACGGCGCCGAGAATCATCAGGCCGCCGACGACTGGCCGGAACACCTGAATCGCGCCCTCTTCGCCGAGCTGCTTCAGCGCTTCGCCGAGCTGCTTCGCACGCATCGGATCGACCACTTCCACAGTCTGAAATATTTCCGGTGCGAAGAACGGCAAGCCGACGAACTGTAGCGTCTCGCCTTCGGTCAGCGTATCGCCGAGGCTCAAAGTCCCGTGGTTCGGAATACCGATGATATCGCCCGGATACGCCTCGCTGACCGTCTCGCGACGTTGCGACAGGAACGTCACCACGTTGTTGGCACGGAACGTCTTGTTCGAACGCGTCACCTTCAAAGCCATGCCACGTTCGAAATGCCCCGAGCACACACGGATAAACGCGACGCGATCGCGGTGCGCCAGATCCATATTGGCCTGCACCTTGAACACGACGCCCGTGAACTTCGGCTCGTCCGGCTCCACAGACCGCTGCACTGCCATCCGTGCCGACGGTGGCGGCGCGAGATCGACCAGCGCGTCGAGAATTTCCTTCACGCCGAAGTTATTGATAGCCGAGCCGAACAGCACCGGCGATTGCTGGCCGGCCAAAAACTGCTCGCGGTCAAAATCAGGCGTCGCACCGGTGATCAGGTCGATTTCTTCTTTCGCCTTGGCCCAGCTATGGCCGAAGCGGCGTTCGCCTTCTTCGTCGCTGAGCGCTTGCAGCGTTTCAACCTCGCCGCCCGCCTTATCCTGTCCGGCGCGGAACAAGCGCACCTGATCGCGTTGGATATCGTAGACGCCCTGGAATTCCTTACCCATGCCGATCGGCCAGGTGAACGGAATCGCCGAGACGCCCAGATGCTGTTCGATTTCGTCCAGCAGTTCCAGTGGCTCACGCACTTCGCGGTCGAGCTTGTTGATGAAGGTGACGATCGGCGTCTTGCGGCTGCGGCAGACTTCGAGCAGCTTCAGCGTTTGCGCTTCGACGCCGTTGGCGCCGTCGATCACCATCACGGCGGCGTCGACCGCGGTCAGCACACGGTAGGTATCTTCGGAGAAGTCCTCGTGGCCCGGGGTGTCGAGCAGGTTGATCACGGCGTCGCCGTACTCGAACTGCATGACCGAGCTGGCCACCGAAATGCCCCGCTGCTTTTCGATCTCCATCCAGTCCGAGGTCGCGTAGCGATTGCTCTTGCGGCCCTTCACGGTGCCGGCGATCTGGATCGCGCCCGAGAACAGCAGCAGCTTTTCAGTCAGCGTGGTCTTGCCCGCGTCCGGGTGGGAAATGACCGCGAACGTGCGGCGGCGTTTGAGTTCGGAGACTGACATCGGGTCTGGCGGTCACAGAGAAAGGTTCGGGCGGTCTTCAGAAGCTTGTGGCCTCTGCTCTGCCACGTCTGGCGCGGCGGCGTCGAGCTGCGGGAGTTGGGTCCGGGACCCGCTTCACCATGGCAAAACCGCCGCGTCATAGCCACGCTACGCACGAGCGTTCGAAAATGCGGGAATTGCCAGCGCAGAACAGCGCAGGGAACGAATGATACACGTCATAGGGACCGACGGAGGGAAATGGGGTTTGGGGGACGGATGGGGCGCCAGTGCGAACACCCGCACCCTGAGCTCCGTCATTCAACGATCCCTGGTGGAATCCGCCTGCTGCGCCGCCGCCCCACCCACGCAATGCCCTTCCACCGAGATGTACGCGGCGCCGGTCTTACCCGTCTGCTTCGGCAACACATAATCAATCCGGCACTGCTCGGACCCCGCCTCACCCCACTTCACAAACAGCGCGCCTTTGTCCTCGAGGCCACGCGCAAAAATCCGGCTGTCCTGTGCGACGACGCCAACGGTCTTGCCGTTTTCATCCACTACATCCACACCGAACGGCAGCGCCTTGTCACCCAGTCGCGGCGCACGAATCAACGCCGCGCGACCGCTCATCGTCTTGTACTTGATCATCACCACCGAACCGAGACGCGGCACGGCCTGCTCCGAGGTCGATTCAAATTCGACATCAGTCGACGTGCCTTTCGGATCGATGTCGACGGTGTTCATGCCATACGGCGTCAGGTACGGCACAACGGCATAGCCGTGGCTATTGACCTTGACGCCTGGCGCGCTCGATACGCTTGCCCCCGCCGCACCCTGCGCGTCGACAATGCCGAACGTATCGCCGACGGTTTGCGAGAACGTCACGCCGCCCGGATGCGCTACGACGGACCCGCTAATGCCGGCCGAAACCTGGCTAGAACCGGAACCCGCGCTCGCTGACGCGGTCACCTGCGCATACGGCGCGCGATACACACCGCTCACACCCGCATTCGAAGCACTGCCACTGCTGGCGGCGTTATAAGTGCCATACGCGTTGTACGAGTACTGGTTGCTATCCCCCAGCGACCCGCTCACGTTCGCCTGCATATTCGCGGCACCGCCCGTGCTCGACAGATTGGTCGACAGCAACGGTGAGTGCTGACCATGACCGAGCGGAATCGTCGCGCTGACCATGAACTGATTCTCCATCGAACCGTCCGAGTCGCGCGTGCGTCCCGCCGTGATGCTGTAGGTGCCGTACTTGAAACTGTTGGTGTAGCCGGCCTGGTAAAACGTGTCGCTGCCACTATGATTCCAGTACTGCTGCGACGAAGCGCTCAGGAACACGCTGCCGTGGTCCTTGAAATTCTGGTTGATCGTCAGTTGCAACCGGTTGCGCTGGCGATAGACCGAGTTGATATCGCCACCGTGCATCGCCTGATCGCGCACCGATGCCGCATCCGACAAATTCAGGAAGCCGGCGGTCGAATAACGATAGGCGGCAACCGCGATGTTGGTGTCGGTCGGGTCGATGAACTTGCTGTAGCCAATGCGCAAGCTGGTGCCGCGCATCGTCTCCCGCCCGGGCACTTGCGTCTGTGCGCCTGTCACGTCGGCCGAAAAGGCGCCGTACCTCGTGTTGAGGGCCGCGCCCAGGTCCGCCGCCACATAACCGTTACCTACGATGCCGCCGCCATAGGCAGTCACCGTGTTGGTGAGACCGCGCTGCACCGTGAACTGCGCAAAAGCCGGCTTCGACTCGAGGGAATCGTTGCGCAACTGTCCAGCCGTTACCGAAAAGCGTGTGGTGCCCGGCCTCAGCGATTGCGCAACCGAAGCGTAGGGCACCGTAAAGCTTTCGGTGCGGCCGTCAGCTTCCGTGACGGTTACGTCGAGGTTGCCGCCGTATCCGGTGGCGTACAGGTCCTTGATCTCGAACGGCCCTGGCGACACGTTCGTTTCGTAGATCACCTGCCCGTTCTGCCGGATCGTCACCCGTGCGTTCGATTGCGCCGTGCCGCGCACGACCGGAGCATAGCCGCGCAGCGATTCGGGCAGCATGCGGTCGTCGGTCGCGATCTGCACGCCGCGGAACGCCACGCTGTCGAATACGTCGCCCGACGTGTTGGCATCGCCCACCGTCAGCTGGGACTTGAGCTTCGTAACATCGTGCTGAATGTAAGTGGCAATGTTGTCGAACTGCGTGCCTTGCCCTGACGTCGAGGTGATCGACGACTGATGGCGAAAATGCCACCCGCCGATGTTCACGCCCGCGTTAAGTCCCAGATAGCTTTGCGTCGAATTGATACCTGCGCCGTTGGTGCGGTAGGTATTCGCGTCGTAGCTCACGAAGCCTGCGTTCACCCCCTGTTGCCACATCTCGGGCGGCACATAGCCACGCGCCGCATTACGCATGTACTTTTGCGGCACCGTCAGCGTGAGCTTTTGTTCCGAGAAGTCGAAGTCGACGGTCGCATCGGGAACCGCGGTACTCAGGTCGATGCATTCGTTCGCATCGGTCGTGTCGCCAGCCGACTTGTTAGCAGTGGTCTCGCCCGTCGTTTCAGCACCCGCCTTAGCGCCGGCGTCCACGCCGACTTTGGCGAAATCGACACCGAAGCTTTCCAGCATCTTGCGGCTCAAACACGGGCGCGCTCCTTGCCCTTCGCGTGCGGCCACAAAACGCACATCCTCCCGCGACACGCGGATCTCGTTCACCCAGACATCGACTGCATACACGCCCGGCGACACCGAGTTGCCGCGCGCAAAACGCGCGACGTCCACGGTCTGGTTCGGATCGGTGCGCAGAAACGTCGTGTCGAACGACACGGCCGCGTCGGCGTTAGCCGTTTCAGATGCACTCACGCTCGCCGACTGGACGCCGCCCACCACCGCGAAAACGGACAGGACAACTGCCGTTACCCGATTCAGGCCGAACGGACCAGATACAGCACTGATATGAGCATGCGGTTGATGTAGTGGTGAGCGTTTCATGATCTGGTCGACCTCAAAGTCCTGCAACAGGCGTGCGTTGTCCCTGTGCGTTGCCTGTGCAACGCACGCTATGTGCAGGGAGATTCTTTAAATGGGCAGGAGGCGCCCGCCCGACCGGCGTGCTGCTGCGGCCTATTGACCCAGCGTTGCGTCGCCGTTAATGGCGCCGCCGTAATCGCTGATTGCGGTGTAGTGGACCTTCGCGCCTGCGGGTACTGCATTCATCTGTGCAACGGGCAACACTTCGGTCGCGTGGGGCGCAACCATGCCGCCCTTTTCGTTCTTGAAGGTGTGACCGCCACTCTCGACATCGACTTCGCTAAACGATACGTAGTACGGAGTCGGATTCGATACGCTTAGCGCCTCGCCTTTTCCGCCGGACGCTGCCGCGAGCTTCCAGGTCAATTGAGCCGGCGCGTCTTCGGGCTTGCCCGGCAGCTTCGCGGGGCGCACGAACACCTTGATGCGCGTGCGATACGCGAGCTGCAACGTGTTGGCGTCGGTCGTACCTGCCGCCTTGGGCGGAATGTCGAGCACGTTGAGCCAGTACACCGATTCGCGATCGGTCGGCAATGCTTCGCCGCTGTACATGACGCGCAGCGTCTGCGACTTCTTCGCGTCCATCCGGAAAATCGGCGGGGTAATGACAAAAGGCACTTTGATATCGCCTGGCTTCGCATCCGGATGACCATCGTCCATCCACACCTGCACCAGCGAAGGCAACTTGCTGTCGTTATCCAGCTTGACGGTCACTTCGCGCTGGTCAAGCGGATACACCACCCGCGTGCCGCCAATCGTCACGCTTGCCTCCGCGTTGCCTGCCAGCAGCGCACAGGCAAAACCGATTCCAACTGCTATTCGACCCAGCTTCATCACATTCACCTTTTGAAAAACAATCTTGAAAATTAGCCGTTAAAAAGGCGTTCGAATGAGCGAACGCCTTGATCTACCGCTTACTGGTACTGCATCGTGTATTGCACCGACGTATTCACAGCACCGGGAGTGGCCGCGCCAGTCGAGTAGTACTGCGCGAAATACTTCAGGTTGCCGCTGCCGCTGGTAATCGTCGCGCCGTCATTGGCGATATCGTTGTTCGTACCGGTCGTGATGTTGATCGGCAGAAGCGATGCGTTCAGCAGGCGGACTTCGACGTTCCCAGCACCACCCGAACCTGCAGCGGTCTGGTTAGCCAGATTGCCGGTGGTCTGGTCAACGGTCGGACCGTTTTCGAAGTTGGCGATCGCCTTGGTTGCGCCGCCCGTGCAGCCGCTCAATGCCAGCACCATTTGGGTCGGGTTCGACGTACCGGCAACAGCGCCTGCCGTCGACAGCGTGCCGGCCGAAACCGTCGGCAACGTGACCGACAGGTCTGCCGGCGCACCCGATGCCACGCCATTGATCGAGCACGTGGTGTTGGATACGGTGCCGGTGAAGGTAATCGTGCCGTCGGCCGCGTGGGCGCCGAACGATGCCACGCCCAACAAACCGCCCGTTACGATGGCCAATGCGGGGAGAAATGATTTCATTTTGCTGCTCCAATGCGTGAGAAAAATTTTTGCTAAAGATCAACAGCGAATTCGTGTTCAGAACGACCCGCCATTTGCCCCTGGGCGCTCCAATGTTCATCGCCGGCAAATGGCGGTCTTTCTTTCGAACCATTGGCCTATCGTTCAGGCGCAACTTAATGGTATGGATTGGCGAGTCCTAAGTACCTAGGACGATTCTTATTTGAGTAGGGGTTTTCTTATCCAGGAGTCAGACTCCGTAGGACAGCGGCCGCTCACGCACCGACGCACGAGTCGGAGTAATCTGCCGATCGGAGAAGGGCGATAGGGTCAGTCCGTTTCCGCCCACGACGATGCACGGCGACGCAACGGTCCGTGCCGCCGCCTCACCTCGTTCGAAGTCGAGCCAGCCATACTAAAATCAAACAACGAATTTCATTATTATTTTTATAAATGAAATGCTCAATCAGTTAATCACATTAATCGAAACAATTACAAACTCAACATCATTGCGGATTATCCAACGTTAGCATACGATTAAGCACGGTCGCCGCATGGCTTGGCGTCCGCAATAAACCCGCTCAGGCATTCGCCTGTGAGATATCCGGAAAACCTGGAGGTAGGTGTATGTCCGACGAAAATAATCCGGCTTCCGCTACTAAACGTCGTGATTTTCTTAAAGGCGTGGCCACAGTTGGCATCGCCACTGGTTTGGGCACGGTCGTAGGTGAAGCGCTGGCGCAAAACCCGACAAGCCCTAAAGCCACGGGTACCGGCGCAAAGCCACCCACCAAGGCAACCCGTGAAGCAAACGCCGTATATGCCAATCAGCTAGCGTTTAACGATACTCAGGATTTCCAGGACGCCACCCGCGGACTGATTGCCACTTTGCCCGATCCCGGCATTATTCCAAGTTCAAAAGGCGGCGCCGCCTGGGACCTGGGACAATTCGCTTTTATCAGCGGCGGCCCTGAAAATAATTCACCTGATTCAGTTAATCCCAGCTTATGGCGTAATGCCAAGCTGAATATGAATCACGGTCTTTTCGAAGTCGTGGATGGAATATGGCAGGTTCGTGGTTATGACCTGTCGGTGATGAGTATTATCCGCGGCGATACCGGCTGGATTGTGATTGACCCGCTGATGACCGAAGACGCTTCAGTCGTTGTATGGAAGCAGTTGGTCGTCCCGCATCTCGGTGACCGGCCGATTACCCACGTCATTTACACCCATAGCCACGCAGACCACTACGGCGGCATTCGCGGCATCGTCGATGAAGCCGATATCAAAGCGGGTAAGGTAAAAATCTACGCTCCGGCGGGTTTCACCGAAGCCGCGGTCGGCGAAAACGTGATCGCTGGTAATGCGATGAGCCGGCGGGCCGCCTATATGTACGGCAATCTGCTGCCGCGAAACCCCAGCGGCGTGGTCGACGGCGGCTTGGGCAAGACGACGTCCGTGGGCGCCATCACACTCATCACACCGACTGACTTCGCGAACACGACGGGCGAGAAGCTGACGCTGGACGGCGTCGAGATGACTGTGATCATGGCGCCGGAATCTGAAGCGCCGTCTGAGTTCATGTTCTACATCCCGAAGTACAAGGCGTTCTGTGCCGCGGAAGACGCCACCCATACGCTCCACAACCTGTACACGCTGCGCGGCGCCAAGGTTCGCGACGCGTTGTTGTGGTCTAAATACCTTCAGGCCGCCATTGATATGTTCGGCGGCGAAATGGAAGTGTTGTTTGCTTCGCATTACTGGCCGACGTGGGGCAATGACCGAATCGTCGCCTTCTTGAAGGCCCAGCGCGACATGTACCGGTATTTGCACGACCAGACCATGCGCCTTGCCAATACCGGCTATACCCCGCTGGAGATCGCCGACACGCTGCGGTTGCCCGACAGCCTGGCCAAGCAATGGTATTGCCGCAGCTATTACGGCACGGTGTTTCATGACCTCGTCGCGCAATACAACCTTCGACTTGGTTTTTTCGACGGCGTACCGGCCAATCTTCACCGGTTGCCACCTGTCGAAAACGGCAAGCGTTACGTCGAGTTCATGGGTGGCTCCGCCGCCGTGTTGCAGAAGGCCCAGCACTACTAC
This sequence comes from Paraburkholderia sp. EB58, assembly GCF_050436665.1. Classification (NCBI taxonomy): domain Bacteria; kingdom Pseudomonadati; phylum Pseudomonadota; class Betaproteobacteria; order Burkholderiales; family Burkholderiaceae; genus Paraburkholderia; species Paraburkholderia sp. EB58. The sequence continues at coordinate 156,003 of NZ_JBNDMQ010000020.1, read as the reverse complement.
GACAAAGGCGAATATCGCTGGGTCGCTGAGGTGGTGAACCATGTCGTGTTTGCCGATCCGCAAAACGTCGCTGCCAAGCACATGCTGGCCGATGCTTATGAGCAGATGGGTTATCAGGCGGAATCGGCAAGCTGGCGCAATTTCTATCTGACTGGCGCCATGGAGTTGCGCAACGGTGTGCATCGGGTGCCGTTCGGCAGCTCGCAAAGTCCCGACACGATCAAAGCGATGCCTTTGGAGATGTTTCTCGACTACCAGGGTGTTCGCCTGAATGGCGCCCGCGCGGCCGGCAAATCCATTACGTTTAACTTCGTGATGACCGACACGAATGAAAACTACGTGGTCGGCGTCGAGAATTCGGCGATCCATTACTCGAAAGGCAAGACGTCGGATACCGCGGATGCATCGGTCACCATGACACGCGTCGATCTCAACGAAGTCATGATGGGCAATACGTCGATGGAGAAACTGGTGATGGCCGGTAGAGCCAAGATTTCCGGGAGTGCTCCAAAGCTGGGGGAATTCGTGTCCTGGCTCGACAATTTTGACTTCTGGTTCAACATCGTCACGCCTTGACAGGCATGTGGCTCTCAACACGGAACCGAAACGATGTGCGCAATCTGCGACCTGAAGATCGAATTTAATATTGGGCACCCTCAGGCGCTCACCGTGGCCGTTGCAACGCGAGAAGCAATGGACGCAGGAGCGTTGCCGGAGACAGCGGTTGACGGTGCGTTAAGCAACATGAAGCTGCGCATGGCTGCCATCGATGCGCTTAAAGGCCTGCAGGCTAAGCTGGAAGGTTCGCTGCCGGTCAGTCGGTTGATGGCGCTGCCTGACTTCTACGTCCTCCTGATCGAAATCGGTACGTGGGGATTTTTTCATGCGACCGAGACTGGATTCGATCCTGACATCACGCCGGAGCCGCCCGACGTGACCTCGGAAGACCAGGCTGATCGGGATGTCGTGTTTGTGTCGTCGGAGGCGGCGATGCAGGCTATCCTGGACGGAGAACTCTCCGTTGACGCTGCTTTCGCCGACAATCTGCTCGTCCTGGACGCTGGCGAAACGCATACCAAGTTGCTGCGTTCTGCACTCGATGCGGCGTTTCCCGTAGAAGGGAATAAGGCGGTCAATTTCTGAGCGGAGGTTGTGCAGATCTCTGCTTGAGTCGCTTTTCGCTCTTGCCAGCGAGCGTTATCCGATACGGCCGAACGATGCACGTTCGGCCGTATCGTTTTGGCGGATGATTGATTGATGAAGTATCACCGCACTACGCCCCGCTCGCCTCATTGAGCGTCAGATGCTTCGTTTCCGGCGCCCACGCAATCGACACCACCATGCCAATCAGGAGTACCGCGGCGAGCACCATCATCGTGACGTGGAAGCCAAGTTGCGCAATGCCGAGCGGGAGCAGAAACGTGCCCACCGCTGAACCGAGCCGGCTGCACGCAATCGCGAGGCCTACTCCACACGCCCGCACTTCCGTCGGAAAGCACTCGGGCGGGAACACGCCGACCAGATTCGAGAACGCCGACATGGTCAACGTGAAGATGGCGAACGCCACGATCATTGCAATCATCGCCGACTCAGGCAGCAAACTCAACGCCACCAGCGACAGGCACGTCACTGCGAACGACCCGATCAGGAACACTCGACGCGGCAACTGAATCGTGAGCCAGATGCCGATCAGCGCACCGAGTACGAGAAATCCGTTCAACAGGAAGTCTGCACCGGAGCCATCGTTCAGATGGATCGCCTTGAGAATGGTCGGCAGGAACGTGTAGATCGCGAAATACGGAATCACGAGGCACACGAAGAACGCGCAGTTGAAAATCGTCCGGCGAATCAGGTCCTTTCTGAAGAGACGCGCGAAGCCGCCCTGCACATGCGCGTGCTCATCGTGGCCGCCGTCGAGCGTGACGTTCGGTCCGAAGTGCTTCAAGACAATGGCCTTGGCTTCTGCGATGCGTCCTTTGCCATGCAGCCAACGGGGCGATTCGGGCGTGCCCATGCGCAGCAACAGCACGATCAGCGCGGGTACACCTGCCGACGCGAGCAACCAGCGCCACGCGTCCGGTGCCGCGTTCGCGTATTGCATGCCGAGCACATTGGCCACGACGTAGCCCACTGTCCACACCACACTGAACGAACCGAGTAGCGTGCCGCGATGTTTGCGAGGTGAGAATTCGGCCAGAATCGCGTGCCCAACCGCAAAATCACCGCCCATGCCAATACCGATCAGCACGCGCAACACACACAACTCAGCGGGCGACGTGACATAGAACTGCGCAAACGCTGCCGCGGTGATGATGAGAAAGCTCAGCAGGAAGATCTTCTGGCGCCCCAACTTGTCCGACAGCCAGCCGAACACGAGACTACCGAGGAAAATGCCCATCAAAGCGGAACTGCCGATCATGCCCATCCAGAACGCGTCGAGCGGCATCTGCCGATTCAGCGAAGCGAGCGCATAACCGATCGTGCCGAGCGCGTAGCCTTCGGTGAAGTGCGCACCGAAGGTCAGACCGGCGATCTTGATGTGAAACCCGTTCAGCGGAACGTCGTCGAGGGGAATGCGGCCGTGCGCGGGTGCGGTGTTGGTGGCGCGAGGCGCGATTGGGGCGAGGCCAAGGGTGCCTGCCTGGGTATCCTGATTGCTCACGCTGTCTCCTTACTTGTTGGAGCAGCCGTGCTACAGCCAGCGTATTGCCGGATCGCCGGACCGCCGGATCGCGCACGAGACTGCATCGTCCGCTTCGCGCGTGCGCAACGCGAAGCGGACCGTTGTTGCCGGTATTGCGACGATCAGCGTCCGAGGCCGCCCATCATCGTGTACTTCAGTTCCATGTACTCGTCGAGCCCATACTTCGAGCCCTCACGGCCCAGACCCGACTCCTTCACGCCGCCAAACGGCGCCACTTCCGTGGAGATGATGCCTTCGTTGACGCCCACCATGCCGCTTTCCAGCGCCTCAGCCACGCGCCATGCGCGGCCGAGATCGCGCGTATAGAAGTACGCGGACAAGCCGAATGGTGTGTCGTTGGCCGCGGCGATCGCTTCTTCCTCAGTCTTGAAGCGGAAGCATGCGGCAACCGGACCGAAAGTTTCTTCGCCAGCGATCAGCATCGACTCCGAAGCGTCGACCAGCACTGTCGGCTCGTAGAACGTGCCGCCCAGCGCGTGACGTTTAGCGCCCGTCAACACCTTGGCGCCCTTCTGCAACGCATCGGCGACATGGGTTTCCACTTTCTTCAACGCAGCTGCGTTGATCAACGGCCCCTGTTCGACTTCACCTTCTAGCGCGTTGCCGACGCGCATCTTCTGCACGGCCTTCGTCAGCGCCTGGGTGAACGCGTCGTAGACGCCGTCCTGCACGTAGAAGCGATTAACGCATACACAGGTCTGGCCGGTGTTGCGAAACTTTGAAGCCATCGCACCTTGAACGGCGGCTTCGATATCCGCATCGTCGAATACGATGAAGGGCGCGTTACCGCCGAGTTCGAGCGAGAGCTTCTTGAGCGTGTCTGCGGATTGTTTCGCGAGCAGCTTGCCCACTCGCGTCGAACCGGTGAACGACAGCTTGCGCACCACGGGCGATGCCGTCAACTCGCCGCCAATCGCTACTGCGTCGCCGGACACAATGTTGAACACGCCAGCCGGAATACCTGCACGCTCGGCCAGTACGGCCAGCGCAAACGCCGACAACGGCGTTTCTTCGGAAGGCTTGAGCACCAATGTGCAACCTGCGGCGAGCGCCGGACCGGCCTTGCGCGTGATCATCGCCAGCGGGAAATTCCACGGCGTGATGGCCGCGACCACGCCAATCGGCTCACGCGTCACGATGATCTTCGCCTTCGGATTCGGGCTCGGAATCACGTCGCCATAGGCGCGCTTCGCTTCTTCGGCAAACCATTCAAGGAAGCTGGCAGCGTAGCCCACTTCGCCGCGCGCCTCAGCGAGCGGCTTGCCCTGTTCGCGCGACATCAATTCAGCCAACGCGTCCCGGTTCTCGAGCATCAGCTCGCCCCAGCACTTCACCCGCGCGCTGCGTTCCTTCGCGGTCAGCGCGCGCCATGCCGGATATGCGCGTTCAGCCGCGGCAATCGCCTGCGCGGTTTCCGCCGCGCCGCCCTTTGCGACATGGGCGATCACCTCGCCAGTGGCGGGATTGGAAACAGGATACGTCTCGGCGCCCGCGTACCACTCGCCATTGATGTAGTGCCCGGTACGGAGAAATTCACTCATGCTGCTTTATCCATGGTTTGGACGAACGTCCCTTGCGCGGGGCGCGACTCGCGCGCGATGCGTTTGCCAGCCGTGTAATCGTTGATCAGATCGCACGGCGTGTAATTACGTTCGAGTTCGTAGAGTTCGTCGGCCGAGAGCTTCGTGTCGAGTGCGGCAAGCGCGCTGTCGAATTGCGCCGGCGTATCAGCACCGACCAGCATGCTTGCGATACCGCCGTGATTGAGCACCCACGCCTGCGCGATCTGCGCCGCCGACACGCCACGCGCCGCCGCCACTCGCGCCACCGAAGCAGCAATCTCACGCGAAGCCGTATCGCCGTACATTTGCGCGGTGAAGAAGTCGGTCTGGTTACGCGTCGAGTTCGGATCGCTCGTCAGCAGACCGCGAGCGAGCGGGCTGAACACCGAGACACCCACGCCCTGATCTTCGCAGTACGGAATCATCTCGCGCTCTTCCTCGCGGTACGCGAGGTTCAACTGCAACTGCATGTTGATCGGCTTGTGCCAGCCATTGCGCTCGCAGACCTGCATGATCTTGGCGAACTGCCACGTGTACATCGTCGACACGCCGATATAACGCGCCTTGCCAGCGCGCACGATATCGTTCAACGCGCCCATGGTTTCTTCGACCGGCGTATTCACGTCGAAGAAGTGCAGCATGTAGATATCGACGTAGTCCATGCCGAGTCGCGTGAGCGACCCGTCGATGCCATCCATGATGTGCTTGCGCGAATGGCCGCCGGCGTTCTGATACGTGCCCATGTCGTAGCCGACTTTGGTCGTCACGACGATCTCCTCACGGCGCGCAATGCGCTTGAGAATGCGGCCCACCACTTCTTCACCGACGCCGGTCGAATAGAAATCCGCGAGGTCGATGAAGTTCACGCCGGCTTCGAGCGCGTGACGTACGATCGGCTCGCTTTGCGCTTCGTCGAAAATCCACGGCTTCCATTGCGGCGTGCCCATGTTCATCGTGCCGAGGCACAGACGCGAAACCTTCAGGCCAGATTGGCCGAGGCGGATGTATTCCATTTGTTGTCTCCAGTGTCGACTGGGGTTAGCGCTTTAACGCTTGCTCCAGTTCCATGCATGGTTGCAATGGCGGCGGCTGCGCTGCTCGAGTGGCGCGCGAACCGCGGCGTTTTGGTGGGCGCTTTAGCGTTGTTTCGGCGTATAGAACGGGTTCGATACTTGGCGCGCGGCGGCGAACACTTCGTCGCGATGCGGCAGGCCTTTCATGGCCGCGAGGATCGCGTTCTTGCACGCGCGATAGTTGTTCTCGAAGACGGCATCGAGATCGTCGGTTTTCGGGTTGACCCAGTTCGCCGATACGACGACCCAGTCGTTTTCCGCTTCCGGCGGCAGCGTGCCGTTCTCGAGCGATTCGGCAACCGCCTTGGCGATGCCCGCTTGCGATGCGCCCCACGTGGCATTGCCGTGGAAGTCGCCTTCGATCTGCGCCTTGTTCACATACAGCGTGAGCGGCTTGGTCGGAATACCCGGACGGGCGATCACCACGAACGGTGCGTGCCCCGCGGACGGCGTCGAGAGCGCGGTGGCGAATGCCTGGCCTGCCGGCCCATTGCGCGGGCCGACCAATACGTTGATGTGCGCGAGGTTTACGCCCGGGCCTTCGAAGCCTTCACCGATATACAACTGCTTTTCCGTCGATACGCTCATGTCTGATCCCGTCAAGGGTTGGGTGGATGAGCGGATTGTGCTATTCGAGATGGCCGACCATGAATCGATGTTTTTTGATCCGGGGTATGAGACGGACTCAACTCCGGGTTTGTCCTGGGCGCATCGCTGCGTTTGCAACGGTTTCGACGTTAAGGTGAGGGTTTTCGGGACCTGCGGAGAAAACGGTCAGAAAGCCGCTTGAGGTGATGCGCGTCGGCATGTCGCGCGCACCGGACATTCTGCACTCCGCGCTAAATCGGAGATGGGATGACGAAGGAGAAGATGCAAATAGAAGTGATACGAGTGACGGGCCACACGGCATCATGAAAGCGCGAAAACCCTTGCCGGACAAGGGTTCCCAGCTTCACACCAGACACGGTGCAACACGCAAAACAGCGCTCGTGGCTGGCGCATAGGCACGGCGCGCGCTCAAGAAAAGCATTTCAAAACGAACGGCGGCACGCAATGCAAAACGCAGCCGTGTACGGACTCAACGGCTGCGGCAAAAACGAAAGGTGAGGGTTTTCGGGACCAGCGCGGCGGTGCGCAAAGTCATCGCCGCCGCTTCACTTGTGGAGGAAGGCACGCCGTTTCGGGCCGCGCCATCCGGTATGTAACGCTTAGTCAGTGATCAGGAAGCGTTCGCGATTCTTGCCTGCCAGCCATCCCGGCGAACGGCCGCGGCCACTCCAGGTCTCGCCGGTTTTGGGGTTGCGATATTTCGCCGGCGACGGCGTCTTCTTCGCCGCTGCACGTTTGCCTGCGAAGCCAAGCTCCTCTGCGGTAATGCCGTATTCCACAATCTTCTGCTTGATATCGGCAATCGCCTGCTCGATTTCTTTCTCACGCGCGAGCGCGACTTCCTTATGAAGCTTTTCGAGCTGTGCAGTCAATTGTTTGTAGGTGGCCATGTAGCGTCGTCTCCAGTCGGTTGGATAACTGCAGTGTGACCCTATCAGATCGAAAAAGTGCCGGATAGCATTCGTTCGCGAATTACAAGATTAACGGTGAATGAAACAAGCCGCACGGTCAGTCGTCGATGCCGGATCGCGCAACACGCGCGGTGCCGCCAGGCGAGTCACAACCCCGAACACTTCTCCCCGGTCGACATAGTGTTGCGTCGACGCCGTCAGTTGCGTGAGTCCTGTTGGGAAACATCCTGCTGTCCGCATCGGGCGTGCTGAGTGCGCAGTTAGCCCGCATCGCTGATGGTTGATTGTTGAGTCCCGCGCGGGCCGTGCAGAAATTGCAGACGACCTTTGCCCGCCGGGTAAGAATGGAACGTAACGTTATGCACCTATCGGCTAAACGTTATCGCGCATTTCCTGGAACGGCCGCCCGTTCTACTCTCGCCTCGAGCGCGCTGAGGGCGTCGTTGAGGCGTTTGAGACGGCTTGCCTGCGACGGCACCACAGCCGTACCCAATATTAATTTGAGCCGGCCGCGCCAATACGACAGCGGAATGCGGTCCGCGGAGGAAATCCGCGCGATCACGTGTTCGAGATGCTCAATGTCTTTTTCGAGTTGGTGATGATTCATTACTTTCCCCGGAGATTCTGGTCTGACCGAATACAAGCATGAAACGTGCCGCGTGGCGCCTCTTTCACCGTGGCCGTGAGATTCTTCCCGGTTGCCTTTTCTTCGCTGCTTATTGGCACGTGCCGGCCCGCTGACATGGCCCGACTACAGGGCGCTCTGCTAGAGACGATGAAGGCAAATACGATAAGCTTCCGTTGGCCTCCGCACTGAAGAATGTGAGTTCATCATTCAAGCAACGCCGATAATAAATCGTGAAGCCATCAACAATAGCGGTGTCGAGGCCACCGGTATTTTTCATACTTTCGAAACAAATTTCCGAGGATTGGACGAATTCTATATAACCGAGCATTCCGCACACAGCGTGATACTGGAATTAAGCCCCGGCCAATATGACGGTTTTATGCACAGCATTTATGACACGGAGGGCGATTTCAACGCACGCAGGATTTATATACGGCGTTGGCCGCCAGTGTCGGCGCGAAGTCCATGCAGGTAATCGGACGCGACAGGCAACACAACGTTGCTTCCTTTAGCGGAGAAACTAGCCGGTGAACGGCGCATGGGGTCGCCTGGAGCCCGCCCGCCAGACCGGCCCGCGTCTGGCGGGCGGCGGCGATCAACCTCTACCAGCCTCTACTGCGCCCGGATCGGACACGCGTAGATCAGACTGAGCGTGCCGTTCTCGCTCGACTGGCGCACCACCTCGAACTGGCCACCGCAATTGACGCGTGCCTGCTGCGCGCACGAATCGGAGCCTGCCGGACATTGCACCAGCGTGGTCGGACGGCCGTCCGGCAGGAACAGCGGCGGGCTGCTGCTGCAACCGGCGAGCGCCGCGAGCAGAGCAACCCCGGTCGCGCCGAGCGCGGTACGCATGAGGCGATCCGTCCGAGCAGAAAATGAGTAGCTGCGTTTCATTGAGAACCCCGATCCCTTTTTAATTCTTCGACCCAGCGATTGTGCCATGCGCGCGTTGCACTGCGTCACTCGTGAGTAGTGGGATCGCTTGCGGGCTCGCTTACAGGTTGGCTTGGCGCGGCAAGCGTTTTGTAGGAAAGCGGCCCGCGCGCATCCGTATTGATGCGGATGAAGACCTGCTCGACATCGGGGATCGCTTCGAGCTGTTGTTGCAGCACATGGACATCGAAAGCGCGCGGCGCGCATCCTTCAGCGTAGACAAAACGGCGCTGCACTGTGATCCATACGCTCGTGCCATCGAAGGCATGGGTATCGGTGAAGTGCGCGCGTATCGCCCCGGCGATGTCCGCGTCGTACATATATGAATTGGGCTTGGTGCACTTGTGCGCCAGCCAACAGGTCGTGCCACGCTCGACGCGGTAGTGCGCGTCGTCCTCCATTTGCGCACGGGTCATAAATGGGCCGAGAGGCACAGGACAGTCGGCGAAGGCCCGCGAGAGCGCGAAGAACGGGTCGTTGTACCAGTTTTTCAGTTCGGGCTCCTGCGCATGAGGCGCAGCACTCAGCAGAAACAGCAGGATTGCCACAGGCCAGGGTTGCCAGGGTTTCATGAGACCTCCGACTGCATCGATCGACCAGACTGCTCAAGGCAGCCGCCGTCACAACATGGCAGCCACCCCTCGCTCAGACTTCAATGCCGTATGCCGCGATTTTCTTATAGAGCGTGGCGCGGCCCATGCCAATCTGCGCGGCCGCATCGACCACTCGTCCGCCGTTGGCGCGCAGCGCTTCGCTCAGAAAGCGCTTCTCGAAGCCGGCCATCGCCTCCGCCCACGAGGGCTGCACAGTCTCGGGCTGCGCAACGGATGCATGCGACGCGACCTGGGCAGCCTGCGAGACCGATGCAAACGGCATTGCCTTGACGCCCTGCCCACTCGCCTGCAGCGGACTGATGAAAGACGCGAGGGCGTTGGCATCAATACGCTCACTATCGGACAACATCACTGCGCGCTCCAAAGTGTTGCGCAATTCACGCACATTGCCGGGCCACGCGTGCGAACACAGGAGACGCAATGCGTCCTCCTGCAATTCGAAATGGGCGCCGCCGTGCGCCCGCGCCGAAAGGTCTTCGAGCATCGCGTAAGCCAGCGATTCGATGTCCGCAAGCCGCTCGCGTAAAGGGGGCGCGTGAATGGTCAGCACGTTCAGACGATAGAACAGGTCCGCGCGAAAGCGCCCCGCTGCTACCAGCGAGGGCAAATCGGCCGAGGTGGCCGCGATGATGCGCACATCGGAACGCACGATGCGGTTCGAGCCGAGCGGCTCGAACTCGTTGTCCTGTAGCACGCGCAACAGCTTGCCCTGCAACGGCAGAGGCATATCGCCGACCTCGTCGAGAAACAGCGTGCCGCGATTGGCCAGTTCGAACTTCCCGACCCGGCCCTTGCGATCGGCACCGGTGTAGGCGCCAGGCGCGGCGCCGAAGAATTCGACTTCGAGCAACGTGTCGGGAATGGCGGCTACATTGACCGTCACGAGCGGTTGATTGGCCCGCACCGACGCGCCGTGGATCGCATGCGCCAGCAGTTCCTTGCCGGTGCCGGTCTCGCCGAGCAGCAACACCGGCGAATCGACCTGGGCCGCGCGGCGCCCCTGGCGCTTGACCTCGAGACTCGCCGCACTCGTCCCCACAAAGCTCGCGAACGTGTATTTGGCGCGGCGGGCCTGCGCTAGCGACTGGCGCGTCGCAATCAACTCCTCCTGGAGCCGCGAGTAGTGCGAGAAGAGTGGCGTCAGCGCCTTCAGTTCATCGAACAGGGCAAAGCCGACGGCGCCGACTGTGGCGCCGCTATCGTCCTTCAACGGCAGACGCGTGACGACGAGCGGCTCGCGGTCGGTTTCGAGAATATCCAGCAGAATCGGCTTGCCGGTATTCACAACTTCGCGCATCAAGCTATTGGGAATCACGGCTTCGCAATCGCGGCCGATCGCCTGTTGCGGATCGGCAAAGCCAAAGCGGGCAGCGTAGCGTTTGTTGATCCACACCACGCGTGCGTCGGCATCGACAATGAAGGTCCCCTCGCTGAAATTCTCGAAGGTCCGAAACAGCGATTCCATCGCCCGGCGCAGTACATCGCTGTAGTTGGCGGGCAGTCCTGCCCAGTCGTTCATCATCCTGACGCTGTCTCCAGTTATCGTCGTCGTTGCTGCACTTGTCTCTATTTGTAGACGAGCTTATCTCAATGTGGAGATCGCCGGCAAGCCCACCAGCAAAGGCTTCCCGGCGCTCGCGGCGGATATTGAGACGTCAAGCATCCCGAAATTGAGACGATTCGGTACAATCGCTCGAATCGCGCGCCCGCGCCGCGCAGCAAAAGCGCGGCAACAGGCCGGTCTGCCACGAGTGGCACGGAACCTGCATTCGCGGGCCCGGGTCGCCGTGCCACCGGGCGCGTGGACACGTAGAACAACCAAGTTTTGGAGACTCAATGTCCTTTGTTATCGTCCTCGCCGCTCTGGCGTTTCTCATGTTTGCCGCTTATCGCGGCTACAGCGTGATTCTCGTCGCGCCGATTGCCGCCCTCGGCGCCGTGTTGCTGACCGACCCCGCCGCCGTCGCGCCGGTGTTCTCCGGCATCTTCATGGACAAGATGGTCGGCTTCGTGAAGCTCTACTTTCCAGTGTTCATGCTCGGCGCGGTGTTCGGCAAGGTTATCGAATTGTCGGGCTTCTCCGAGTCGATCGTGGCCGCTGCGATTCGCTACATCGGACGCTCACGGGCCAATGCGGTGATCGTCGCGGTGTGCGCGTTGCTCACCTACGGTGGCGTGTCGCTGTTCGTCGTCGTGTTCGCGGTGTATCCGTTCGCGGCCGAACTGTATCGCCAGAGCAATATTCCGAAGCGCCTGATGCCGGGTGCGATCGCGCTGGGCGCCTTCTCGTTCACGATGGATTCGCTGCCAGGCACGCCGCAAATCCAGAACATCATCCCGACCACCTTCTTCAAGACCACCTCGTGGGCGGCGCCGTGGCTCGGTACGATCGGCTCGGTGTTCATCATCATCGTCGGCCTGACCTATCTGGAATGGCGCCGGCGCTCCGCGATGGCCAAGGGCGAAGGCTACGGCACGTCGCTCGTGAATGAGCCGGACCGCATCGAGTCGAAGCAACTGCCGCATCCGCTGCTGGCGGTCGCGCCTCTCGTGCTGGTGGGCGTAGCCAACTTTGCGCTGACCAAGCTGATCCCCGACTGGTACGGCGCGTCGTACACGGTCGCACCGGAAGTGCTGCCCGGCATTCATGCGCCTGTCACGACTGCGATCAAGACTGTAGTCGGGATCTGGGCCGTGGAAGGCGCGTTGTTGCTCGGCATCGTGCTGGTCATGCTGACCGCCTTTCGCCGCATGCGTGAACGCTTCGCTAGCGGCACCAAGGCGGCCGTTGGGGGCGCGCTGCTGGCGTCGCTCAATACCGCGTCGGAATATGGGTTTGGTGGCGTGATCGCCGCGTTGCCTGGCTTTCTGGTGGTGAGCGATGCGCTCAAGAGCATTCCCAATCCGCTTGTCAACGCGGCGGTGTCGGTTAGCTCGCTCGCGGGAATTACCGGGTCGGCATCGGGCGGCATGAGTATCGCGCTCGCTGCCATGTCGGACACCTTCATCAAGGCGGCCACCGCGGCGCATATCCCGATGGAAGTGCTGCACCGCGTGGTGGCCATGGCAAGCGGCGGGATGGATACGCTGCCGCACAACGGCGCCGTGATTACGCTGCTGGCCGTGACAGGGTTGACGCACCGCGAGTCGTATCGCGACATCTTCGCCGTGACGATCATCAAGACGCTGGCCGTGTTCTTTGTGATTGCCGTGTATTACACGACTGGGCTGGTTTAAGCCCACTCGCGAAGTTGAATGGGTTTGCTGACAACACCGAAGTTTGAGTTTGAATCAAACTTTGGTGTTCCCGCCCATCACCGTTGCCCTAAGATTGACCGCGGTTTCGGCTGAATAACAGCATCGCGCCGCTCTTTTTGGGCAAATACGAACTTACGACTACTCCACAGCGCCATCACTGTCACGACAGTTATTGCGCCTGCGATCAAGTCGACGAGATAGTGCTCCCCACGTGTCGGCGTTGAAGCGGTAACGACAATATTTAGTATTAAAAAAACAGAATATAGGGGCGTTTTCCGCATCACATATACCAGCAGCATGGCCATAATCATATGAAAAGAGGGGATTGAAACGAGTCCCTGCATTTTTCGCAAATCGATTATTCTTAGCGTCCCCTCCCGTAAAGGCTCGAAATGACTGAGCATTGAGACGTCGGCATGTACGACTGCCTGGTAGTACTTGGCAGGCCCGGCGGCAGGAAAAAAACATGAAATGATGCTGGTTATCAGAAAACAGATAGCCAATACGCCATTAAACTCTGCAAGCTGCTCGTGTCGTCTGGTATACGCCAGATAGAGGATGACTACGCCAATCTGCGGAAAGACGCTTGAGTATGCCAGGTCCAGAACGAAATCGAGGCGCGGTCGCTCTTTCGTCCATAGAAAAATTTTCGGCCAATCGAAGCCGATCATATGATCCCAGCTGGCCAGCGAACTATCCACCAATGGTGCATTCGTGCTGACAACAAGATAGCTGAAAATCGAAGCGACTACAGAAAACGAAATAAAAAGTGAAGAGCAAATTAGTCCAACCCTTGTTCTCTCGTCATACCGGTACCGCTCGAAAAGAAGAGGGGAAAGCATGCCAGGAACAACGAAAAAGACAGGCGCTACTCCACGTACAGTTACCGACCAATGCCCTCCCCTGCACCAGACCATATCAACGACGGCGAGCAGCAGCGTAATCACGAATAGCACCGCATCTGGTGCTATTAACTTGGCGGAGAAATGCACATCCGCGGCGTGAAGTTCCTTGCCCATTGCGTCCCCTGATCGATCTGGCCGCGCGTCACAAGCCGGCGTTCACATATTCACTGCGTGTCGACTAACGACTAACAACTTCCTCTCTCACTGGGTCAATCGAAGCACACCGAGGTTGCCGGCAATCTGCTGAAAGATGGCGTCAAGCGTCGCATTGGTCGGCGCGTGGTAGTAGTCCCCCGGCGACGCGCAACTCTGCATTGCCTGCTGGGCCACCGCGCTCGCTGCATCGCTCCCGAATGTGATCGCGTAGATAGTGATTCCGTCATTCTTCATGGCGGTACAGACACCGAGCTGGAACGCATTGATGTCGGTGACCGAGGTCGTCGAACCATTGACGAGTGACGAGCCGTCCGAGCGCGTCAAGGTCGGCGCCTGCAAGGCGCTGCTCCCGACACCCGACAAGCCATTGAACGACGGCGGCGGCATGATGCCGTTGGCACTACCCGGATCGTTTTCGCCGTCGGTCAAGACAATCGCCACCCGCTGCAATCCCTGGGTGGTCTCCGGACGGGGCAACGTGCTGTCGGACGATACCCAGCCATTTCCATTCGACACGTTGTTCGACCAGTCCGACGACAACATCCGCCAGCCCCACAGCAAACCCGTCGGAATGATCGTCGAGCCCGCCGCCTGCATGTTGCCGATAGCGGTAGTCAACGTGGTCGCGTTCTGGGTGAGGAATTTCACCGGCGCGATCGAGCAGGGGCTGCCGGTACCGTTGACGTTACCGTTCTGATCGTAGGTATTCGTGCTGGGGTTAGTCTTGTTTGCCTGGCCCCAGGCCGCGGTGATCCCCACCCCGTTGCCAACGTTGCAGGTCGTAGCGGATCCGTTGGTCTGCAAAGTCAGCGGAACACCAGTTACCTCGGTGGAACTCGACGCGACGCAATTTTTGCTGCCGCCACTCGTACTCTTGAAAGTCGTGACCTGAAAACCCGTACTCGGCACGTTGTAGTAGAACGGCGTGAAGCCGGGATTATTGATCGGCGCATAGGCCTTCGGATACAGATTGTGCCCTGCATCGCGTGGCTCGACGGCGCAACCGCCCCAGCCGGATCCGGTCACACCCTGCGTGGGCGCTATCGAGACATTGGTGGGGTTGTAAGCGAAGCTCTGTGTCATCCAACTGCCGCTCGGAAGCAGCGAGCCGCTGAGGTTCACCATGGTGGTGAAGGGCACGAGCCCGATGTAGGACTGGTTGTTCGGCACGCCCAAAATGTCATTCACCAGGCCGGAGGCCGCAGTCCGCAGCCCCTGGATCTTCGTACCCTGCGACTTGTCACTGCTCGCGTAGTCTGACATAGAGCCCGTGTTGTCGAGCACCAGTACCAGTTCGAGCAGGCTTTGCGGCATACGCAGTCCGGTGTTGCTGGCGGTAATCGTCACGGTATCGGGCGATCCTCCGCTCGAACCGGAACCGGAGCCGGAACCACTACTCGACGTGCCGGTACCGAAGATAATAGGCGCCAGCAGCGGCGCCGAACCTTTCGCCGAGAGCTGGATGGTCTGGCCGGTGGACGGCAAGCCGCTGACTGTCGCCGAGAACTGGGCGTCAGGCATGGTGAAGTCCATATAGCCGGACGGAATGTTCGCGTTGTAGTAAGCGCGCGCGTCCTCCTGCCATTGGGTGAGACTGCTTCCGGTAGGGGAGTTGTAGTGTGAGAGGTCGGCGCCTGAGGACAGCGTGGCAACATCAAGCGCCATCTGAACGCGAGTTTGCGTCATCTCGTAGTGAATCGAGTCGATGGCCGTGCACATCGCGCCGATCATTAGAGTCGCGCACATCGCAAACATGATGGTAACCGCACCTTCATCGCCCTTGAGCAGCGTCGTGAGGGATCGAGGCTGCGACGGAACCACGCGACGGGTCGGCCTGCCGGCAGTCCTTGCTGCGACGGGATCGCGGATCATGACGGCTCCAGCGCAAGCGGCGTGGGCGTGCGCGGACGCACATAGACACGCTCGTAGATGGTCTGTGTGCCCGGCGCGTTGGTCCAGAACGGCATGGTCATCGAGAATGGCGTGTAGGAATAGAACACCTCGACCACGATCGCGGAATCGCCGTTGCGGAACGGCCACGTCGCCGGCAAGAGGTTGCCGTTGGTTTCCTGCGACTTCATGGCCGGCAAGGTCCAGGGCGCGCTTCTCTGCCAGAGCTGCACCGGCGTGCCCGCAGCCATCGTCGGGTTGAAGGGCGCCGATGGCGGGCTGGCCGCGACGGCCGCGGTGCAGCCTACCGTCTGGTCACAGATAGACGTGATGTACACGCCGCCCTTCGCCTGCAGGCTGTTGGGCGCAGCGATCAAGGCCGCGGCGTTCCAGATCGAACCGAGGCTATTTGAGGAGCTCGTGGTAGGGTCATCGATGACCGCCGACATCTGCCCTAACGAATCAGCGAGTGTGAAAGCCGTATGCTCGACGAGACTCACCGCCCGCATGTACATATAGACCTCGCTGAAGCCGAGCATCGTCAGCAGCATCAGCGGGACAATGACTACGAACTCGATGGTCACGCTGCCACGATCCGATCGCAGCAGGCGGCGAACGACCCGTCGCAACCCGCAGCGCTCAGCCAAGGGCATTTTCTGTGATGTGCTTTTCATTTTTCGTTCTGCACAAGGAAATTGCGTTGGAACGTCAGCGGCAATGGCACGCCGAAAAATTTAGGCAACCCCGTAAAACCCGTCGGCAAACTGACCGTGATCTGATACGAGACGACATCACCAAAGCCGCCCATGTCGTTGGCCTGGTAGTTCGGTGTACCGATATTGTCGTAAGTGCCGTAGTCCACCGTGTTGATCGTCACCGTCGCGCCGATGTTCTGCCAGCCGCCGAGCGCGCTCATCACAATGCTTTTTGCCTGGTCCGCACGCGTGCCGGTGGCCGGAGCGGTCGTGGTGAGCCCCGTGCGCGAAGCGGACTCCGCCGCGATCTGCACCGATGCGTCCACGATCATGTCGAGCGCGAGTTCAACCGTGCCAAAAATGAGGAAGAACACGACCGGCGACAGAAACACGAACTCGATGGCCGAAACCCCGCTGTCGTCAGCAAGCAGGCCACCCAGCCCGCGACGCCGCTGCCCGGCCACCGTCTTCACCGGAGGCTCGCGGCCTGCACGGCAGCGCTCGGCACGACTGCGACTTTTGCCGTCCCCGGCCGCGACTCGAGACGCTCGCGCTGGATTTCGTAGAAGCGCAAGTTGTCCTGCACCGATGCCTTAGGCAGATCGCGTCCCAGGATTTCAGCGGCCGCTTCCTTATTGCCAAGCAGGCCGTACGCCAGCGCGAGATCTTGACGGGCCTGCGGGGGCGCGGCCGGATAGCGCGTGACGTCGAGCAGCACGTTCGCACCTTCGCGCGGATTCCCGCTGAGGATCAGCGACAACCCGAGGTTCACGCTCAGCATCGGATCGCCGGGATTCTTGTTCAATGCGTCCCGCAGCACGGCCTGTGCGCCCAGGTGATCGCCCGTGAGGTCGAACGCCGCGCCGAGGCCCGCCAAGGCCATCGGATCGTTGGGTGTCACCGCAAGCACGCGCTGATAGGTGGCAATGGCGGCGTCGAAGCGCCGCTGGTGAATGGCGACACGTCCAAGGCCGATCAATGGCGCGGTCGCAGCCGGATCGATCTTGCTCGCGTGCTCGTAGTAGACCCCCGCACGCGTGAAGTCGCCAACCGCGTAGAGCGTATTGCCGAGCCCGGTCAAGGCCTCGACCGACTGCGGATTGGCCTGCACGATTTTGTCGTAGAGCGTTGTTGCCATTTCGAGGTCGCCCGACTCGAGCGCGGTATCCGCGATACGCAGCTCGCTCATGCTGCTCGGCGTCGAGTTCCGCGCAACGGGCTGCGTCACCGCGGCGCGTTGGGTCGTCGTGGTACAGGCTGCGCCTGCCGCCAGCAGCGCTACGCCGCCAACCACCAGCGCGGCGTGCTGGACGACGCGCAGGAGCTTTGCTCCCTGCGCGGAGAGTGTGCATTGGGCGATGGTGAAGTGAGCGTTTTTCATTGTTTGGCGATAGCGTCCATCAGTTGAATAACGGCCGGGCCGGCCGCGATCGCGACGACTGCGGGAAGAATGAACAACATCATCGGTACGACCATCTTCGGCGCGAGCTTGGCAGCCTTCTCTTCCAGCGACACGATGTGCGCGAGACGTTCCGTACGCGACAGCGTACGCAGTGCCTGCGTGATCGGCGTGCCGTAACGCATGGATTGGGTCAGTGTGGAAATCAGCGCGCGGATCGACGGCAGGTTGATGCGCTCAGCCAAGCCGTGGAGCGCGCGCGTGCTGTCGCCGGAGAGCTTCAGTTCGTCGGCCGTCAGCGCAAATTCGCCGGCAAGTGGCGGGCAGATCGTCGCGAGTTCGTCGGCGACGCGCCGGATGCTCACACCGAGGCTGTTGCCGGCGTTGGTGCAGATCACAAGCAGGTCGAGCGCGTCGGGCAGGCACCCGGCCATCGCCTTGCGACGTTGCGCGGCACGAAACCCCATGATGTATTCCGGAATGATCATCCCGGTAATGAACACGAAGATCATCATCACGCCGCGGCCGGCCGGATACGCGCCAATCACCGGAATGTGCGAGCCCAGCATGACCGTCAGCGCAGCGCAGATCAGTCCGACCGCGAATTTGATCGCGAGCAGGACCGATACGGCAGATCGGCTGCGATAACCGCTCTGCAACATTTCCTTCTGCAGCTTCAGGCGGTATTTCGCATCGAAAAGCGGAAGGCGGTCGCCGATGATCGCAAGGCGGCGTATGAGGCGCTGAGCGAACCCGCTGCCCTTCTCGACCTCCTCAATGGCGAGGTTGTCGGGGCGCTGGGTAAGCGCCGCCTGCCGCGCTCGCTCGGCGATCCGGCCGCGCCGGCCACCATGCTTCGTCGCCCACCAGATCGTGAGCGCTGCAAGCAGCGCCAGCAGCATCAACAGGTTGATCAACGTCTCGACGCTGGCGGGGCTCATCGTGATGTGTCCAGTTTTGACATCTTGCCGATCACCAGCAAGCCGAACACCATGGAGATCGCGCCGAATGTCATCAGTTTTTGTCCTGGATGCGTCTCGAACAAAATGAAGAGGTAATTACGATTCAGAACGTACATGGACAGCATGATGACGACCGGGATGCTAGCCATGATCTTGGTGGTGATGCGGGCTTCGCCCGTTAGCGCCTTCGTTTTCTGACGAATCTCGCGCCGGGTCCGGACGATCGTGGCCAGCCCCTCGAGCGTTTCGCCGAGTTGCCCGCCGGTTTCACGCTGCAGCAGCAAACAGACGCAGAAGAACGAGAAGTCCGCGATTTCGATGCGCTCGACCGCGACCGTCAGCACTTCTTCCAGATCGAGACCCACCTGAAGCGAATCGCTCATCAATTTGAACTCCTGACGTATCGGCTCGGCGCACTCGCTCGATACGGTGCCAATGACCTGTGTCACCGGGACACCCGCGCGCACCGCGCGTACGATGAGATCGATCACGTCCGGAAATCCGTCCAGAAACCGCCGGCGAAAGCGTTGAATCAGGAAGCCGTACGCACGGACCGTGGCGAACGCAGGCAGCCCGACAACAAGCAGCGGCCGGGCGAAGTCGGGCAGCGGCATGAAGCGTGTCATCAGCAGCGCGACCAGCTCCCCCCCCACAGCCGCCGCGAACACGATGCGAGTGCCGCTCTTCCCGGCGACGGTACGAAGGCGTGCCGCCTTCGGGCCATACCAGCGGCTGAATATGTTGTCCCTTTTATCGACCGTGAACAGGTCCGTGTGGTGTGCATTGACGTCCTTGGGGCGGACGCTATGTGCCGAGAAAGTCGCCTCCATACGCGCTTTGATCCGCGCATGAGGCTGCTTTTTTGGCATGTCCTGCACAGTCAGCCACATCACGCCGAGCATCAGCACGAGGATGAAAGCGCACGCGGTCAGGACGTCGATCCGGTTCATGGCCGCATCGCCTCCAGTAACGCGTCTTCGAGTCCGTAGTACGCCGCGCGCGCAGAGAATGCCGGCCGCACAAGCGCGGATTCGTACACGCCCTTGACCTCTTCGCTATAGGCCGTTGCGTCGTAGCGGAACGTGAACAGGTCCTGTGTAATGATGACGTCGCCTTCCATGCCGACGAGCTCAGTGATCCGCGTCACGCGGCGCATGCCGTCGCGCATCCGTTCGATCTGTACGATCAGGTGCACGGCGCTCGCGATCTGCCGGCGAATGGAGAGAAGCGGCAGGTTCCCGTTCGCCATCATCACCATGCTCTCGAGCCGGGTGATGCCGTCGCGCGGCGTGTTCGCGTGAATCGTAGTCATCGAGCCATCGTGGCCGGTGTTCATCGCCTGCAAGACGTCAAAGGCTTCAGGGCCGCGCGTTTCGCCGAGGATGATCCGGTCGGGCCGCATCCGCAGCGCGTTACGCACGAGATCGCGCTGGGCCACGCCGCCTAGCCCTTCGGCATTCTCGGGCCGCGTCTCCAGACTGACGACGTGCGGCTGCACGAGTTGCAGTTCAGCGGCATCCTCGATGGTGATGGTCCGTTCGCCGAGTCCGATGAAATGCGATAGCGCGTTGAGCAGCGTCGTCTTGCCGGAGCCCGTACCGCCGGAAACGATGATGTTGAGGCGGCAAGTGCTCGCGAGCTTGAGCAGGTTCGCCATTTGCTGCGACATGTTGCCCTGCTGCGCCATGCGGTGCAGCGTGATGTTGCGCTTCGAAAACTTCCGTATCGAGATGGTGGCGCCATGAATCGCGAGCGGCGGCAGCACGACATTGACCCGACTGCCGTCGGCGAGACGCGCATCGACCATTGGGCTGCTTTCGTCGACGCGCCGGCCGACCCCTGCCGCAATCCGTTGCGCCACATTGATCACGTGCGTGTTGTCGCGGAACTTGAAGGGCGTGAGTTCGAGTCGGCCATGCCGCTCGACGTAGACCTGGTCCGGCCCGTTGACGAGCACGTCGGTGATGGTTTCATCGGCGAGCAACGGCTCGATCGGCCCCAGGCCGAACATGTCGTTCAGCAGTTCGCCGACAATTTGCCCCTGCTCTGCAATCGTGATGTTCAAATGCTCGCGTTCAGCAATTTCCACCACGAGTTGTTCGACGCCGAGTTTCATCTGCTCACGCGTCCTGCCCACTGCGGCGGAGGCGTTCATCAAGCTGAATACGCCGGTCCGGATAGTCTTGAACAGTTCCGACCGGACCAGCGTCTCGTTGCCCCCCGGCGCAGGGATGGGAACCGCAGCGGGTGCCGCCGCCGCTTCGAGCACGGCGACGGCTTCCGCGGCTGCGGAATCGTCCATCGTGGCGGAAGTGCGTACCAGTTTTTGCCCAAACATCAACTCCTCCTGAGTCCGAGCTTCTGGAAGAAGGTGCGCTCAGCCGCCGCGGGCTGACCGGTGAGGTCGTGGCCGATCCGCGTGATGGTCTGATTGAAGCCGTGCGGGCTCTTTTCATTCGGCGCCTCGCCAAGATTCTCCGCAATCGTGATCGCTTTGGCTTCGAACGGAATCTCATACAACGCCGCGCGTCCGACGGCCGATGTAAAGTCGGCCGCCTGGACCTTGCCGGCGCTCGCAGCGTTCGGGTTGTTCAGCAGCAGCGAGGTGGGCGGATTGTTGTCGCGGTCCTCGATAAAGCGCAGCAGGCGTATCGTCTCGCGGGTCGAGTGCACTGAGCGGTCGGAGATCAAATAGGCGCGCGAGGCAAAATCGAACGCGTCGCCCGCAAGGGGATCGGTCGTCTTGCCGACGTCGAGAATCACATAGTGGAAGCTGTCGCACAGCAGTTCGAGCACACGTTCCAGCGCGCCGCTCGCGAAAGGCTGGACGCTTCCATAGTCGAGCTCGGCGGACAGCACGAAGAGCCGCGCGCCTTTGGCGACGAGCGTGCGCTCCACGTACTGCGGATCCAGTCGGTGCACGTTCTGCAGCACGTCGGTCAGGCCGTTGTTGCTCTGGATGCCGAGCATGCTGTTTGCTGCCCCGCCGTACAGATTCAGATCGACATAGGCCACCCGGCGGTGCGTGTCCTCGGCGAGATGCCGGGCCACGTTGAGCGCGATCGTAGTCGTACCGACGCCGCCGCGCGTTCCCGCGAACGCAATCGTCTTGCCGGCACGAGCCAGCATCACGGGGCTGACCTTGCCCTCGGCGACGTTGACGGTCCGCTTGAGCAACTCCACCGTGAGCGGCTTGACCAGATAGTCGCGCACGCCGATTTTCAGCAAGCTGCGGAAGAGGCCGACGTCGTTACGCTCGCCGAGCGCCACGACCTGAACCGACGGCTCGCACACATCCGCCAACCGGCCGAGCTCCGAGAGCGGCATCACCGAGTCGTGCAGGTCGACCAGCAGGAATTGCGGCGAGCGCTCGATCTTCGACAGATACGCAATCGCGTCGTTGACCCCGCCGATCGCGATGTACGTATGTGGCATGGCCTGGTCGAGCACGAAGCTCTTGAGCACCTGCTCGGTCTTGCGATCGTTGACGAACGCAATGAAATCCGCGACCCGCGTGGCGGTGTTGCCCTTCGTGAGGTTGAACTCAGTCGTGCTCATGATGTTCTTCCGTGAGTATTGCTCGCGTCACTTGGAATCGCGCGATGTGGCGGTATCGAGCGGAATCACATGGCCGGTTTCGTAGCGGCGCACCGCGCTCGCCGCGACGGCCGCGTCGGCCGGACCGAGCGGCTCCGGCTTGACGAGGTCTTGCGGATGCGCCACTTGCGCCGCGAGATTGGTGTAGGTCGCACACCCCCATTCCATGCTCGGGCGATGCCAGCCCGCGTCCGTCAATACCGAAGGACGTGCCAGGCTCGCGCAATCGGGCGGCAACGCGGAACGGCCGTCAAAACCTATCGTCGATGGATCCGGCATATTGAGCGGCGGCTTGAAGCAACCGCTGACACTGGCCGCGACAGCGCAAGCGAGAAAGAGCGTAAAAAGACGGGCGGTTTTCATGATCTCGGGCTCGATAAGCGGCTCAATAGACGTATCCGGCCGCGCCGACGAGACGCGGTTGGTCAGACGCAGACGTTGCCTCGCCGGCCTGACGTCTGTAGCTGTATTCGATGTCACTGCTCGGCGATACCAGCGATTCGAGCGGCGTGCGAAGTTTCGACGAATCGGTCGGCTCAACCAGATACGGCGTCACCATGATCACGAGCTCGGTCTTGTTGTTCTGGTAGTTCGTTGATGAGAACAGCTTGCCCAGGATCGGAATGGAACCCATACCCGGAACCTGCGAAATGATGTCCTGGGTATTGCTCTGCAACAGGCCGCCGATCGCGAAGCTCTGGCCGCTGCCCAGCTCCACGGTGGTATCCGCGCGGCGCACACTCAGGCCCGGCACGGTGATACCGCCGGTCGTCACACTCACCGAGGTGTCGATCTGGCTCACCTCCGGACGCACCTTCAGACTGATGCGGTGATCGTTCAGCACGGTCGGCGTGAAATCGAGCTTCACGCCGAACTGCTTGAACTCGACGGAGATCGCGCCATTGGTCTGCGACACCGGAATCGGGAACTCGCCACCGGCAAGAAAACTGGCCGTCTGGCCGGACAACGCCACCAGATTCGGCTCGGCGAGAACGGTCAGCAGGCCTTCCTGGTTCAACGCATCGACGAGTGCCTGGATATTGACGTTATTGGTCTTGAACGCGCCGAACAGTGAATACGCGCCGTTGGATGGCAGGTTCACCGGATAGCTCGTCTGGCCGTTGGCCCCGACGATCGGCTGGGTCAGGTTGTAAATCGGCCGCCCGCTAAAGATGCCGCCATAGAAATTGCCGACCGCATTGCCCATCGCCTGCCAGTTGATACCGAGTTGCTGCGTGACGTTACGGTCCACCTCCGTGATGCGCACGCGCAACTGCACCTGCAGCGGACGGTCGATCGTCATACGGTTGATCAGGACTTCCTTGTCCGCCAGATACGGCGTGACGGCCTGGACGACGGCATCGGCGTCGGCGGAATTGGCCGCATTGCCGGAAAGCTGCAACGAGCCCTGGCCCGTACTCATCTGCACGTTCATGCTGGGAAAGCGAGCAGCGATCATGCTACGCAGGCCGTCCATGTCGCGCCCGACGACGATCGTTCGCTGCACTAATGTCTTGTTGTTCGCGCCCAGCACGTAGAGCGTCGTCGTCCCGGTCTTCTTGCCCAGCACGAACACGGCCAGCGGCGACGGGACGTGAACATCCGCGACCGTCGGGTCGGCGACGAAAACCGAACTGGCGTTCTCGCTCAAACGGACCAGCGTGCCTTTGCCCGCGCTGATGTTCAGGGGCTCCGAGGCGTTGTACGGCATGCCGGCCGGTGCCGCGGCGGCAGTGCGGACGGCCGCGGCATGCGCCGAAGCGGCGGACGCCGCGTGAGCGGAGGCAGCGTGCGCCTTGACCGTATGCGGGCGAGCCGCGAGCGCCGGTGCTGCGCACACTACTGCGCAAGCCATCACCCATATTGCGTTGCGAATCGGACTGAACGGCATTTGACGTCTCTCTATCCTGGCGAATGGGACTTCGGTCTTGCGGTTTGAACAGCCTCAGCGCGGCGCGGGCAGCGACGGCAGCGGCGGCGTACTGTCGCCGGCTGGGACCACGCCCGAAGTTGCGTCGGATTTCTCGGAGCCTCGATAGATCGTGACCGTTCGCGGCGCGACGGGTATCGGCGCAGCAGCGGCGACCTGAACCCCACGCGATCGCGGCAGGTCGCGCACCGCACGCGAGATGTCACCCGCCCAAACCGGCGCAGGCTGCGCCGCGGACGCTGGCATCGAAACCGCGGGGTCGCGCGACGCCGTCGCGAAACTGCGCAACGCAAGCGACAGGCTGCCGAGCCGCGCCGCGACGGACACGACCTCTCCCATCCGCGGCGTGACTTCCAGCGTAACGGTGCGGGCGCGGTTGCCGCTTACCTCGGGCGTGTCGCTGTTCTTCGGCCGCTTGATTTCCGAGCCGACTGCCAGCACCCGGACGTGCTCGACGACGGTTTCGCTCGCCACCGCGAGGTCGGGTAAATCGGTGCGGCGGTCCATCTGCTGGGTTAGCAGCAGGTCGACGTAGTCACCCGGCTGGATCAGACCGGCGTTACCGGACACGTCGTCGACGGCCACCGACACCGCGCGCATTTCAGGTTTGAGCGTCGCCGCGAGAAAGCCGGGTGCGCTCGGCAGGATCACGTCTTCGGCCACGAGAACAGTGCCGCTTGCCGCCGCATGACGCAGCAGTGCACCCTTCAACTCCAGAGCGTCCGGCGCGCCGGAGACGATGGCGCCCTGTGGTACATCCGCAGTAGGCACAGCCTTCCAGCCGAGATCCTCGTCGCGCAGCAGAAGGCCTTGCGGCAGGTCGGCGGCGCTGACCAGCACCTTTTGGGTATCGACAACCCGCTTCGACGGATGCGAGCCGCTCACGATGACCACACGCACGATCAGGGCGATCATGAGCGCCCCGACGATGAGCACGGCGAATTTAATGACGTTTGACATGGGGACGACGTCCTATCGCTTCAGAATCAGGGGCAACACGGCGGGCAGCACGATCGCCACACCGCCGCCGAACGCAAGCGCTACGCCGTAAGGGACACCGCGCGCTCCCGAAAACATCGCCAACGCCCGCAACGGCCGCGAAGGTTGGTCCGGATTCATGTTTCGCGTCGCAAGACTGACCAGGGACACCACCGTCCCGATCACTGAAATCAACGTCAAGGCCGGCAGCGCGAGACTCAGGCCGGCCCACAGGAAAATGACCGAGGCAAGCTTTGCATCGCCTCCGCCAAGCATCTTTGCCGCGAATAGCGCAGCACACACCAGGAAGACACCCAGTGCCAACCCCAGGTGGACGATCACCTGGTCGAAGGTCAGGCGAAGAGTTGCCGCGTCCAGGAAAAACAGCGCACCAACCGCCAGCACGACCCGGGTCGGCAAGCGTCGCGAACGAACGTCGGTGACCGCGAGCCAGACCAGCGCGCACAGCACGACAAGACGGATGGCGAGAGACAGTAGGTGCACGATAGAGGCGGTACTGGAAAACGGGCTACGCCAAACGGAGATCCGGACCAGGCGCGTCCGGATCTCCGGCACGACCGACTAGCTGTCAGCCAGCTGCGTTTGTGATCTTGGTGAACAAGTTAGAAAACATGGTGCCCACGCCGGTGGTGAAGGACGCGCTAACCGCCGTCAGTGCGACGACAATGATGCCTGCCAGAATGGCGTATTCCATGGCGCTGACGCCACGCTCGTCACGAACGAATGCTTTAAGAAATTTGCTCATTTGTTTCCCCGAAAACGGATAGAAGGACTCGCCCGGGAACGCCAGGAACCGGGTGTAGCCAGCCGCATCCCATGCCCTTGTCGCCCTGACAACCTGAGCGGACGATAAACCCTTAGTTCGAATTTCGAGCCGGGATGGCCGGTAAGCCCTGTAACGGCGCGGCACGGATAAACTTTAGTGATCCATAGATAATTTTTTAGAACGACGATATTTCGGTGACCTTTTAAAATCGTTTAGGAATATATATTTGAGCAGTTTTACGTTTGCGAGGTCCGGCCTGCTTGAAAGGCCGCCATCAAGTACCACTGGGGAAGGCAGCCCCAGAATTTTTAACAGGTAGGTGTTTACACTACGTTATGCTCACTGTTTCCATCTGCGGCGCGCCTCGCGGGAACGATGGTCTGTTGCGCAGGATAGTGGCGGCAACTCGCCCCAAACGCCTCGAATAGCGAGCGCGACATTGCATCGGCTTCCACCGTCACTGCCGGGTGCCATTGACATGAACAACCGGCTGCCGTTCGCCGCAGCCAGCGCAATGCTGCCGATGCAGTCTGCTATTGAAGAGGGGCGCCAGTGGCTCTTTATGGCGCACCAGCAGCATCACAGCCTGGTTCAGGCAATGGAGCGCGGTGAAGGCGCACGTGCTCAAGCCCTCGCCTTGGAACACGTGCAGATTGCACAGAGGAACCTCAGCTACGCGCTCGAGCGCCCCGAGCTTTGCATGAAGCTCGCCCCGGCGCTGCAACTGGTTGCCGAAGCGGTTCTGTGAGTAGAAGCCATTAAGCGTAAGACTTTGGCTGGCGCGGCGCCGTGCTTGTCGGCGCGTTGAGTACGACCTTACTCCACACCCTCAACGATCCGGAAATCCCGTTCGACCGCGTCGCCGAGCACGTTTAGGGCTGCCTGATATTCAGCGCTGTCAAACGCGGCTTTAGCCTGCTCCAGACTATCGAACTCGACAAGGACGGTACGCTCAGCAATTCCTGCACCATGGGCAAAAGCAGCGACCCCACGAGCCAGAACGCGCCCACCACCGGCCCGTATCGCTGAAGTGGCGAGTTTCGAATACTCAGCGAGCTGTTCCGGTTTAAGCACCTTGCGATACGCCGAAACCCAATAACCTTTTGCCATCTTCATCTCCGTTTGTGTTGGCACTACGTGCGAATGGAACTACCTAAAGACGTGACTCTTGCCAATTGGCGGGAATTGCCACGTCGCGCATGCCAAATGCATGTCAGGAATAATACGGCATCGAGTTCAATGGCGCAGCAGACGCGCTATACGGCGGGGCTTACGGCATGACAGGCGGGTGGTAGGCCAATGTGCTTGCAAGCGCCCACAGCATAAAAATCACCAGCGGAAAGTGGACCACGAGCTGGGTGAAGGTAAAACCCACTACATCACGCGCTCGCAATCCCAGCACACCCAGTAGCGGAAGCATCCAGAATGGATTGATCAGGTTCGGCAATGCTTCCGCCGCGTTGTACACCGTGACTGCCCATCCAAGATGCACGTTGAGGGTCTTCGCTGCCTCGATGACATACGGTGCCTCGATAATCCATTTGCCACCGCCGGACGGGACGAAAAAGCCCAGCACCGACGAATAGACGCCCATCACGGCCGGAAACGACGCATGCGAGGAGATGGTCACGAAGAACTGCGACAGATGTTCGGCGAGCGGCACTCCGGACGGAGCCGCTGCCTTGGTGAGGATGAAAGCGATTCCTCCGTACAGCGGAAACTGAATGAGCACACCAGCGGTAGACGGGACCGATTTGGCCACAGCATTCAGAAATCGTCTCGGACGCCAGTTCAACAACATGCCTAGCAACAGAAACACGAAGTTGTAGGTATTCAGGTTTGAGATGGCCAGCACAGGGTTCTTCGTCGTGAACTCGTGCCACGTCCAAACCGCACCGAGCATGACAATCAGGATCGTCACAAGGGGGCTGTATTCGAGCCAGTCACCCGGACGCGTCGGCTTCTTGAGGAGCAGGTCTCCATCGTCGAGGACCACGCCCAACTCCGCCGCAGTCTTCGCGCGGCTGCCCGTCGGCGCCGAGAGATAGGCGATCAACAGCGACGCCACGGTTAATACGGCCACCATCAACATCGACTGCGGCAGGAAGATCGTCTCGGAGAACGGGATAACTCCGGTGATGGCCAGCAACGCCTTCGGCAAACTCTCGGGATTCGCCTGCAACTGCGACGCCGACGAACTCAGACCCAGTGCCCACGTGGCGCCCATGCCGAGATACGCGGCCGCACCTGCGGCCCGATAATCCAGCCGCAAGTCTTTTCTCTGTGCGAGTGCTCGAACGAGAAGACCGCTGAAAATCAGGCTGATTGCCCAATTGAATAGCGAGGCAAGAATACTGACCAACGCGACGAACGCAACGGCACTTCGTCCTCCTGACGGTAGACGGGCAAGCCACGCGATGACCCGCGAAGCGGGCGGCGACACTGCAACCACATAGCCCGAAATGGCGACCACGGCCATTTGCATCGTGAACGGAATCAGGCTCCAGAAGCCATCCCCAAAGGCAATTCCGACGCGCTGAACCGGGGCGCCAATCGCCAGCGCGCCAATCGCAACCACGACCACGGCAATGGCCGCGAAGATATACGCGTCCGGAAACCACCTCTCGGACCATCGCGTTACGCCCGCTGCCATGCGTTCAAGCTTGCCCGCAAATTCCACCGTAGGCACTGCCGTGCCATCCGCTTGGGACAGTTGTTTCATTCTGGCCTCCTTCCTCATTGACGAATAAGATCAAACGCTTTGCTAACAGACGAGCGTTGTCGCGGCCAGCTTCTCCAGGCCGGTCCGCACCGTCTGCGGCTTGCGTCTTTAAGCTTCGATGGCAACTTCGCTAGCGGGTATCGCCTGGCACGCGAAACATATATTCGCTTCGTCTGGACCATGCCCCGACATGTGATCGATCTTGCCTGCGGCCACCCTCACCGCACAACTTTCGCACTGCCCTACGCGACAGCCGCTTGGCATCGAGATTCCCAGACGTTCGGCAAAGGACAGCAGACTTCCCTCTTCAGGTGTCCAAAGCGCCCTCTTGTTGGAAAGGGTGAACTCGACCATAAAACGTTGTGTCGGATCAAGCCGTGGTTTGGACGGCGAGCGGAACGCCTCCTTGAAGATATCGAACGGCGGCACCCCACGTGCAACGAGGCCAGCCGTTATCGAATTCATCATCGGCTCCGGGCCGCAGAAATAGAATCTCGTGCGGCGTCTGATCAGATCCTCGTCGACGACATCCGCCGTGAGGTAGCCGCTCATTTCGTAGTCGCAGCCGAGCACCTCGTGCTGCGGATTGTTGTAGCAGTTGACGACCCGCAAGCGTGGCAGCCTCTTCTGCAGTTCGATGATCCGCTGGCGAAAGGCGTGCGTAGCGCTGTTCATGTTGGCGTAGAAAAGCCACGACTCTGGAGCGTCTTCGAGATCCTTGACCGACTCCAGCCAGCAGATAAATGGCGTGATGCCGATCCCTCCCGCAAACATCACAACCGGTTGCTTCGATGAAGGGGGAACGATAAACGTGCCGCTCGGCGCACGAAGCGACACCTTGTGGCCGACTTCGAATGCCCAGTGGATATAGCTCGACATCACACCTTCGAACGGTTCGCCTTCCGGCGTCTTGCCACGTTGGTGCCGGACCGAGATCGAATACGTCCGACGGTCATCCTCAATAGCCGGTCCTACCAGCGAATAGGCGCGGGTCGTTCCATCGTCGCCTAACGTAGGAACGTGAACGGTGATGTGCTGACCCGGAAGATAGTCGGGCAGCGGACCGCCATCAACTGCTGCGAAGGTGACCGTCCGGACACCGACCGCCTCCTCGACAATCGATGACACGACGAAATCCCTGAACCCTTGCCAGACCCGTCGCGCGGGTTCGACCGATGGGTCGACCCACACATCGCAAGGAATCGAGCGCAGCGGCGACGAACCGCTGAGCGGGTCCAGCTTCGCAGCCGACACAAGATTGCTGAAATTGCTGTTCTTCTTGCCCTCGGTCGGCAGCGCCTGCATGCCGATTTCGTCGCACGATTGCCACCAGCCATATTCGGCGATGATGACGTCGCGCGCGAGCTCAGGCACGATGCGCGCCCGAAAGCGCGCCGAACCACTGGACGTCGTAATGACGATCCAGTCTTCGGCCACAATGCCCTTTTCTGAGGCGAGTTGCGCGCTCAGCTCCGCGGTCGGATAGGGCGCGCGCTTACGCAAGCTGGCAAGGCTACGTTGCTGGCTATGACAGTAGTAGCCGTTCTTGACCGACGTGACCACGTGTGGATATTTTTCGTGGTCGTCGTCCGCGGCCTTGCCATGCTGAGGCGGTACATACTCCGGGACTGGTGGATATCCATGGCGTAACAGCTTTTCGGAGTAGAGCTCGACGCGCAGCGTCTCGGTCTTGAATCCACGCACGCCGTCCGGCGTTGGCAGTGAGTAATTTTTCTCATGCTGGACGAGAGGTCGATAGATACCCTCCGGATGCTTGCGCAATTCGGCGACGTCGAGACCCAGTGGAGCAAGAATATGGTTCCAACCCGCCTCGATGCTCCCGCCAAAGAATTCGCCGCCCATGCCAAGCCGGACGGCAAGGTCCATCACGATGTCGTAGTCAGCACGACTTTCGCCACGCGGCGGGACCATTCTCTGCCGCAATTGAATCAGTTCAACCGCTTTCTCGTTGATCTCGAAGCCCACGCGCAATCCTTCCCGCTCCCACGGCGTGTTTACAGGAAGAAAGATGTCTGCATAACGCGACGAGGGCGTCTCGAAGAGGTCGCAATGCACGTGAAAATCGAGCGCGCAGAGCGCCTCATGGGCCGCGCCGGCATCCGCGTGGGACGCGATGATGTTGGTCCCGAAGGCGAACAGCGCGCGCACCTTGCAGGGTTGAGCCTCAGTAATCGCCCGATAGACGTCTCTGGCGGTCACCCATCCTTGCGCCGGCGGCCCAAGCGGTCGTTCATCGAGCCCGAGCGCTTTGGCCCGTTGCTGCGGGCTCAAAAGCGCATACGTGCTGACGGCGTTGGCCGGCTGTTTCGTGAACTCGCGGTTGGACCCGCGTGTGTCGAACGAGCCAGTCAGCGCATACAACGTTGCGATAGATCGCTCGGTTTGGCTTGCATTGGTGTGCTGTCCGACCCCGGACCAAGCGTGATAGGCAATGCGTTGACGAGGCGCGAGCATGCCGGCAACAGTCACGACGTCCCCGGCGCGCACGCCCGTCAGCGCCTCGACGCGCTCCGGCGTGTATTCGTCCAAGGCGGCTTTATAGAGCTCGAACGCGGGCGTGCAATGGATGGTGGTCAAACGACCACCACTCACAATAGACACCGCGTAATTGCCGTCCAGCGCAAGATCGGTTGCGGCGGTATCCGCCTCCTCGCCAACCAGCTCAACACGATTACGCGTCGCATTCCAGATCGCGTAGCGGTTCTGCAATGAGTCAGTATCGAAGTCGCGTTCGCGCAGGAAACGCCCGGTATCGTTCCGCACTAGCAACGGAGCGTTCGTCCACTCGCGGACAAACGCATGATCGATATTGCCGGTAGCAATCATTTCTCGCGCGATGCCCATGGCGAGTGCCCCATCCGTGCCGGGTCGAACCCGCATCCAGACATTGGCTTCCCTCGCCAATGCTGTCGGCCGCGGATCGATCACGATGAGCTTCGCACCGTTACGCCGCCCTTTGCCAATCGCATCGGCCTGCGCAAGCCAAGTGTTCGTCGGGTTCGTTCCCCACAGCAAGATCACTTCGGCATTCTGATAGTCGGCCGTCGGCATACCGCAGCCAAACGTGAAGACATGCGCGACATCCTTATGCCAGTTACAAATCTCAGTCGCATAACAGATGTTCGGACTACCGAATGACCATATGAAGCGCTCGACCCAATCGATGCTATCGCTCATCGGGGTGCCGCTAGGCGTGGTGACGCCGAACGCCACCGACTCCGCTCCGCTTTCACGCTTGAACCAGGCGAGATTCCTGGCGATTTCAGAAAGTGCCTGCTCCCAGCTAATACGCTGCCACCCGGGATCGGCAGAGCCCTTTGGATTCGTCCGGCGCATCGGGTAGAGGACCCGGTTAGGACTGTGCACAAGCTCGGGCGCGGCCTTGCCCTTCATGCACATTGCACTGCCTGTCGGATGCGAGGTGTCGGGGCGAACCTGGAGCAGCGTGTCGCCCCTCACGGTGTTCAACGTCCCACACCGGGAGCGACACAATGTGCAGTAACCCTTTTTCTCCTGAACATCGATCACAGCAGCGTCTCCAGTTGATCGCCTGATCGTATGCGTCCAGAATTGCGATTCCTAATTCATATTTCCCATGCCGGGATATATACTTTTTCGATACCTACTTTCCCGGCGCTACGCACCGCTGAGGCTCAATTGGCGGTGCTATGATTCGCGCCTTTGGTTCTCCTCAGCAGCGACGGACATCGTGGCCACGCACATTACTCTTCGGCAGATCGAATACTTCATCTCCGTCGCGAATACGGGTCAGATTTCCCGGTCATCCAGTCTGTCCAACGTTTCTCAGTCTTCAATGACCGTGGCGCTGCAGAATCTCGAGGACGCCGTCGGGCTGCCGTTGCTTCAGCGACATGCGAAGGGCGTGCGCCTCACGGAGGCGGGCGAGCGGTTTTTGCGCCATGTCCAGCAGGCCACGCTATCCATCGACCATGCGGTACTCGCCGCTCAGGAAGAGCCCGACCAGATCGCCGGCAGCGTGCGCATCGGCATGACGGAGACTATTTCGGCGTATCTGATGCCGGCTCTCATATCGACGATCAGTCAGCGTTTCGCCAACCTCGAGATTCAGATCGTCGAACGCGATCGGCAGACAATCGAACAGGGGCTCGTCGACCGCGAACTGGACATCGCGCTGCTGCTGGTTTCGAACACGGCATTACTGCCTGAACTGAAGAGCGAGACCATGCTTCGCTCGCCGCGACGCCTCTGGACTACCCCTGACCATCCCTTGCAGGAAGCTCAACGGGTGACGCTTGAGGACGTGGCCCAGGAGAACTACCTTCTGCTCGACATGGACGAACACGTCCAGACGGTCGGAAAGTACTGGGGCAAATATGGGGTCCAACCTCGCGTGCGCATGCAGAGCAAGTCAATCGAAGCGGTAAGGAGTCTTGTTGCGCTCGGCCAGGGCGTCACCATTCTTTCGGACCTGGTGTATCGACCGTGGTCGCTGGAAGGTAACCGCATCAGCCGTCGAGATCTGAGCGTGGCCATTCCTACGATGGATGTCGGGGCGGTCTGGTCCCGGAGCGGAACCGTGTCGACACAAGCCAAGGCTGTGCTGGAGCTGTTCCGCTCGTGGAAGCGCTCGGCCTTGTGAGTGGAAACGAAACTTCGAAGGACTTCGAAGTCGGCGGTCTTGCGAACGCCGTTACTGCCTCACTTGCACAGCGAAAACGCTTCGCGCGCGGCAATATCGCCATTGCCGTATATGCCGACCACCGTGCAATCCGCGGCTACGCACTCGTACGTGCTGTCCTGAAACGTGAGGACGTAATGCCGAAAGCCGTCCTGCGCGGCGTCCGCCCCCCAGGAATCGGCCACCAGCGACGAATTCACGATTTCATGAGCCGAATAACCACGTAAGCCTTGCGCCGCCAACGGGTGAGCGTAGAGCCCCTCGTCGTTGGGCGGCCCGAACTGATGAAACGCGGCCGCCGAGAATTCAACCGCGCAAAACGGGTCGTCATCCTCGTCGAATGGGCCGAACCGCTCGAAGTCTGCCTCAGCGATCCGATAGGCAATTACCACGCGCCGTTCATTTGCCACCACAAACGGCTCTGGAGCATCAGCGGCCGGGTTCGGCACGCCGTCCAGCAGGACAACCTGGTCCTGCTGATGAGAATCAAGGGTGCTGTTCATCGACGTCGCCCGGCTCCTTTCCGCAATCGCTTGTGAATGGGTCGCACTATGCCACGGTGACGCACCGAGGGCTACGTTCCGCTTCCTGAAGACAACGGTCCACGTCAAACTCCTCCGAAATCGGTTGACTTCCCAAAATTCCCCCGTACAATGGGTTTTGTTGCACTGCAGCAATAAACCTTCAGCCCTTGCGGCGCGCGGATCTTGTGGTACTTAGAGCTCCCTCGCACTCGCCGCCTTACCCTTTGGAGCAGTGATGAGCACGCCTACCCCCCAACAATTGATCGCCGCACAACAAGCCAGCCTGGAAACCCTGTTCGGCTTCGCAAACCAAGCTTTTGCAACCGTCGAAAAGCTGGTTGCCCTGAATCTGCAAGTCGCCAAAACATCGCTGGCCGAAACGCAAGCTATCGCGACCAAGGCCATTTCGGTGAAAGATCCGAGCGAACTGGTCGCGCTGTCGACGAGCCTGTCACAACCCGCGTCGGAAAAGGCGGCAGCCTACGGCCGTCACGTACATGAAATCCTGTCGGGTGCACAAGCCGAGTTCTCGAGCGCAGCCACGGCACAGTTTCAGAAAGTCCAGAAAGAAACACAAGGTTTCATCGAAAGCCTCGCCAAGAACGCCCCGGCCGGCAGCGAAGGCGCAGTAGCAGCATGGAACTCGGCCTTCTCCGCAGCCAATGCCACGTACGAATCGGCTAGCAAGGCTGCCAAGCAATTCGTAGCAACCGTATCAGCCGGCGCGTAACGTTTCGTTCGCGGCCAGCAGTCGGTCGATCATTTCAAAAAGCGAACTTCGGTTCGCTTTTTGTTTTTGTGCGAGCGGAACAGTAATGACAGCCCGTCGCTCCGCTCACGCCGGCGCGAAAATCACGGCCTGCCGGTCTTCGATATATCGATGCGTTCGCGTGAAGCGATACACCTGACCATCGGCAGTGATCCGGTTCATACCCGGCTCGGTGAGCGCAAGCATCTCGTCTGCAAGATGGGCCGCGACTGCGTCGCTGCTCGATAGCTTGTCGAGCGAGTCAGCTGGGTCGCCGATATACACCGAACGTTCGCCCGTGCCATATCGCATGACGACTACGGCCTGACCGGCATCGAGCGCCAGCTCGAGATAATTGGCGAGTTCCCGCAGCGATGCGGGCGTGCTCGTTCGCATTGCGTAGGCTGAACCGGCTGCTGTTGTCATCGCACCGTTCCCCCGTCAAATGTGCACGTCAAGAAACGGCAGACCCGTCTCTTCTCCGATCCGGCACGCTTCTACTATAAGCAATGCCAGCGCAGGGGCGACGCTCTTTTTTTGACGGAAGCCACGATTGCGTCGCGGCTTAAAATTTCAGACTGTTCAGGAATTGAAACCACAGTCCACCGAGGCTGGCGCCGTGTCCCGCCGCCGCATGATCGTCTCGCGCCGCAGCATGCTCAACCGGCTGCGCTGACTCATCGGCTGCCGGTTCCTCAGGCACACTTGCCTGCCGGCGGGATGCATGCAGCGCCAACACGCTGTCCGCAATCTGCGCCGCGCGGCTGGCATCGCATTCATGTCCTAGTCTTACTGTGTCATAAAATAATTTGCAGTAGAGTGATACCTGGTACTATTGAATAATACAGACTTCAGGCGATCACGATGAGAGAAGATGTCGATGAATTTGAAGCGTATCTGAACCATCTGGCACAAGAGTTAGGACACGCTGATCGCCACGCCGGCTTTAAAGGCTACTGTTCGGGGCTGGTGCTGCCGCTGTCACGAAAGAGCGTCGAGCCGATGGCCGCGCACATTGATCCGCTTCATGCGAGTGCGAAGCATCAGTCGCTCCACCATTTTGTTGCCAAGGCAGAGTGGTCCGACAAAGCGATCATGCAGCGGGTGCTCGAGTGGGTGATGCCCGCGCTAGGCGCGCATGCGGCTGAAGAGGCCGGCTACTACTGGATCATTGACGACACTGGTTTTCCAAAGAAGGGCCGCCACTCGGTAGGCGTTGCACGCCAGTATTGTGGCCAGCTCGGCAAACAGGACAACTGTCAGGTCGCAGTGAGTTTATCGATCGCGACGCAACGCGGTAGCCTGCCAATCGCCTGGCAACTGTATGTCCCCAAGGAATGGATTGACGATCGGGAACGCGCCCGTCGCGCGGGCATTCTTGACGATCAGGCCTTCGCAACCAAGCCACAGATTGCACTGGCCCAACTGCGCGAAGCGATTTCATCCGGGATTGTGCCGGGTATCGTGCTGGCCGATGCAGGATATGGTGATGAGACGACCTTTAGGGATGGGATAAGCGAGCTGGGTTTGTTATACGCCGTGGGGATTCGCCCGGGCACCTCAGTATGGGCGCCGGGTACGGCGCCGCTGCCGCCCAAGCCGTGGAGTGGGCATGGCAAGCCACCTACATTGCTGCGCCGTGCGCCAGGCCACGAACCGCAAACGGTCAAGGCGCTGGCCATGCAATTACCCGCGAACGCCTGGCAAACCGTCACCTGGCGAGAAGGCAGCAACGCGGCACTCTCCTCGCGCTTTGCGGCCGTGCGGGTTCGTCCCGCTCATCAAGACTATTGGCGCAGTACCCAGCGCGCGCAAGAGTGGCTACTCATCGAATGGCCCGAGGGAGATAAAGAGCCGCTCAAGTACTTTCTCAGTAGCGCTCCCGGGGAGGCGACACTTGAACAGCTTGTATTGGTAACCAAGATGCGCTGGCGTATCGAACGCGATTATCAGGATCTGAAGCAGGAGTTCGGACTGGGTCACTACGAAGGTCGCGGCTGGCGCGGCTTTCACCACCACGCCACGATGAGCATCGCCGCATACGGGTTTCTGATGGCCCAGAGACTCAGGATGGGATCAGGCAGCGGCGATAAAAAAAACTTCATTGAACGCGCGCTGCCTGCGCTTCCCGCGCATTACATCGCACGCGGCAGTCCAGCGCGCACAACGCCACGTTCCTGACTCCATCACGACGTTGCGCATCTTGCTCGGACTACGGCTCACGCAACGCTTGCACCATTCATCGAAGCAGTGGCTCGCAGAATATATGACACAGTAAGACTAGCAGCACGCCGAACACCACGTCGCGGTTGTAGCCTTCATCCGCAAAGCGCATCGCGAGCGATACCATCTTCGCGTAGGCGGCCTGTTCGGCAGCCCGGGCCGCTTCTTCGCGCTCGGCCCGTTCCCGCTCCACACGCTGATGATGCTCTTCCCATTCGCGCATCTGTTCGGCAAACACCGCGTCGTAAACCTGACGCTGCGTCGGGTCGGACAGAATGCTATAGGCGTCCTTGATGTCCTGAAACGCGGCACGTGCCGCATCCTCTGCACCGGCATTGCGATCCGGATGCCAGCGCATCGCGGCCTTCCGGTAGGCCCGCTTGATCTCGTCCTCAGTGGCGTTCGGCTGAACACCCAGCTTGTCGTACAGGGTTGCCATCGTTTGCTCGACCTCGTTCACGTCGCGAACCATCGTAGCATGCAAAAAATGCCGTCCGCATGACATTGCACGAGCGGCGTCTTGCCAAACCCCATACTTTTTGGCGAGTTACTTTGGCCATAGCCGGTAAATCCGGCTATTTCAAGGTCAATGTTGTGAACGGAGAAAGAGGTATGACGCAAGGCCCCAAATTCTGGATGATCCCCAACGCGCCGACACCCGTGGCCCCGTTTTCGCATGCGAGCGAGAGCGACGGATGGGTATTCGTGACGGGACAAATGCCCACTTCACCCACCGACGACGCCGCGCCGCTGCCCGAGGGGGTCGTCGCGCAAACCCAGCGAGTCATGGAGAATCTGAAGATCGTGCTCGAAGGTCTCGGACTCGGGCTCGAACACGTGCTGGTCGCACGCATTTTCCTGACCGAATTCAAGCGCGATTACGCGGCGATGAACGACGCCTATCGCGCCTACTTTCCACAGGACGCGTTGCCCGCCCGAACCTGTATTGGCGTCACAGGCCTCGCGCGTGACGCTCTCGTGGAAATCGATTTCATCGCGAAACGGCCCGGCTGAAGGTAGTCGGGCGGCGCAAGTTAGAAGTGGTAAGTGACACCCACCTTCACGATCGGGTAAAAGCGCAGGCGGTCCGCGGTGTTCTGCAGCGATTGCTCCTCGGCGTTGATGTTCGCCTGCCCGGCTTCGGCGACGATGTCGGCGGGCACATCGAAGTCCACCCGCGGTTTGCCGTAGGCGACGCCCGCATCGACAAACATCGAGAAGCCCTTCGTGGCAAGCGGCGAATGGCCGAAGCCGATGCCCAGGTACGGACGTACGACCGGGTACTTGGCCTTCGCGTGGATACTCTCGCCGAGCGTCGAATACTTCACGCCGTTGATGGTGTAGGTGCCCGACATGCTGATTGCGTCCGCATCCACATTGTCGCCGCCAATCAGCACGCCAGCCGTAAAGCGAAACGGCACGACACTCGGCGCCGGGAAGAAATCGCCGTAGAGGCCACCATGCGCGAGCGTTGCTGTGCCGTCATAGTGCAGGCCGCCCGAATTGAAGCTATGGGAGAAACTGACGCCGTCGAATTCCGCGCGAACGTTGGCAAGCGAGCCGAACGAATGACCGTAGCCAATACCACCGCCTTCGGTGCCGATTTGTCCATACACTTCATCCGCCATCGCAAGCGGTCCGTACAGCGTGCTAAGGCCTGCAAGCAAAGCGACAACCAAGCATTTCATCGTACACATTCCCGTGAGATTTTATCTGGCGTGGAGAGATGGCTAAGGCGGGTATGGCTACCCGAGGGACATGGCCTCATGCACGATGCATACGCCCCAGACAAGCTGGTTTACGACGCGCCGACAGGAATCTTGAGACTTACGTATGAGGTAAGCGCTTTGAAGGACAGAAAGTGTGCTGTGGGGAAGGGGCGCAGCGGGCGGTACGCCCACACCCCGTCAGTGCATCGAAGCCTCATCGAAACCGAAGTGGCTGCGCAGACCTTCATGCAGCGCGATGGCGAGTCCGGCCATCTGGCCGCTCCACTGCTCCTGCTGCTGACAGAGGTCTTGCAGTTCACGGCATTGCCCCGCAAACTGCGGATCCCCTACGATCAGAAATGCGCCAGCCGCGCTATGTGCCCAGTCACGCAGCGCGAGCCGGTCGCGCTGCTCGACGATCGCGGACAATCTGGGCAGGTCCGTGGCGAGGTGCTCTTTTAGCATGGCTACATAACGGGCCTTCGTTTCTGCGTCGAAGGCCTCCGGCGAACCTGCGGCCGGCTGCGGCTCAGGGGAAGGCTGCAGCGCGGCATCAGGCCTCGCGTCCAGCCTGGATTCAAGCGCAGCAGCCACGTGTTCCTCATTCACCCCCAACGTGCTGAGCGCCGCTTCCAGCTCGCCGAGCGAAGTCGGCTTGGGAATGTAGCCGGTGAAGCCGCGCTGACGCCACTCGTCCGTTTGCTGCGTATCGGTGACCGCGCTGAACGCGAGCACCGGCAAACCCGGGTATTGCCGACGCAACGTCGCAAGCAGTTCGTAGCCATCCATGACGGGCATGTGGATGTCGGTCAAGACAACATCCACTTCCGTGTGTTCGAGCACCGCAAGCGCCTGGCGGCCGTCACCAGCGAGAATCGGCTCGCATCCCAGCGTCTTCAACTGCTCGACGATCAGCGCCTGGTTCAGCGGGTTATCCTCGGCGACGAGAATCGCGAGACCGAGCAGCGCAGGCTCGCCGGACGCTGTAGACCGCGCAGCGGTATCCACGCGGGACAACGGTGTACGAGCGAGCGCGTCCTGCGTCGCAGCCGTCTCCTCTGCCGCGCCCCCATGCGCCTTCTCAGCCTTGTTGGCAGCCAACTCCACCGCCGCCAGAATCGCCACATGACTGAACTCGCTCACTTCGAACACGCCCTCGCTACGCGGCGTCGGACGATGGGGACCGGTGCGCGTAATCCACACCACATTCGCTGGCTGCAAGGCGCGTAGCGCTGCAATGATCTCAAGGCCGTGTTCGCCGGTGACCACCAGCACATCGGGCCGGTTGGCCCGCAGCCAGTCTTCGGCGGCACGCAATGTGCCGACACTGCGCGTGAACCATCCGGCGCTGCCAAGCCAGCCGTCGATGATCTGCCCGGACTCCGTCTCCTGGCACAGCACCATCGCATTTCCGCGCCGCGTCGGCGCGGCAATCGGTGCGCGCTCGTCTTCAGGCGGAAGCGCCAGCGGGATCGAAACGCTGAAGGCGCTCCCCACACCCTGTACGCTGTCGACGGCGATATGGCCGCCCATCAACTCGCACAGGCTGGCACAGATTGAAAGCCCAAGGCCGGTGCCACCATATCGGCTGGACGTACTGGTTTCGCCCTGAATGAAGGGATGGAAGATGCGCGCGACCAGCGCCGAGTCCATGCCGATCCCCGAGTCGCAGACGCGGCAATGCAACATGCTACGTCCCTGCAGGTCCTCCCGCACCCCGGCATTGAGCGTGATCTTGCCACACGACGTGAACTTATAAGCATTGCTTAGCAAGTTGTTGATGATCTGCGCAATCCGGGTACGGTCGCCGCGCAATACTTGATCGAGCGTCGGCGACAAGTGCGAATAGAAGCGAATCGGCCGCCCCGCTGCCATCGGCGCATACGATAGCGCGAGATTTTCGAGGTCGTCGATGGGCTTGAACGATTCGCTCACGAGCTTCATCTCACCCGCGTCGATCTTCGAAAAATCGAGGATATCGTTGACGATGCGACGCAGCGCGTCGGCGGCCGTGCCGAGTGCCCGCAAGCGCGGCTCGTGCGGTTCCAGACCCGGTGTGCGCGAGAGCAACTCCAGGTTGCCCAGCAGCACGTTCAGCGGCGTGCGAATCTCGTGACTCATCGACGCGAAGAATGTCGAGCGCGCCCGCATGGTGGTCTCCGTCGCCTGCTGTGCGGCGCGTAACTGCTGCTCAAGCATGTGCTGTGCGGTGACATCGAGGATCGCGCAGAACAGCACATCGACGCCGGCGTAACGGGCCGGCGCACACGTAAATTGCAGGAACTGCGCGTTCGCCGGATCGGTTTGCCCGGGGTCCGCCGGCACGGCGAATACAACGCACTTCGACTCGCTGACGGGGCCGGGCTGCGCGGCGAACTGCGTCGTGAATGCCGCCACGATGTGTTCGGGCAGCGTGTTAGCGGACAACTCGACGCGCAGCAACTCGCCTGCAAGCGCATTCGCGGTGAGGATCGAATAGTCGCTTTGCCTGACGATACAAAGGCCGATTGGCGTCGCGCTGACGAGGACATGGTTAATCGCCTCGTTCTCGAGTGCACGCGCGGTTTCATCGTGGCTAGTGCGTAACAGGCGCAGCCCCCAGAGACGCGCAGTGAGCGCGATGCCCAACAACAGGCATAACGCGACGAAGCCGCCGCGCGCCGATCATCGGTCAGGAACAGCAGCGTGCCCACGCGGCGTTGCCGCGCCAGCCGCCCAATCATCACGTCCACAGGAATGCTCATGCTCACCAGGGTGGTCGGCACGTCGCCTTCGTAGTAGGCCGAGACCGCAGTCATCACCGGCACGCCGAGCCACGGATCGACGTAGGGTCCCACCCAGAGCCGCTCGTCTTTGGCCGGCACACGCCGGCCGGTCTGAGCCTCCAGTTCACGCCCGAGCGTCTCGCGTAGCGTGACCACGTCCGAGGGCGTGAGGCGCGGCGCGCGGCCACCTGCCTGCGACTCGACCGCCGGCAGGATCAACGCATAGTCTTCGCTGACCCCA
This sequence comes from Paraburkholderia sp. EB58, assembly GCF_050436665.1. NCBI lineage: Bacteria > Pseudomonadati > Pseudomonadota > Betaproteobacteria > Burkholderiales > Burkholderiaceae > Paraburkholderia > Paraburkholderia sp. EB58. The sequence continues at coordinate 114,796 of NZ_JBNDMQ010000020.1, read as the reverse complement.
ACTAGCATCGCACGGTGATCGAGTTCGAACGCCTGCTGCGTCACGAGCGTGGACTGCCCTGCCCCGTAGAGCCAGAGGAGCTTGTCGTTGAGGGCCGAGCCCCACGCGTTGCGCGCGGCATCGGCGACCAGCAGGTCGAAGCGCGCGCCCGCCGCCCCGGCATAGCACAGCGCCACGCCGGTTTGCCGGATCGACGCTTCGACGCCATCCGGCAGGTGTCGCACGTCGCCGGTGTGTCGGTAGTACCCAACCGTGAGTTCGGTTCGCCGCAGGAACGAGACCTCTCGATGCAGGAGCAGAGAGATATCGGCGGCATATTGGGTGACGAGGGAGCGGCGGTAATCCAGCTGCTTGTTGGCGGCGAGCATGCCAAGCAGCAACGCCGAGAAAACAACGATCGTCATCAACGTGACGATCGCCGTCAAGTACAGATACTGCTGGCGCTTCGCATTTCTCGCCAGCGAGGCAAACGCCTCGGCGAGCGACGCCTGGGTACGGTCGAGGATCTTCTGCATCGGGTCACGTCGTTCACGTTGTTCGCATCGGCAGACCGCTGCGTATTCTGATCGCGAGCAACGTTGTCTGCAGGCCACACCGCACTTCCGGCGCAGTGTAACGCTTTTGACGGACCCGGCAAACGCGATGCACAGGGCATGAGCGAAGGCCCGCCGGGCGGGGCGCACGAACCAGCTTTGGTCTGATAGATCGGCGTTACTCCCACCTCGACAAGGGCTCGTGCGCGGCTCACGATAAGCCCGTCAGCGCCCTGGTTGTGCGGGGCCGGCTGACCCGAGTAATAACGGCGTTTAACGGCCCGTCCCTATGCGGACGGGCTATTTTTTGCCCAGGTTTTGTTTAGGTGTCAGCGCCGGGCACGGGCTATTGCGCACCCTCGGCATCGAGCAATTCAAGTTGCCGCGGTAACGCCGCTGCGGGCCGTTCGAGCGCAAGCAGGCCTGCCTTGCGTTCGAGTCCGCCGGCGTATCCGGTGAGCTCGCCCGCGCTCGATATCACCCGGTGACACGGCACGATGATCGACACCGGGTTACGCCCGTTCGCCGCCCCCACGGCACGCGCACTGCCCACTGGAAGACCGAGGCGCAAAGCGAGCTGTCCGTAGCTGGCGATCTCGCCAAACGGGATCTTCACGAGCTCACTCCATACGCGCCGCTGAAACGTCGAACCGGCCATCTGCAATCGGACCGTGAAACGCTGCCGCTCTCCGGCGAAATATTCGGCGAGCTGCTCCGCACTTTCTGCCAGCACACGTGGTGGCGCAGCGCTCGCCATGTTGGCCGCATTAGAAACGTTAGGGACGTTGGGAGCGTCCGGCGGATAGTACTTCTGGCCGACGAAGTACAGGCCGGTGAGCGCGTCCTCCTCGGCGCGCAGCAGTATCGCACCGAACGGACTGGGAATCGACAGGTAGTGTTTCATGCCGCGTGTGCCTTTTCTTCCTGAATGAGTGCGAGGTGCTGCGCAGCGTACGCGCGCCATGGCGCCCAATGCGCTGCGTGATCGCTCGACGTCGCACTCAACGGATCGCCAACCGGAAAAGCATTCGGCCAACCGAGTGCGCGCATCGCAATGTACTGGACGGACCACTCATCGAAGCCGACCACGCTGCGTAGATACGCAAGCGTCTCGTCGAGCGGGGTAAGCGGTTCGAGAAACACCCGCCGTTCGACGACCTCCTCGGCGAGTTTCAGCAACAAACCGACGCCGCGCGCCGACAATCCGGTTGCCCGCAGCGTTTCAGCCGGTACCTGCGCCAGCACGTCCGCCGTGACGAATGCCGCGCGCAACCCTTCCGGTGCTTGCATCACGCGCGCGCCGAACATCTCGGCAATCCGGCGCAGCCACGCGCATGCGTCGGCGAGCGGCCATTGACGCATGGCAATGGCGCGCACGGCGATTTCGAAACCGTCGAACGCGCCGGGTACACGGATGCCCGGCAGCGGCGCAGCCAACTCGCCGAGGCGTGCGTCGATCAGATCGGGGCGGCAATCGAGATCGAAGAAATGCCGCACCTGGGACAGCAAACGCGGCAACACCGCGGTCAACGACGCTGTCACCGTGAGACGCAGCGCATGCCGCGACGGTACATCCTCGGCCTGTATCCAGCCGGTGACATGCCGCCCGTCCTGCCAGATATCGACGGCACGAGCATAGCTGCGCCCCGCCACCCGTTCGACACCTTCGATCGCATGATCGGTGAGGAAATACAGGAGCGCATCCCATGCAAACGGCGGTCGGTAACCCAGTTCGAATGTGAAGATGTCGGTGCTGACCAAATCGCGCCGACGTTGGCGCAAACGAGCCGGACTAAAACCGTAGCGAGTGCGAAACAGGTCGTTGAAACGGCGCACGCTGCCGAAGCCCGCCGTCAAGGCAATCTCGGCGGCCTGCAGCGTGGTATCGGTCAAGAGACGCTTGGCCAGCAGGAGGCGTTGCGTCTGCGCGTACTCGATCGGCGACACGCCGAACTCCGCTTCGAAGATACGCCGCAGGTGACGCGCACTCACACCGACACGCCCAGCCAAGGCTGTGAGATTGCTGTCGTTGAGAAAGCCGCCATCTATCAGTGACGCGGCCGCCTGCGCGAGCCGCGGCGACACGTCGAGCAAGCCATGGCCAGGCGCGAGTTCCGGGCGGCAACGCAGGCACGGTCGAAACCCTGCGTGCTCAGCCAACGCAGCGTTCGCATAAAAACGGCAATTTGCGAATTTCGGCGGCCGGACCGGGCACACGGGGCGGCAATAAATACCTGTCGACGTCACCGCCACGAAGAACCAGCCGTCAAAGCGCCGGTCGCGTGAGAGTACCGCTTGATAACAGGTTTCACGATCGAGATTCATGGTGGCAATGTAGCGCATCGTCGCCCCGGCTACTGGCCAGATTCGGACATGAGTATTGCAGCACGCCGGTCAACGACTGCAAGGGTCACCGCGTTTACCCCGCAAATGGGTGTCCCACCTGCGCCCTAACGCGCGTGCCCTAACCGCGTGCAGTGGCGCAGGTCGAACGCGTGCAGCGCACATTTGCGGCGCAACGCGCCTAACCCGGCCACGCGTCAGGGCCGTGACAAATGCGCGGAATGGTTGCACCGCAGCGGGGCACGAAAAATGCATCTTGCGACGCAATGAGTCGCGTTAAACTGGTTGCCCCGACGCGGGCGCACCTCGCATAACATTGCGTGGCGCGGATCTCCGAGGTGCGTGGGATGTCACGGTATCAGCAGTGCGCGAAAAGACAGCGCGCCAAGCTGCCCGTACAATGGTTTGATCAACAACGAACGAGGACAACTTCGATGCGCACTACCGGGTCTTCCGGGTCAATGGCCCTGCTCACCGAATACGACGACGCAACGGCGCGCGAACTTCGCTCGCTGCGCCTCGAGTCGACAGAAGACGGCAAGGGTATTCTTCTGATCGAAGTCGACGAACGCAAGCCGGGCATCCACCGCGAAGTGCGTTATGAAATCACGCCGGCGGAACTGATTGCGGCCATTCGCGCGCACGGTGCCGAGCTGCCGGGCGAACAACACAATCATCGTACGTAACGGGGTCGCGGCATTGGCGCAAGCGAATGCCGCATGTCAGCCGCTGGGGCTCCGCTTGAGCTCATTCGCACGCCTCGTCTGCAGACCCCTTGTAAAACTCATCTGCAACCTCACTTGTAGGGTTGACCGGCCGGCCGGAACATCGCTCCTCGTCTTCGTTTTCGCCTGCCGCGCCTGACCCAGCAAGGCTTCTCCCGCTTCGTCAACGCATCACATTACCGGACGCTTGCACGTCTCGTAAATGCGTCCATAATCGTTAAGTTCCCTCTTCATTCTTCCCACCGGAAACGGCAGCGGAAGTAAGCCAATGCTACATGACCTCGTGGAGCAGTACGGGCCTGCACTCGTCTTTGCCAATGTGCTCGCCGCATCGCTGGGGCTGCCCGTGCCCGCGATGCCGTGTCTCGTCCTGTTCGGCGCGATGGCGGCCATGCATCCGGCCACCGTCGGCACGCAACTCGCCTCGGTGCTGATCCTGGCAATCTTCGCTACGCTGATTGGCGACAGTGCGTGGTATCTCGCCGGCCGCATCTACGGTGGCAACACGCTGAAGACACTGTGCAAGCTGTCGCTTTCCCGTGACACCTGCGTAAAGAAGACCGAGCGCTTCTTCGGCCGCTGGGGCGTGCGCGTGCTCGCGGTGGCGAAGTTCGTCCCCGGCCTCGCGATCGTCTCCATTCCGATGGCCGGCGCAATGGGCACCAAATATCGCACCTTCCTGACCTATGACAGTATCGGCGCCGCCCTGTGGTCTGGTACCGGTCTCGTCATCGGCGCCATATTCGCGCCGCAGATCGACATGCTGATGGCAGGCGCTGGCCGCCTTGGGCGGATGGCGGGCGTCATCCTCCTTGTGCTGCTGCTGCTCTACGCGACGTATCGCTGGATCCGGCGGCGCCAGCTCATCAACAAGCTGGCCACGGCCCGCATGGAAATCGACGAGCTCGACAAACTGATCGAGGCCGGGAAGCCGCCGGTGCTGTTCGATATCCGCTCGCGCGAGAAACGCAAGCTTGATCCGTACGTGATTCCGGGCACGCAGTTCGCCGACGAGCGTCAACTCAACGACATCATCGCGAAGTACGCGCCGGACCAGAAGCTCGTCATCTATTGTTCGTGCCCGAATGAAATTTCGGCCGCGTGGATGGCCAAGCAACTCAACGAAGCAGGTTTCATCGACGTGCTGCCGCTACGCGGCGGTCTCGACGCCTGGCGCGACTCGGGACTGAAAACCGAACCGCTGGACGAGGAGCCCGTGTCCGAAGTGCATCCAGGCGTAGCGCCGGCGGTGTAGCGCGCCCGCCTACCGCGCGCCGGTGGCCGCCGGTGGCCGCCGTTTGCTTGTGATCTGCCCTGCTCGCTGGACCGTATGCTGAACCAAAAGACAGAAGGAGCGGTTTGATGGTTGAGATTCAAGAAGCCGAAGCACAACAACAACAAACTGTGGTCGCCGACGCGCCGTTCTCTTCGCTGGCGACCCGGGAACATCAGATGTTCCCCGAACTGACCTGGCAAGAAATCGACCGGCTACGCAAATTCGGCGAAGTAACTCATTGGAAACCCGGTGAGCTGCTGTTCGAAACCGGTCATATCGGCCCGGGAATGTTCGTTTTGCTGGCAGGACGAGTCAAGATTTTCCAACGCGATGGACTCGGACGTGAGCGCCTTGTCTCCGAACGTGGCGCCAAGCAGTTCCTCGCCGAAGTGGGTCAATTGTCCGGGCGAGTCTGTCTCGTCAGCGGTATGGCGGTCCAACCCGTCGATGCGCTGCTGATTACACCCATACGATTACGCGCGTTGATCGTCGCGGAAGCCGAGCTTGGCGAGCGCATCATGCGTGCGCTGATCCTGCGGCGCGTCTCGCTGATCGAAAAAGGCGCGGGCGGCCCGATCCTGGTGGGCAAGAGCAACGACGCGCGCCTCGTCTCGCTGCAGGGCTTCCTGTCGCGCAACGGTCACCCGCATTCGGTGATCGACGAACGCGACGACGACGCGCTCAGCCTGATCGAACAGTTCGGCGCGCAGCCTGAAGACCTGCCGCTGGTGATCTGTCCAGACGGCTCCGTGCTGCGTCATCCGAGCGACCCCCAACTCGCGACCTGCCTCGGCATGCTGCCCGAGCTCGATGCTTCGTTGATCTACGACGTGGCCATCGTCGGCGCCGGCCCGGCGGGACTCGCAACCGCGGTTTATGCGGCCTCGGAAGGGCTCTCGGTGATCGTGCTCGACAGCCGCGCGCCGGGTGGCCAGGCGGGCGCCAGTTCGCGCATCGAGAACTATCTTGGCTTTCCGACCGGCATCACGGGCCAGGCGCTGGCCGGCCGCGCGTTTGTACAGGCGCAGAAATTCGGTGCGCACGTCGCGATCCCGGTCAAGGTTAAAGCTTTACATTGCGAAGAGTCCCCGCATCGGCTCGAGCTCAAGTGCGGCGGCAGCGTGAAAGCGCGCACCATCGTGATTGCGAGCGGCGCGGTGTACCGTCGGCCCGCTATCGAAGGGCTCGAGCGTTTCGATGGAAAGGGCGTCTACTACTGGGCCTCGCCTGTCGAAGCCAAGCTATGCAAGCGCGAGGAAATCGTGCTGGTGGGCGGTGGCAATTCCGCCGGCCAGGCCATCGTCTATCTCGCCACGCACGCGGCGAAGGTGCACGTGCTGATCCGCCGCAGCGGCTTCGAAGCAACCATGTCGCGCTATCTGATCGACCGGATCCGCTCGCTGCCGAATGTGTTCGTTCATCCACATACGGAGATCGGGCAACTCGAAGCGGATGAGGTCGGCCTCGCGTCGGTCGTGTTGAAGCAGCCGCTGGCGGACGGCACGGATCATTTCGACACGCGCCATCTGTTCCTCTTCACCGGCGCCGATCCGAACACCGAATGGCTGCAAACCTGCGGGGTAAAGCTCGATTCGAAGGGTTTTGTGCTGACCGGTGCGAAGGGCCTGAACTCCACCTGCGATCTGGGCACGACGGTTGATGGCGTGTTCGCGATCGGCGATGCACGCGCAGGCTCGACCAAGCGGGTAGCGGCAGCGGTCGGCGAAGGGGCGGCCGTGGTGGCGCAGATCCATCAGATGCTCGCGATGGTCACGGGAGAGGTGGTCGCGCTAGGGGCATGACGCATTCGCGCTAAAGTAGCGGTTGTCCGGCCGGGCGACGCATCTTCGGTCCGCCTCACGCCGCTACTTCGTAAGCGCCACCGCGCCACTCCATCCACTCAGCGATCGACCGCGTGAAGACTCTCCCGTTATCCGCCGCCCGCACTCTCCATCTGGCCGCGCAGGGTCTGTTGACCCCGCCCCGCCGCAAAGCCACCAAAGCCGACGTCCTCGACGCGATTCGCCGCATGGCGCAATTGCAGATCGACACGATTCACGTCGTCGCTCGCAGCCCTTACCTCGTGCTGTTCAGCCGCCTCGGCGCCTACACGCCGCAGTGGCTCGACGAGCATCTCGCCGAGGGCAAGCTGTTCGAGTACTGGTCGCACGAGGCCTGCTTCGTGCCGATTGAGGATTACGGCCTGCTGCGCCACCGCATGTTGGACCCAAGCGGTATGGGCTGGAAATACGCGGCCGAATGGCACAAGAAATACCGCAAGGAGATCGAGCGCCTGCTCGAACATATCCGGGCAACGGGACCGGTCCGCTCGGCGGACTTCGCCCGTGAGGCGGGCAAGAGTAACGGCTGGTGGGACTGGAAGCCGGAGAAGCGCCACCTCGAAGTGCTGTTCGTCATCGGGCAATTGATGGTCGCCGAGCGGCGCAATTTTCATCGGGTCTACGATCTGACGGAACGAGTACTGCCGGGCTGGAACGACAAGCGAGATCTGCAACCGGCAGAGGCCATCGCTCAGGAAGTACTGCGACGGAGTTGCCGCGCCTTAGGCGTCGCGCGCGCCGATTGGGTCGCCGATTACTACCGGCTGCCGCGCCGGCCGTATGTCGATGCGCTGCACGCGCTGGCCGACCAGGGCGAACTGATCCCGGTTCACGTGGACGGCTGGAAACAGGACACCTTTGTGCATCACGAATTCGCGCCGCTGATCGACGATGCAGTCAGCGGCAAACTGGCCTCGACGGTCACCACATTGCTGTCGCCGTTCGACCCGGTCGTGTGGGATCGCAAGCGCGCTGCGGCACTGTTCGACTTCGACTATGTGATTGAATGCTATACGCCCGCGGCCAAGCGCAAGTACGGCTATTTCGTGCTGCCGATCCTGAGCCGCGGCAAGCTGGTAGGCCGCGCCGATGCCAAGGCGCACCGGGCGAGCGGCATCTTCGAACTGAAGGCGGTGCATCTGGAACCGGGGGTGCGAATCAGCGGCCGTCTCGCCGCGGACCTTCAGCGCGCGTTCCAGCGCTGTGCGGACTGGCATGGCACGCCAACCGTGCAGATCACGTCGGCGCCGGAGGCTTTGCTGGAAGCGCTAGCCGCGCAAGAAAGCGTGGAAGCCTGAAACTTCAGACCAATTTCAATGTTCGAGCTTGACCCGTAGTTCACGGGCCGTTTCGAGCAAGCCTTCGTACCCGGAACGCGCATGCTCCGGCAGATCCGGATCGCCCACTAGCGTGCCGAGTGTCTCGATCAGGCTATACAACAGCCCTTTGGCCGCGCCCGATGCAATGCCGCCGGAACTCACCAACTGGTCGACGTGGCTGATGGCTGCGTCGAGGTGTTCGAGATCAGGCTTTTGGCCCGTTTCCTGATTTTGCGAAACATCACGCGTCATGATGGAACATCTCTCCGTTTGTGGCAGTGGCGAATGAATCTCTAATGTTGTTATATACCGATCGCGATCGGTCGTCCATTCGTGCGTTCGCCGCATCAGAACCTGCTAGGGCGTAGGCGTCCACCGGTACATCAGGATCTTGGCGCGCGCATCGTCCTCTACCAGCACGTCGTATTCGCCGTTATCACGCTCCACCGCGCTGATGCCGAGATACACATCGACCCAGCCACTCGTGTTGCCCACACTCGCGCCGGGCGTCATGTAGCCGACAGCCTGACCGGAGCGCGCATCGTACACATCGATCTTCTGCGTAAACAACTCGGCAACGAAGATATAGTTGCCCGCCACCGCTACGCCCACCGTGGTCACCTGCGGATCGCTTTGCGTGTTCCACGGCAGTGCAATCGTGTAGGTCAACGACGGATTGCCGCTACTCCAGTTGTCATAGCGCGCGAGCAGCGGCCCGGCTTCTTTCCACAGCGTCGAGTTCCATGGGTTCGCGGTCGTAAAGCCAGTCACATACATCGTATCGGTCTGTGGCACATAGACGATGCGCCCGAGCCGGGTGAACTGCGGCGGCATCGCAAACCACTTGGCTCCCGTGTACTGGTAGATCGGGTTACCGTACGGATCCAGCCCCTGCAGCGGCATCTCGCGGATACCGCTCACGGGCGTCGCAAGCCAGACGTTGCTCGTGCTGTCGACCCACCAGAAACCGTCGCCGACCGTGCTGCCGGTGGAGGGATTACTAGTGATCTCGTTTGCATCGACCACGCCGTCGCCGTTGCTGTCGCGCCACATCCACTCGCCAGACGTCGGCTGCCCAGCCGGCCAGGTGCCGGGGATTGGATTCTCGGCCAGCAAGCCGGAGGGAATTGCGACTTCGCCGTGCGCCGTGTCGAAGCGATACACGCTCAAGTAGTGCGAGTACGGGTCAAGCGTGTACAGATAGGGCTGGCCATTGATCCGCCGCACCATCGGCTCGCCGCGCACGCCGCGAGTCAGGTAGAACGAAGGGTCGTTCGGGTAAGCGAAGCGGTTCAGCGTAAAGCCCGCATACGACCATTCTTTCCCGGTGGGTTGGCTGTAATCGAGCGAGAAGCGTTTCGAGCCGCTGTACACGCTAGCGGAGTTAGCTGGGTCAAAGTCGCCGCTATCGACGAACGTCAGCCCGTACAAACGCCAGTTCAGTTGCTGCGAGGCGAGCCCATAGCTCTCGAGAACTGCGCCCTCGCCGACCGTCGCCGATCCGATCGGCCGCGGCCCCTCGTTGTTCTGCCCCACATACAGATTGCCGCTCTGATCGAAACCGATACCGGTGATGCCGTTAAAGCGCCAGTTCCCGGGCGTGCCTTCGACCGCATGGAAGATGCCGTTGCGCGTGCCGAGCGCGGTGTCGAGTTGCGTCTGTCCGCCGGCGATTTTGTCGAATACAAGAATCTGCTGCGAGGGGCTATTGTCCGCGACGAGAATCTGCCCTGACGGAGCAATGGCAAGGGCGGTGGGTACGGTACCGGCCGGCAGCGGCAGGGTCCCCGCCAGCGGCGCGCCGGCGTTCGAACAATGCACGACGCTCGCGCCGCTCGCCGAATCGAAACCGCTGATGACCCAAAGCGTCGAGTCGGTATCGATGACGATACGGCCCGGCGCCGGCACGCTCCACGAGCGCAACTGCCGCATGGTTTGTGCGTCGAGCACGACGATGCGGTTGCCATAGGTATCGGCCACGTACACTTCGCTGTCGCTGGCAGCGAGCCCGCGAATGCCCGCGTCGATGCCGGCCGGCACCGCCTCGACGCGCAGAAAACTATCCTTGGTTGCGTTAGCGCTGTTGCCGATGCCGGAGGCGAACGGCGCACCAAGGGCGATGTTCGACAACAGACGCCGTGTGATACCGAACCACGTCTGGTTCTGCGGCGGATAGTCCGCACCCACCAGCGCGTTGCTCTCATTGCCGATCGACATCGCGGCGTACAGATACGTGCTGTTGGTAGCGACCGCATCGCCGCCGGCCGCGCCCCATCCGTGCGTATTGCCCGCTACTGCGAGCTTGTTACCATTCTGATAGGAAGCGATTTCACTACCGCTTTCATCCCATGGTGAATTGGTATAAACCGTCCCATTAGGCGTGACATTGATGGATTGAATGTCTTGCTGCATCCATTTTCCGTCGCCAAATCCAAAGCTATTGCCAATCCAGGATGTGGTGTAGGTCAATTGCGATTGAGCCAGTGCAGCGCAAGGCTCGATGCTCAGCAAGACGAAAAAGGTCGCGCCGAGGCGGGATGAGAGTTTCACGATCATATTCCTTGCGAGGAGTACAGCGATTTTTCATCGCGTATTCTGCGAGAAAATTAATCGATAAAAATCCCATTTATAAATTTAATAAAAATTGACAATTTTGCTCGCATCACTCGAATTGAAATTTCGGATTGTTTTTCCGATATATCTTTTCAAATATTACGTATCGGGCAAAGTTTTCCGTCAGGGTGAGCGCGCACGCTAGATCAGGCCAAGCGAATCCAGTACTCCCGTAAGTTCTCACCTTTGGGGGTTGGCAGAGAAGGCTTCCCGAATTCGGCTCCCGGAAAGCCTCACCTTAAAGGCTTGGCGGTGCGCAAGGTGCCTTGTGGGCCCTCACCACTGAGCGGCGGTCATTGCCTGATACATGCACGCCGTGCGGCGAACGCGGCGCTCACTTGCCTCCAAACACCGCCGGACGTCGCGCCGCAAACGCCGCCAGCCCTTCGCTGAAATCCGCGCTTTCGCACGCCTGCCGACGCAGCTCCGCAATCTGCTCCATTGCCTGAACAGGCATGGGCTGCAGGTCTTCGAGGATGCGCAATTGTTCCTTCACGGCCTGAATCGCCAGCGGCGCCTTACCGGCAATCCCGCGCGCCAGTTCGAGCGCCGTGGCCTCCAGCTTGTCGCTGTCGACCAGCCGGTTGACCACACCGAAGCGTTCGGCGCGCTGTGCATCCAGTGGTTGAGCGCAGAAGAACATTTCCTTCAACACGTGGATCGGCAGGTTGTTGAAGAAACGCAGCAGGCCGCTCGTCGTGTACGGCAAGCCGATATTCGCCGGTGTCATCGCAAAGCGCGCACTGCCGTCCGCCACTACGAGGTCGCAGCTCATCGCCAGATCGACTGCGCCGCCCCACGCAGATCCCGAGACCATCGCGATCATTACGCCGGGATAGGCCCGCACGCGGCGTAGCGCCAGTTCGAGCGGCTTGCCATAGGCGATCGGATCGCGGTCGTGCTCGAGTTCGCCGATATCGTGGCCTGCGCTCCAGACGTCTTGCCCCACACCGCTGCCGAGTATGACGACCGGAATACGCTGCGCTGCGAGTGCTTCGAGACGGGCGTCGAGTGTCTGGAGCAGCTCGGCACTGAGTGCATTTCGCCGCGTAGGATTACTGAATGTCAACTGAGCGATCCGCTCATCGACAATGTTCACTTTCACCGTAGCCGGTGAGGTTTGCGTATCGTTCATTGCGTCACTCCTGCAGCGGGTTCCGAGACCTTTTCCCGCGCATTGTATTCGCCCTCACGGTCCTGCTGATGCACGGCCTTCGCGGCAAGCAGCGCCTCGATCGCGGTGGCGTCGAAACCCGCCTCGCGCAATACGTCCACCGTATGTTCGCCCAAGCTGGGCGGCGCATGCCGGCTGACGTGTGGCGACGTCTCACCCGCCGCTGACGGACTCGACACCGGCGTCACCACCTGACGCAGCGCGCCGAGCGTCGGATGCTCCAGCGTCTCGACCAGTTGGCAATGCCGCACCTGCGGATCGTCGAACACTTCATCGAGCGTATTGATCGGGCCGGCGGGCAGTCCCACGCCAATGAAGAGTTCAGTCCACTCGCGTTTACTGCGCGTCTTCAGGCGAGTCTCTAGCACAGCCTTCAATTCGTCGCGATGCGCCACGCGCGCCTCGTTGGTCGCGAAGCGCGGATCATCCGGCAGCGCGGGCAGATCGAGCAACTGGCACAAACGCAGCCACATATCCGAGGTGATCGGCGCCAGATTGAGCGGGCCATCTGCGGTTTCGAATACGCCATACGGTGCGATCACCGCATGCGCATTGCCGGTGCGGCGCGGCACGTCGCCGAGACTCAGGTAGCGCTGGCCGTGCACGCTCAACAAACCGATCAGACTGGCGAGCAACGACGTGCTGACATGCTGGCCGCGCCCGGTGCGCTCGCGCTCCAGTAGTGCCGAGAGAATCGCCATGGCAAGCCACATGCCCGAACTCAGATCGCCGATTGCGGTGCCTGTCCGCGTGGGGTCGCCTTCGGCAAAGCCAGTCAGACTCATCAGCCCCGAATAACCCTGCGCGATCTGGTCGAAGCCCGGCCAGCCGCTCATCGGACCATCCACGCCGAATGCGTTGATGCTGCCCATCACGAGGCGCGGATTGCGCGCGCTGAGCACCTCATAGCCAAGTCCCATGCTCTCGACGGTGCCGGGCTTGAAGTTCTCGATCACGACGTCCGCGCCGTCGATCAGGCGTTGGACTGCAGCGAGACCTCCCGGCTTGCGAAAATCGATGCACACGCCGCGCTTGTTACGGTTGCAGGACAGATAGTACGTGCTCACGCCACGGTCGAACGGCCCCCATGTCCGGCTCATATCGCCGTGCGGACCGGGTTCGACCTTGATCACATCCGCGCCGAGATCGGCCAGCACCATCGAGCAGAACGGTCCCGACAACGCGCGGCTCAGTTCGACGACCTTGATTCCTTGCAACGCTTGCATTCAGTTCTCCAGCGGATAGATGACAGGTGCGGATCGCGCACGTCGTGCATGTAGTGCCCGCGGTGCGCGTGCTGAGGCGCGCTATTCCGGCAACGTCTGATGACGGGTCTCGACGGCAAACGGCAGGATCAGCAGACCGAGTACAAAGGCGGCAGCCGTCCATGCGACTGGCAAGCCCAGCGAGCCTTGCCAGTGAATCGCGGCAGCCAGCAGGAAGTTGACGCCGGCTCCGAGCAACCGCCCGATCGACGCGTTGAAGGCGAAAGCAGTCGCACGCATCCGGGTTGGATATTGCTCGGGCAGCCACAGCGAAAAGATCGCGAAGTTGCCGCCGAAGAAACCGAGAAACAACAGCGACACCATGAACAGGTTGAGCCCGTTGGGCAGATAGAACACCCAGCCGAAGGCGAACACGATCGACGCCGCCATGCCGGCGAAGTACACGCCGAGCGCCCCGCGGCGTCCCAGCCGTTCGGCGAGCCACGGCGCGGCCAGACAACCGAGGATCGTCGCGAACGACAGCACCGCCGCACCAATCGACGCCAGATGCACGCCGCCGACACGGTCGATGCCGACGCGCGCCGCTAGCGTCACGACCGCGCTCGCTTCATAGACCGATCCTGCCCACAACCCGATGATCGCGACACCCACGAGACTCGCGCTCGTCAACGTGCGGCGCCGATACGCCGGGGCAAAAATCTCCAGCAGCGGACGGCGGGTCGCCGCCACTACGGCAGGCGCGTTCGCCGCGCCCGGACCATGCGAGGACTTGCGCCACTGACCCGGCTCCTTCACCTTCATCACCGTGAAGATCGCCAGCAACGCCGGCACCAGACCGCACAAAAACATCGCACGCCAGCCATACGTCGCGCCGACTGTGTAGTTCAGCAGCGCGGCAAGGAAGAAGCCGAGGTAGTAACCCGTCTGCAGATAGCCCGCGCCCATCTTGCGGCGATCCTCAGGCCAGCTTTCGGCCACATAGGTGCCGGCCAGCGCCCATTCGCCGCCCACGCCGATCCCGGCAATCAGCCGGAACGCCGCCAGTTCCCAGACGTTGTGCGCCAACGCGGCCGCACCCGTGAACACCGAGTAGATCAGAATGCTCGCGGCCAGCGTCTTGACCCGGCCGAAGCGATCCGCCAGCGGCCCCCAGATGAAGGACAGCCCCCAGCCGATCAGAAACAGAGCGAACAGGATCGAGCCGTACATGCCGAGGTTGCCGGGTGTGGCGGCTATGCCCGAGGCGGGCAGAAGCTCGGTGAGCGCCGGGATCAGCACGAGCGCGTAGATCACCGAATCCACGCCGTCCAGAACCCATCCCGAGTAGACCGCCCAGAAGCCGTCGATCTGTTCGCGGGTGAGAGGCGTGCGCTGGGGCTTGAGGCCCGGCGCCGATGCAGCGATCACTTTGGACATGCGTGTCTCCTGGCCGGCCGACGCCAACCGTGTTGAAGCGGCGCCCGGCCGGTCGGCCTGAGCACTCTTCGGTTTTTTGTGGACCCAGTATAAGAACGCGCTCGATCGCCGAAAAATATGATATTTCTCTAATTCGATCGGATTTGCTTATGGGACAAAGAGATCAAGGAAACAGGTAGGGACCTGCGGCAACTGCGGTATTTCGTGAAAGTGGTGGAGTGCGGCAACGTCACGCGAGCGAGTGAGGCGCTGCACATCGCGCAGCCGGCGATCAGCCAGCAGATGCGCAATCTCGAAGCCGATCTGGGGATGCAACTGCTGGAGCGCAGCGTGCACGGCGTCGCGCCCACCGCGGCGGGGCAGACGCTCTATCGTCATGCGCTCGAGTTGTTGCGACAAGCCGACGGCACCCGCGAGCTGCTGCGCCAGGACGCCGAGTTGCCGCAGGGCAAGGTGTCGGTGGGTATGCCGTCGAGCACGGCGCGGGTGCTGGCGATTCCGCTCGCGCGAACCATCCGCGACCGTTATCCCGGCATCGCGCTGGAGTTGATCGAGGCGCCGAGCGCGGATCTCGGTGGTCTGATTGGCGGCGGCAGGGTGGAACTGGCGGTGGTGGTGGATGCGGTCGAGACGCGCGGCATCGTTGCGCAGCGGCTCTTCAGCGAGGCGCTCTATCTGATTGCGTGGCCGGAATTTCCCATGCCGGCCGAGCCCGTGCCGCTCGCCGAACTGGCGCGCATGCCGCTGATCCTGCCGAGCGCGCCGAACACGATCCGCAGCCGTGTCGACTGGGCGCTGCGCGAAGCCGGCCTGCCGTGCGAGATCCTGTTCGAGGCCAGCTCCACCTCGTTGTTGTTCGCGGCGGTGATGGCGAAGCTAGGGGTGACGATCCTGCCGTGGAGCGCCGCGCACATCGAACTCGACGAGCACAAACTGAAGCTCGCCAAAGTCGATCACCGGTTGTTCTCGCGCACGCTGTCACTGTGCTGGCATGACACGGCGTTGCTCAGCAACGCCGTGCAGAAGGTGCGGGCCGCCATGCTCGAACTGTTCGCCGAGCTGGGACGGTGGCCGCAATGGGCGGCGGCTGATTAGGCCGTCGCGCGCCGGGCGAAGACGCGCCGTGTCAGGTCGAAGGCCACCAGATTGCCGGCCACCACCAGCACGAGGCCGACGACGGCCAGTACGGTCCAGTGATACCCCTCGAAGACCGTCGATACCGCCAGCGCCACAATCGGAAACAGCACGGTGCAGTAGGCGGCGCGCTCCGGCCCCATCCGTCCGACCAGCATCAGATAGGCGGTGAACCCGACCACCGAGCCGAACACCGCCAGATAGGCGAGTGCGCCGAGATACCGCGCATCGGGTTCGACTGCGAACGACAAGCCCGCCAACGCGCTGCCCACCGTCAGGATGCTCGCGCCAATCAGCATGGCCCAGCTATTGGTGACGAGCGGGTGCAGACCCATGGACTGCATCCGGCTCGACAGCAGGCTGCCGGTGGAAAAGCACAAGGTGCCGAGAAGCGCGACTCCCATCCCGAGCCACGCGGCATTGTCGCCGAGGTGTCCGGCCATCTGTGGTACGAACAGGCACAGGATGCCCACCAGACCCAGCAACGCACCCACGATGACCGTAGGTTGCAACGGACGCCCCATGAACAGCCGGCCATTGATCGAATTCAGCAGCGGCGCGATCGAGAAAATCACCGCGACCAGTCCGCTCGGCACGACCTGCTCGGCGTAGTAGAAGCACAGAAAATTGCAGCAGAACAGCGCCAGCCCCTGCGCCAGCAGATACCGCCACGCGGCGCGCGGCGGCCAGATCGGCCGGCGCATGATGCGCAGCAGTGCGAACAGGATGAGCGCCGCGAGCCCGAAACGCCAGGCAATCGACACCGGCGGCGGCACCACGCCGAGTTGCCATTTGATGGCGATCCAGGTGGTACCCCAGATCAGGACGGTTAAAGCGTAGAGAAACAGATTCATGGCAAGGCTTGCGGGAAGAGAAAATTCGGGGATTCGACCGCCCGACTGTGCTCCCGCGAACCGCTCATCACTTGTCCAGGATTGCGCACTTTTCTGCCACGGCGAGCGGGGACGGTGCCGCACGCTCTATACTGCAAGCCATATCATCCGCCACTTTCCAGCCGTGAACACCAGTCTGCCCAGCACCGTGATCGATCCCACCGAGACGCCATTTGGCCTCCATTCGGTGTGTCGCACACGAACGCTGGGACGACGCCGACGGCCTGTTGCGGACCAATGAAACGGCCCACGAAGTCCTGAGCCTCCTACTGCGTTCGCAAGGCGTGAGCCGTATCGACGCTGGCCTCAAGGGCGGGCTCTCGGTGGCGACACGCCGACGGCTGCGCGACTACATCGACGAGCATTTGACCCAGCCGCTGACGCTCGGCAATCTGGCCGAGGCGGCCTGTCTGTCGGAATACCACTTGGCACGCATGTTCCGCACCTCGTTCGGCTTACCGCCGGCTGCGTGGATTGCCCAGCAGCGTGTCGAGCGGGCGCGGGTGCTGTTGCGCACCACCGCGCTGCCGCTCGCCCAGGTGGCGGCGCGCTGCGGTTATGCCAATGCGAGCCACTTCAGTCACCGCTTCCGCGAAGCGGTGGGCGTGGCGCCCATGTTGTACCGGCAGGCGATCGGCGCCGCGGCCTAACCCAGGTTGACGTCGGCTACTTCAAGGCCATCGCCAGCACACGCGCCACATGCACGGCGTCGACGCCGGCGCCATCGTGAATCTGATGCCGGCAACTGGTGCCATCGGCCACCATCACCGTATCAGCGCCGATCTTGCGCACCGCCGGCAGCAACGACAACTCCGCCATTGCCTGCGAGGTCTCATAATGCTCGGCCTCGTAACCGAAACTGCCCGCCATCCCGCAGCAGGATGACTCCACCGTCGACACCTTCAGTTCCGGAATCCAGTTCAGCACGGTTTGCACCGGCGTGAAGGCATCGAAGGCTTTCTGATGGCAATGGCCGTGCACCAGGGCCTTTTCTGTCGGCAACGGTTTGAGCTCGAGCGCCAGACGCCCGGCCTTCTGCTCGCGCACCAGAAACTCTTCGAACAGGAATGCCGACTTCGAGAGCCGCTGCGCTTCTTCGCCGAACCCATAGTGGAGAAACTCGTCGCGCAACGACAGCAGACACGATGGTTCGAGTCCGACAATCGGCACACCGCGTTCGACAAACGGTTTGAACGTGTCCAGCATGCGTCGCGCTTCCTGCTTCGCTTCGTCCACCAGACCCGCGGCGAGGAACGTGCGGCCGCAACACACCGGCCGCTCGCCTTCGCGCGTATTGAAGTGCACGGTATAACCGGCGGCCTCCAGCACCCGCTGCGCGGCTCGCGCATTCTCCGGTTCCATGTTGTTGTTGAACGTATCGACGAACAGCAACACTTCCCGCACGACGCCATCGGCGCTAGAGCGCGCCTTTGCCGACGCGGCCGATCCGCCCGCTCCAGTCGCTCGCGTCGCTACAGCGCTCGCCAGGAACGATTTGCTGAAGCGCGGCAGCGTGCGTTGCGGCGCAAAACCCACCGTCCGCTTAAACCACGTGGACAGCACCGGCACGTTGTCGGCCAAAGCCATCAAGCCCGGCACCTTGCTCGCGAACGGCGCGTAGCGCGGCATGAACGCCACGAGCCGGTCGCGCATGCTCAGGCCATTACGCTTGACGCGTGCCGCCCGCGCCTCGATCTTGAACTTAGCCATATCGACGCCGGTCGGGCAGTCGCGCTTGCAGCCCTTGCACGACACGCACAGGTCGAGCGTGTCCTTCACGTCGTCACTCGCCAGCCCTTCCTCACCGAGTTGCCCTGAAATTGCTAGCCGCAATGTATTGGCCCGGCCGCGCGTCACGTGCTGCTCGTCCTTCGTCACGCGGTAGCTCGGGCACATCGTGCCGGCATCGAATTTGCGGCAATGGCCGTTGTTGTTGCACATCTCGACGGCCTTGGCGAGGCCACCGGACAGGTCGTTGCCGGCGCCCGGCAGCGTCTCCTTGCCCGTGAGCGGATCACGCTCGACGTTCCATGCGGACCAGTCGAGCGCCGTCTCGATTGCGCGTTCACGATAGCCCGGCGCGAAGCGAAAATTGCGCGCGTCATCCATCTTCGGCGGGCGCACGATTTTGTCCGGATTGAAGCGGTTGTCCGGATCGAAGAGCGCCTTGATCTCGCTGAATGCCTGGTTCAGGCGCGGCCCGTATTGCCACGCCACCCATTCGCCGCGGCACAGCCCGTCGCCGTGCTCGCCCGAATAAGCGCCCTTGTATTCGCGCACAAGGGCCGCCGCTTCTTCCGCGATCGCCCGCATCTTGAGCGCGCCGTCGCGCCGCATGTCGAGAATTGGCCGCACGTGCAACGTGCCGACGCTCGCATGCGCGTACCAGGTACCTTCTGTGCCGTGGCGGTGGAACACCTCGGTCAGCTTGCTCGTGTACTCGGCCAGGTGTTCGAGCGGCACCGCGCAGTCTTCGATAAAGGACACCGGCTTGCCGTCACCCTTCATGCTCATCATGATGTTCAGCCCAGCCTTGCGGACCTCCCAGAGCGCTTTCTGCTCATTGGCATCCGGCATCTGCACAACCGAATCGGGCAGACCGAGGTCGGCCATCAGCTCGGTCAACTGCTTCAGGCCCGCGAGTTGCGCGTCACGGCTTTCGCCCGCGAATTCCACCAGCAGAATCGCTTCAGGACGACCGACCAGCGCCTTCTCAATGACCGGGCGGAAAGCCGGATTGCTGATGGCCAGATCGATCATCGTGCGGTCGACCAGTTCGACCGCCACAGGCTTGAGCTTGACGATGTGCTGCGTCAGGTCCATCGCCTGCCAGAAGGTCGGGAAGTTGACCACGCCGAGTGTCTTGTGCGCCGGCAACGGCGCGAGCTTCAGCGTCAGCTGCCGGCTGAATGCCAGCGTGCCCTCCGAGCCGACCAGCAGGTGCGCGAGGTTGGCGATGCCGTCATCGGTGTAGGCGCGCGGATTCTGACAATCGAAAACGTCGATGTTGTAGCCGGCGACGCGCCGCAGCACCTTCGGCACGCGCGCGACAATCGCGTCGCGTTCGCGCAGCGCGATGCGCTTTACGCCCTCTACAATCTCCTGCAAGCGCACCCCTTGCGGCGCCTCGCGCAGCGACCCGAAGCGCGCCTCGCTGCCGTCGGCGAGGATCGCTTCGATCGCCTCGACGTTGTGCACCATGTTGCCGTACTCGATCGAGCGCGAGCCGCACGAATTGTTGCCGGCCATCCCGCCGATCGTGCATTGCGCGGCCGTCGAGACATCCACCGGAAACCACAGCCCATGCGGCTTGAGCCAGGCGTTCAGATGATCCAGCACAACGCCCGGTTCGACCGTCACGGTGCGCGCTTCGGCATCGAACGCGACGATATTGTTCAGCCACTTACTGGTGTCGACCACCAGCGCCTCGCCAACCGTCTGCCCGCACTGGCTCGTGCCGGCGCCGCGCGCGAGCAACGGCACCTTCTCGCTGCGAGCGACTTCGAGCGCGATGCGCAGATCGTCTTGATCACGCGGCACTACGACGCCAATCGGCGTGATCTGGTAGATCGACGCATCCGTGGCGTAACGGCCGCGGCTCGCCGCATCGAACAGCACATCGCCGCGCAACGCTTCACGCAGGCGCTTCGCGAGCGGCGTCGTCATTCGCGCACTGGACGGCACCAGGTGAATGGGTTTGACGAGCAAGGGGGAAGCGGCATTCGTCATAATCGTCGGCCCGAAAAAATCTCTAGAAGAGCGTCACACTGATGGGCGCGAGCCCTTCAATGCGGCCGCTCGCCGTGCCTGCGGTCTGCGGGAAAAACATGCCCGTGTAGGAGCCGGTCGTGATCACCATCTCCGGCGTGACCGCCACGCCGCGATGCACCGCGCAGTGGTTCACAAGCCACGGGAGCAACCGGCGCGGATCGCCAGCAGGATTCGCCGCCGCCTCGAGCACCACATCGCGTCCCTCGAAACTGAAGCGCAGCGACGGCGCGACAAACGGAAAGTCGTCACGGTAAGGCGCGAATTCGCCGACTATGAGCGCACCGTTGTTCTGCAGATCGGCGAGTTGCGCCAGCTTGTCGATATTCGGCCACGCGGCGTAGCGGCTCGCGACAATTTCAATCGTTGTGCCGAACGATCCGATACCCGCCAGCACTTCATCTTCGCTGTACGGTTCGCTCGCTGGTTCGAAGCGGCGGCCGAAGCGGAACGCAATCTCCAGTTCGAGCGCGAGCGGCGCAAACACTTCTCGCGGCAACTTCGCGCCGTCGCCATAGACATCACCGGCTGGCAGCGGCGCGCCCTGGATCGGCCCGGTATCCGACTTCGCGCCGATCTTCCAGCCGCCAATCCGCGCTCCCGACGCACGCAGAATCTCGTGCTGGATGGCGTAGGCCGCGTCGGCGTCAGCCGGTATCAGTTCCGGCGGCACGCTGCTGAGCGTCAGGTGGCGTGTGCGCGCATCGGCGAGGCGCTGGCTCAAGGGGGAAATGTCGGTAGGGGTCATCGTTACGTCGTTACGGGTCAAGGTTGAAAACAGCGTGCCGCGTGTGCTCAGACTTTCAAGCTGGGCGCCACATGCGCGCCCGGTGTCGCGCTCATTTCGAATTTGCTTTCCGGCTGCATGCGGAAGGCGAGGACCACGCCGATGCCCATCAGCAGCATGCTGCCGAGAAACGGCAATTCCCAGCTGCCGAAGCGGTCGATCAGAAAGCCGCCGACAACCGGCGAGATGATCGCCGCCAAGGCCGAGCCGGTGTTCATCATGCCGCTAGCGGTGCCGGAGTATTCCGGTGCGATGTCCATCGGAATGGCCCACATCGGTCCGATCGTCATTTCCGCAAAGAAGAAGCCGGCGGACAGGCACGCCATGGAAACATAGAGGTTGTGGGCGAACATCAGCGGCACCAGCACGGCGAGCGTCAACAGCATGCAGACCGACACCATCCAGCTGCGCGCACGTCTCAGGCTTCCGGTGCGCGTGAAGATCTTGTCCGTCACGATGCCGCCGAGCGTATCGCCGAGCACGCCCGCGAAAAACACGGTCGAGGCGAAAAGGGCCGATTTCTGCAGGTCGAGGTGGTAGCTATGGAGGAAGTATTGCGGAATCCAGCTCAGAAAGAGCCACAGGGTCCAGCCGTAGCAGAAGTAGACAATCGTGACCGGCGCCATGCGGCGAAACAGGGCTTTCCACGGGACGTTGGCGGCCTTCGGCTTGGGCTGCGGCAGTACCTCGAGCTCGTCAGCCGTGATGCGCGGATGATCTTTCGGATGCTCCGTAAAAGTGACTGCCCAGACAATCACCCACACCAGGCTGAACACGCCGCAGATGTAGAACGATTCGCGCCAGCCCCAGGTGGCCATCACGAGGACGATTGCGGCCGGCGCCACCGCATTGCCGATGCGCGAGGCCGCGTGCGTAATGCCTTGCGCGAAGCCGCGCTTCTCTTTGGCCACCCAGCGCGCCATCGCGGCTGTCGCCGCCGGAAACGTCGCCCCCTCACCGAAGCCCAGCAACAACCGTGCGGCGAGCAGCGAAGTGAGCCCGCCGGCAAGGCCGGTCAGGATGGTGGCCAGCGCCCAAATTGCGCCGCAGCAGATCAAGGTGCGCTTGGCGCCGAAACGGTCGCTCACCCAGCCGCCGACGATCTGAAACACGAGGTACGGATACGCGAAGGCCGAAAAGACCAGGCCAATCTGAGTATGAGAAAGTTGGAACTCCTTACCGAAGCCGGCTGCTGCGGTACTGACGTTGACGCGGTCAAGGTAGGTAATGAAGTACATGATGCATAGCATCACTAAAACGATACTGCTCGCACTGGTCACGCGGAACCGCTTCATCATCCGTCTCCGTTGCTGGTATCGACCGCGTGCCTCGAACGGCGCGCTGCGTCTTGGATCCCCTAGCGTACGCTGCATGGGGGTAACGTTTTGTGAACCGCTACGCCCCTTTACCACCAGGAGAAGGCTCCCCCACCTTACCCCGGCATACGTCGCCGTTGCTCAGGCGGCGACCTTCAAGCCAGCGCCTTGGGCCTGGGTGGTAAGCCACTCCATCGCCGCCGGTAAGCCGCTTCCAGCAACCGGCACACCCGCTAGTTTCAGGCCCATTTCGCAACCGGCTAGCGTCGCCAGCAGCGTGAGGTCATTGCAGTCGCCCAGGTGGCCGATGCGGAACATGCGGCCTTTCATCTTGCCGAGACCCGTGCCGAGCGACATGTCGAAGCGTTCGTAGATGGTCTTGCGCACGGCGTCGGCGTCGATCCCTTCGGGCATCATCACGCCCGTCAGCACGGGGCTGTAGACGGCGGGGTCAGCACATTGGATCTCGAGGCCCCACGCCCGCACGGCGCGGCGGCTGGCTTCGGCGAGGCGCTCGTGACGCGCGAACACGTTGTCGAGCCCTTCGCCCAGGATCATGTCGAGCGCTTCCGACAAACCGTACAGCAGGTTCGTGTTCGGCGTGTACGGCCAATAGCCGGACTTGTTCATCTCGATGATCTCGGTCCAATCCCAGAAGCTGCGCGGCAGCTTCGCCTGCTTGCTTGCGGCGATGGCCTTCGGCGAGACCGCGTTGAAGCTGATGCCCGGCGGCAGCATCAAGCCCTTTTGCGAGCCGGACACGGTGACGTCCACGCCCCATTCGTCATGGCGGTAGTCGGCGCAGGCCAGACCCGAAATGGTGTCGACCAGCAGCAAGGCCGGGTGACCGGCGGCGTCGATCGCGTGGCGTACGGCGGCGATATCGGAGGTGACGCCCGTCGAGGTCTCGTTGTGGACCACGCAGACTGCCTTGATCGCGTGCTGTGTGTCTTCGCGCAGACGCGCTTCGATCATCTGCGGCTGCACGCCACGACGCCAGCCTTCGATGCCCGGCAGACCGAGGAATTCCGGCTTGAGCCCGAGGCTTTCCGCCATCTTTTTCCACAGCGTCGCGAAGTGGCCCGTCTCAAACATCAATACGTGGTCGCCGGGGCTCAGCGTGTTCGACAGCGCGGCTTCCCACGCGCCGGTGCCCGAAGCCGGGTAGATCACCACCGGCTGCTGGGTCTTGAAGATCTTCTTGATGCCGTCGAGCACCTTCAGGCCGAGCGCGCCGAATTCCGGGCCGCGGTGATCGATGGTCGGATAGCTCATTGCCCGCAGGATGCGGTCCGGTACGGGACTCGGCCCCGGAATCTGCAGAAAGTGACGGCCAGCAGGATGAAAGTCGAGTTTCAGCATGAGTCTTCTCCGTTTGAATTTTGCATGCAAAAAACTATAGCAGCACTTCGATGACCAACCCAAGGCAAAATTGGTGTGTTGATACCCGTGTTTACCCGCTATCTTACCTAATGCATCGGCTTCCTATAAAATCGCCAGAAATGGTATGAGGGCTTTTGTATGCAAAATTCGGATTTTGAAGCGGACACCGCTAGCGCCCCGCTAATGCCGAAGGTTGAGCGGCAGCGGCTACATGACACCGTCGTCGAGCACATTAGGCGCTTTATCGTCGAAGGTGTGCTGGAACCGGGCAAGAAGCTCAATGAGCGCGAGTTGTGCGAGACGCTCGGCATTTCCCGCACGCCGTTGCGTGAAGCGCTGAAGGTGCTCGCGGCGGAAGGGCTGATCGAGATCTGGCCGAACCGCGGGGCATCGGTGTCGAAGATGTCGGAGGCGGAGTTGCGCGAGACCTTCGAATTGATGAGCGGGCTCGAAGCGTTTTCGGGCGAGCTGGCGGCCGAACGGATCACTGCGGTGGAACTGGCAGAAATCAAGGCGCTGCACTACGCGATGCTGGCGTGCCGCGCGCAGAACGATCTGGCGGGGTACTACAGCCGCAATCAGGCGATCCACGACAAGATCAACGAAGCGGCGCGCAATTCGGCTTTGCGGCAGACGTATATTTCGGTGAACCGACGGTTGCAGGCGCTACGGTTTCGGTCGAACTTTCAGATTCCGAAGTGGGACCGGGCGGTTCATGATCACGGTGAAATGCTAGAGGCGCTGGAAGCGCGCGACGGCAAACGCCTGAGCGCAATTTTGCGGCAGCATCTGCTGGACAAGCGCGATGCGGTGCTGCAAGTGCAATCGCGCGAGGATGTGGCGGGGGGGACGTTGAAGGCTTGAGGGGGGCAGTGGCCTACGCGGCTGCCACCACCGGTGCGCGCTTGATCTTCTTCGGAGCGTGCTTGCGTGCCTGCCACAGATCGTAATCCAGTTGCATACCAAGCCACAGATCGGCTCGGCCGCCACGCTCGACCCCGAGCCATTGCTCGATGCGCAACGCCATCTCCGGGGTGATGCCACCCCGTTCGTTGAGCAGACGCGACAACGTCACCCGAGAGATTCCCAGTTGCTCCGCAGCCTCGGTGACCGTCAGGTTAAGCGCGGGTAGCACGTCTTCACGAAGGATTGCCGCAGGATGCGGCGGGTTGAACATATTGGACATAGCTTTAGCCACTATGAAAATCTATTATGGGTATCCGCTTTCGAACTAAATCGCAGCTTCAACGCCGGGCGAACAACCACGCTAATGGTAGTCGCTATAGTCAACGAGGATCGCATTTTCACCTTCAAATGCGAACGTTAGCCTCCAGTTGCCGTTTACCTCTACCGCCCACAGCCCTGACTCGCTCCCCTTGAGGGGGTGCACCCCCCAACCAGGCTGATTCATGTCCTGTGGCGATTTTGATCTGTTTAGCACCATCAACTGACGGCTCAGCCGCGCCCGGTGTGCTGCCTGAATCCCTGCGGCCGAACCCGTTTCAAAGAAGCGTTGCACACCTGTGTGTTTAAAAGATCGGATCATACGTTGTCGGACCTACCGTATGGCTGGATTGTATCATGTATTAATACACCTTACGACACGAAGCGGGTTGCACTTCACCAGAAAGATTTGACCATACAAGAACTCGGGCAACGATCGAAGCCACACAATTTGACAATCCGGAACTTCATTGCACGACTTACCGGCCCTCTGCTCAAAACATCCTGCCCCAATCCGCTCAACCACCCCGCCCCCATATGGTAGAAAGTGAGTTCCGCCGCATGACGTGAAACCACCGAGACCGCCCTATGTCCTCCGTTGTGGCCTTCAAACTCATCCTGCTGTCGCTCGTCGCGATGATCGGGCTGCAACTCCTCGCGAAGCGCCTGCGCTTGCCGCCGGCCGCCGCTCTGCTGATAGGCGGTGCCGCCATGGCCTTCGTGCCGGGCCTGCCCACCGTCATGCTCGATCCCGCACTCGTGCTGATCGTGTTCCTGCCGCCCCTCTTGATGGACGGCGCCTACTTCTCCGTCTGGGCCGAATTCAAACGCAACCTCGGCGGCATCCTGCTGCTGGCGATCGGCGCCGTCGCCTTCACGACGCTGGTGGTCGGCGTAGTCGCGCACCAGGTCGTGCCCGGCTTGCCATGGGGCGCATGCTTCGCGCTCGGCGCGATCGTCTCGCCGCCCGATGCGGTCGCCGCCAAGGCCGTGCTCGAGCGCGTCGCACTGCCGCGCCGGTTGATGGTGCTGCTCGAAGGCGAGAGCCTGTTGAACGACGCGGCTGGCCTCGTACTGTTCCGCTTCGCGGTCGCGGCGGCGTTGACCGGTACCTTCAGCACCGGACATGCGGTGGCAAGCTTCACGATCCTGGCGCTGGGCGGCGTGGCAGTGGGTGCCACGCTCGGCTGTCTGGTCGTGAAACTTCTCCAGTATCTCGATGACGCCTACCTGATGATCACGGCGTCGGTACTGGCCGCGTGGATCAGCTATATCGTCGGCGAAATGCTCGACGTCTCCGGCGTGATTGCCACCGTCAGTTGCGGCATGATGCTCGGCTGGTATCAGCACGAAGTCTTCTCAGCCGCCGTGCGCACGCGTGGCTTAGCCTTCTGGCAGGTCGTCATCTTCCTGATGGAAGCGCTGGTGTTCATTCTGATCGGCTTGTCGCTGCGTGGCGTGATCGTCCGCCTCGGTGGCGTGGGCGATGCGTTGATCGCCTTTGCGCCCGCTGTGGCTGCAGTGCTGGCAGCCGTTCTCGTTTCGCGCTTTGTTTGGGTCTTCAGTGTCGAAGCGTTGAATGGCGCGTTGTGCAAGCTCCTGCGACGCAGCAGCGCCGCGCCCGACTGGCGCTCCGCGACCGTCACGAGTTGGGCCGGCATGCGCGGCGTCGTCACACTTGCGATCGCGCTGTCGTTGCCCGACGCGATGCCTGGCCGCGATCTTATTCTGGTCGCCGCTTTCGCCGTGATTCTGGTAACGGTGCTCGGTCAGGGCACAACCATCGGTCCGCTGATTCGTTGGATACAGCCCGCTCATGCGCCCGAAACAGAT
The DNA here is from genome assembly GCF_050436665.1 of Paraburkholderia sp. EB58. Taxonomy (NCBI): domain Bacteria; kingdom Pseudomonadati; phylum Pseudomonadota; class Betaproteobacteria; order Burkholderiales; family Burkholderiaceae; genus Paraburkholderia; species Paraburkholderia sp. EB58. Next base: position 87,992 of record NZ_JBNDMQ010000020.1, on the reverse strand, counting down.
AGCCGGATGATGACCGAGCCGCAGGCATGGGCGCGCCTCGAAGCCGCGCAGCTCGCTGCGATCCAGCCGCTCGTGCACGGTCCGGACGGCAGTGTGATTCATCCACGCCTGCTCGAACAATATAGTTACCGCGCACGCATCACAGCAGCCCATCAACTCGAAGCCGCCTACCCGGCCGATCTGCGCAGCGCCCACTATGACGTCGTGTTGGCGGCCGTCGCTGCGGGACGCACGGAGTTGTTGCGGATGCATCGGTCGGGGCAGATCGACGACGAACTGCTCACCATTCTCGAGCATGACCTCGATCTCCAGGAGATTGCTGCGCAGCATGCGCGTGGTTGACGCTGCGCTGGTCGGAATGGGCTCGCGCCATACCTCCCGAAAACCCTCACCGTTGGTGCGCCGGGTGATGCGACTCGTCACACACGACGCACCGTAAACCGTGATCGAAGCGCTGTCGACATGCTTCGCTACACATCATCAAGCCCATACCGGCAATCATGCTCACGATTGCCACGCGCGCAAAGGTGAGACTATTCGGGATCACGATACGTGAGTGTCAACATCATCAGGCCAGTCACCTTTGCGTGAGAAAATCGACTCCCTGGAAATCCTCACCTTTTCTCCGGTTTGCTATGCTGTTCCGTGACCTCTCTGCCGGATCAGCTTGATGAAGTGCAGTATTGGTCAACGACTACATGCAGGTAGCGCCTGTTCTCAACGAGGTCATTCGATGCCAAGCGTCGCTGTTGCGATCTTTCCCGGAGTGCAAGCACTCGATGTCGCAGGACCGGTGGATGTCTTTTCGGAAGCCAACAAGTTTCTTCCGCGCAACGCGCATTACCAGGTGACGCTGCTGAGCGCGGAACCGAACACATTGCGCGCCTCGAATGGCATGGCGCTCGTCGCCGACGATACGTTCGAAGGAACGAGGCGCGCCTTCGATCTCGCGCTGGTGGCCGGCGGCCCCGCCCTGCCGGATAGCGAGCCCGACCCGCGGTTGATAGGCTGGCTCACGAGCGTCGCCGCACGTTGCAAACGCTACGGCTCCATCTGCACCGGCGCGTTCGCGCTTGGCCACGCGGGTCTTCTTGACGAGCGCAGCGTCACGACCCACTGGCAACACGCCGAGCAACTCGCCACGCAGTTTCCGCGCGCACGGGTCGACTTCGACCGTATCTATCTGCGCGACGAGCGGCTCGTCACGTCAGCGGGCGTCACGGCCGGGATCGATCTGTCGCTCGCGCTCGTCGCCGAAGATCATGGGCCGCGCACTGCGCTTGCGGTCGCCAAGCGCCTCGTCGTGTTTGCCCAGCGCCAGGGCGGTCAGTCCCAGTTCAGCCCGTATCTGACGGCGCCTGCGGACGAGACGTCGGCGGTGGCGAAGGTGCAGGCGCATGTGATGGAACATATCGGCGAGCGCTTCACGGTGAAGCAACTCGCGGACGTCGCCGCCATGAGCGCGCGCAATTTCGCCCGGGTCTTCGTGGAGGAAACCGGCGTCACGCCGCACGAGTTCGTCGAGCGCGCGCGGGTGGACGCGGCGCGCAAACTGCTCGAGAGCAGTGCCGCCGCGCTCAAGGCGATCGCCTACGACTGCGGGTTTGGCACCGCCGACCGCATGCGCATCGTATTTGTGCGGCGCATCGGCGCGACGCCGGTGCAGTACCGGGAGCGCTTCCGCTCGGCGTGAGGGGCGCGCCGCTGCAGACTTGGCGCGCATAGTGAGAAAATGCGAAGTCTTCTCTGCCCTCCCGAGGACTCTCGTGACCCCACACACCACTCGCGCCATCGTTAGCGGCCATACGCGCGGCCTCGGCGCCGCGCTCGCGGAACAACTGCTGTCGCGCAACATTGCCGTGCTGGCGCTCTCGCGTTCGCGCAACGCCGCCCTCGCTCAGCGTTATCCTCAGACATTCGAAGAAGTCGAGCTGGATCTCGCCAATCCGGAGCGCGTCGCACAATGGCTCGCGGGCGACGCATTGAGCCGCTTCGTCGACGGTGCGCATAGCGTGCTGCTGTTCAATAACGCAGGCACGGTGCAACCGATCGGGTCGCTCGAAACCCAGGACGCAGCCGACATTGCCAGCGCCATCGGCCTCAATGTAGCGACGCCACTGATGCTGGCGAGCGCCGTGGCGACTGCCAGCGTCAACGCGAGCGACCGCCGGATCGTGCACATCTCGAGCGGCGCGGGCCGCACCGCCTATCCCGGTTGGAGCATCTATTGCGCAACCAAGGCCGCGCTCGATCACCATGCGCGCACTGTCGTCCTCGACACCAATCGCGCGCTGCGGATCTGCAGCGTGGCGCCGGGCGTGATCGACACCGGCATGCAGGCGGAGATTCGCGGCAGCGGCGAAGAGAAATTCCCCTTGCGCGAAAAGTTTGAAGAACTCAAGCGCAGCGGGCAACTGGTTTCGCCTGAGCAGTGTGCTACCCAGTTGATCAACTTCGCATTGAGCGATGCCTTCGGAGAGACGCCCATCGCGGATATCCGCGAGGTAATAGTGAGGTAACCGTGAGTTGACGCGGCGCGTGCTGACTCACCTAAGCTCAGCTGCGTTCGACTCCCGAATATCCTCACCTATCATGAGCCCGTACCTGGGCTCAGGTCTTGCACGAGAGGTTTGCACGACCCTCGGCGGCACTGATATCGCCGCGTCTCGCCGTGCGGTATTCATGCACAAAACCCGGTCCTGTGTGCCATTTGCGCGGAACCGGTTATCGCAGCGTCAAGAAAGTGCCCTGCGTTTCGCCGTCATGAAGCCATGGATTTCGCCGGCACATTCCGCAACATTTCCCCATGCTTTTCGTACTCCCGAAAGTCCTCACCTTTACCTGAGCGACACGCGCGACGTCCCCATCCGTGGCGCGATTTGATGCATTCGTTTTCAAGATAAAGCGTGTCACATAGGAGGACGGCCATGCACAGGTTGACGGACGCTGGAGCCGCTCGTAGAGTCCAAGAAACCCAAAAAACATCGCACCGTCGAGACCCTGATCGAATCGCGCGGATTCCGAAAGATGACTTGCCTGTCATCCAAGGATGCCGCTCATGAAGCGCACGAAAGGAGGCACCGTGAACAGCCACACCAAGAAACCGTTGCGTAGCCAGGCCTGGTTCGGCAAAGCCGACAAGGATGGTTTCATTCATCGCTCCTGGATGAAAAACCAGGGACTGCCACATCATTTGTTCGACGGCCGGCCGGTGATCGGCATCTGCAATACGTGGTCGGAACTCACGCCGTGTAACGCCCATTTCCGCGAACTGGCCGAATACGTCAAGAAGGGCGTATACGAAGCAGGTGGCTTTCCGGTGGAGTTCCCGGTCATGTCGCTAGGCGAATCGAATCTGCGGCCCACTGCCATGCTGTTTCGCAATCTGGCGTCGATGGACGTCGAGGAGTCGATTCGTGGCAATCCGATCGACGGCGTTATCCTCCTATGCGGCTGCGACAAAACCACGCCTGCGCTCCTGATGGGCGCCGCGTCATGCAATCTGCCGACGCTCGCTGTCTCGGGCGGCCCGATGCTGAACGGCCGCTATCGAGGCCAAACGCTCGGCTCGGGTACCGGCGTATGGCAAATGTCCGAGCAGGTACGCGCCGGCACCATGGACATGGAGCAATTCGTCGAGGCGGAAAGCTGCATGAACCGCTCGCGCGGCCATTGCATGACCATGGGCACGGCCTCGACGATGGCCAGCATGGTCGAGGCACTCGGCATGGGACTGCCGCACAATGCCGCGATTCCCGCGGTCGATGCGCGCCGCCAGGTCCTCGCGCACATGGCAGGACGCCGCATCGTGGAGATGGTCAACGAAGACCTCACGATGGACAAGATCCTGACCCGTGCCGCCTTCGAAAACGCGATCCGCGCCAACGCAGCGATTGGCGGCTCGACAAATGCCGTGGTGCATCTGCTGGCGATTGCCGGACGGATCGGCGTCGACCTGAAGCTGGAAGACTGGGAACGCGGCTCCGAGGTACCGTGTCTCGTGAACTTGCAGCCATCAGGCGAATTCCTGATGGAAGATTTCTATTACGCGGGTGGCTTGCCCGCGGTGCTGCGCGAACTCGGCGAGGCGCAGTTGCTCCATCGCGATGCGTTGACCGTCAATGGCCGCCCGATCTGGGACAACGTCAGCCGTGCCGAATGCTTCGACCGCAAGGTCATTTTCCCGATCGAGACACCGTTCAAGGCCAAAGCCGGCATCGCCGTGCTGAAGGGCAATCTGGCGCCGGATGGCGCCGTCATCAAACCCTCGGCAGCAACGGCGGCGCTTCTGCAGCACCGGGGCCGCGCAGTCGTGTTCGAGAGTATCGAAGACCTGCATGCGCGGATCAATGACGACAACCTCGATATCGACGCCAACTGCGTAATGGTGCTCAAAGGTGCTGGACCGAAGGGCTACCCCGGCTTTGCGGAGGTCGGCAACATGCCCTTACCGCCCAAGGTATTGAAGCAGGGCATTACCGACATGGTCCGCATCTCCGATGGCCGCATGAGCGGCACGGCCTACGGCGCGGTCGTCCTGCACGTGGCCCCGGAAGCGGCCGCCGGCGGCACGCTGGCGCTCGTGCAGGATGGCGACATGATCGAACTCGACGTGGCGGGACGGCGCCTTCATCTCGATGTCGACGATGCGGAACTGGCGCGCCGCCGCGCTGCATGGCAAGCCCCAGCCACACCGCAGCGCGGCTGGTACAAGCTTTATGTGCAGAGCGTGCAGCAAGCTAATCTGGGCGCCGATCTGGAATTCCTCGTCGGCTCCAGCGGCGCGGCGGTGCCGCGCGATTCTCATTGAGCGCGTTTGGCGCTGGAAACTGACGCAGGAGATGAAAGTGGCAACCATGAACGAGTCAAACACAAGTCCACCTGACATCGCAGGGATCTATCCGATCCTCTACGCGTTCTTCGATCGCAACAACCAACTCGATCGGGAAGCGATGCGCAGACAGATGCAGGCCGTGGTGCGGGCGAATGCGCCCGGCGTGGCAATGCTGGGTCTGGCGACTGAAGTCAACAAGCTCTCGCGCGCGGAACGCGAGCAGGTCATCCAATGGGCGCGCGAGGATAGCGGTGGGGCATTGCCGCTCGCGGTCACCATCAGCGGCACGACCGTCGAGGCTCAACGCGATCTCGCCCGCTTCGCGGTGGAACAAGGCGCAAGCTGGCTGATCCTGCAGCCGCCCGCGCTAGCTATGGGCAGCGCGCCTCAGCCAGAAAAGTTCTACTTCGACTTCTTCGCCGCCGTGATGGCGGGGTTCGACGTGCCCATGGGCATTCAGAACGCCCCCGAATATCTCGGCGTGGGTCTTTCCCCCGAAAGCCTGGAGCGGCTCGCCGCACAGTGTCCGAATTTCCGAGTGCTCAAAGGAGAGGGGCCGTCCATCGTCCTCGCGGAAACCGTCGCGCGCATCGGTCATCTGATGCCGGTACTGAACGGGCGCGGCGGCCTCGAGCTAATCGACAATTTGCGCGCCGGTTGCTCCGGCATGATCGTGGCGCCAGACTGTTTCGACTGGCAGCAACGCATCTATCGGGCTTTCACGAGCGGCGACATCGCGCAAGCGGAGGCGCTCTACCGGGACGTATTGCCGGCTATCGTGTTCGTGATGCAGTCGCTCGATACGCTGATCTGCTATGGCAAGCGTATCGCCGCGTGGCGCATGGGTTTCGAGGTAGTGCATGACCGCGATGCGAAGTTATTGCCGAGCCGCTTTGGGCTCGATGCGGCTCGACGGTTTGCTGAGGTGCTGGGACCGTTGCCGTGAGCGGGCCGGCATGGCACGACGTCTCTGCGCGACTGATGCTCCCGAAAAGACTCACCTTCAGTAAATGCAGCGGGACACATGGGCGATCCAACCTCACGGCGCCCACGCCTTTGTTGCCCGCCGCCTGGTGCAGTTGGTGCGGCTCACTGCGCCGCGTTCTGCTGGTGCGACGGCTTGGCAGGGCGCCCCGTTTTGACCGTTTCGACCGCCGCGATCGCATCGAGCAACTGGGCAAGCGGCGCCGCTTCGAGGAGTAGCAGACCGGCTCGAAGCAACTCGCTCTTTTTCACAGCCACGCCCGCGCTCAGGCATTTCTGCTTCAACTCCCCGAGCTTCTCGTAGTCGGTTTTCGGCATGGTGAAGCTGTCGCGGACCACCTTCTCCTTCTTCACGCGCTTCGGTTTTTGCTCGGCGGCCACGCTTACCGGCTCGGTTTTAACAGGGCTGCCACGCTTTGCACGCGTTGTGTTCGGCTTGGCCGCCCTGGCCGTCACCGCCGCCTTCTTCGGCCCCTCAGCCGGCGCGACGGCCTCTGCACTGCCGTTCGAGCGAGCGGGCGATGGAACGGCTTTCTTTGCTGGCTTTCTGGTGCTGGGTGCGGCCATGGTCATCATCTCCGTGTGGGAAATACTGAAAACAGTATATATCGTTTGTCCCGTTTTCTACGTTGCCTGGTGGGCCAAGGGCGAACGGGAGAGTTGTCCACAGATTCTGTTTGCAAGGGTGTGAATAACTTGCGGGCAACTGAGCCAAGTGGTTGAAGCGCTTGAAGTTACAACGTGGGAGTCAGGCGTGTGCAGACTTCGACCCGCTCGCCCGCGAACACTGGACGGCCCGGTTGAGGAGGTGATGCGCGAGCGCAGAAGGACCCTCACCTACGATCGACAAAAGGTGAATGCAATGCGTGCTCGTGATCGCACCTTTTGGTCATCACGCGCAGCTCCCGAATAACCTCACCTTTGCAGCACGTCGCTCGTTATTCTGCATTCCTAGGTAAGGCATCCTGTACGTGACACGATAGCTGCCGAGCCTGATCGACACTTTGCTTCGGGTTGTTTTGACGTCCGCTCCTGCTCCCGAATATTCTCACCCTTCGTCGATCTGGCGTGACGTAATGAGCCTGTTGTGCATCTCAGAATTGCAATGAACAGCATCGCGTTTGCGGCGCTCCGTATCGCGCTTTTTGATGCGTTTAACCATTGTTTGCAGTTCGTTCGTGGTTAACCCAGCCGTTAAATCACAAAGACGTAACGCCACACACGTCTCGTTACAAACCGAGAGAGCTTGTCATATGCGCCCTTTCTAGAATGCGCATGTGCCTCCGCAACTCATGGCGGTCCATACCCATTCGGAGTTGTCCTGATGACGTTCCTACAATCACAATCGCTCGAACACCACTCGCTCTCGTCACGCAAACGCACATCGCATTCACGCACTGTCTTGCGTAGGATCGTCGCTGCTGCTGCCCTCGTCGCAGCAGCACCGGCAGCCTTCGCGCAAGTCGTGCTCGTGCCTACTCCCGGGCCTGTTTATGAGCAGGTGCCGCCGCCCCGCGCTGGACATATGTGGCATCACGGCTATTGGGCGTGGACGCACGGCCGCTATGTCTGGGTGCCCGGCGACTGGGTAGTTCAGGGGCCGGTTGTCTACGGCGCCAATCCGGCTGAGGTACAACCTGCGCCTGAACCTGCTCCTGAAGCGCCGCCGCCGCGCGTCGAGCGTCTGTCAGCAGACGCGCTGTTTCCCTTTGATCGCGGAGACATCAACGACATCCGTCCTGCAGGGCTGTCGGACCTCGCACAAATCGCAGCACGCCTGCGCGCCAGTCCGTTCGGCCACGTCGAGGTGCGCGGCTATACCGATCGCCTCGGGTCTGACGGCTATAACCTGGATCTGTCTAGACGCCGGGCTGAGGCAGTGAAGGCCGTGCTGGTCCAGCAAGGCGTGCCGGCAGAAAAGATCCGTGCCGAAGGGCTCGGCAGCCAGGATCCGGTGACGCAATGCGGAAGCATGGACAACACGGACCTGGTCCGCTGCCTTCAACCGGATCGTCGTGTGGAGATCGTGACGTACGTGCGCGGCTAGTGACGCCGCCGCCGATCGCCGGTTAATAAAAAATCTTGACCTAATATAACTACATATCTAGCTTTATAGATATGAGAAACTTGTATGCCAACCGTATTCCCGCAGACTGGGAGCAATTCGCCGCCGTCTTCTCGGCACTGGGCGACAGCTACCGGCAGCGCATTCTGCTGTTCTTCGAACCGGGCGAGCGGCTGACGATCAAGCAGATCGCCGACGTGCTTCCGCTCAGCCGCACCGCCGTGCTGCATCACCTTCGCGTGCTGCAGTCGGCGGGTTTGCTGGAGAGTAGCAAGGAGGGCCGCGAAGTCTTTCTCACAGTCAACAAAGCGCTGTTGCTGGAGGCGCTGACAAGCACCGCCCGCTACGCGGAGGAAGCAGTATGACGAATCATCGACGCAATATCCGCATCTGCGGCACCGGGGTGGCAGTACCGGAACAGGTGTTGACGAGCGATGAAATCGACCAGCGCTTCGGGCTGCCGGCCGGTACGGTCTTCAAGCGATACGGTGTGCGCACGCGTCATCGCACGGTGCACGAAAACTCGGCTTCGCTTGCCTTGGCGGCATGCGCAGCGGCCCTCCTGCAGGCGGATCTCCGCTGGAGCGACATTGATTGCTTAGTCTCTGCGTCCGCTACGATGGATCAGGCGTTGCCCTACAACGCAGCCATGATTCTGGCCGCGCGCGGCGGCGATACCAAGCGGATTACCGCCTTCGACGTCGGCGCGAGCTGCCTGTCGTTTCTGGTGGCACTCGACACGCTGAGCTATCTGGTCGAAAGCGGTCGGTATCGGAACGTGCTGATCGTCTCCGCGGATATCGCCACGTTCTCGCTCGACTGGTCGACACTCGGCGAATCGGCGATTTTCGGCGACGGCGCCGCGGCCGCGGTGATCCGCCAGGCCGCGCCCGGCGAAACCTCGTCCATCCTGGCCTCACGCATCGAAACCTATCCCGAGGGCGCGGCGTATTGCCATATCAAGGCGGGTGGGTCGCGCTACCATCCTCGGCGGCTGAGTGACAGCATCGATCCGCTCGCGCTGTTCCATATGGACGGGCCGCGCCTCTTCAAGACGGTGTCGCGTGAGATGCCACGCTTCGTCGAAGGGCTGCTCGACGGCGCTGCCCTGACCCTCGATCAACTGCGCCTCGTCGTGCCACATCAGGCTAGCCGCCTCGCGCTCGATCATCTCGCCAAGCGGCTGCGCGTCGAAGCGGAGCGCACAGTCGACATCCTCGCGGACTTCGGCAACCAGGTCGCGGCGTCGCTGCCGTCCGCGCTGCATCACGCGATTGCAGGCGGACGGGTCCAGCGCGGCGACCCCATCATGCTCATCGGCTCCGGCGCAGGCCTGACGCTCGGTGGCATGGTGATGGTCTACTGACATGCGCCTGCACGCTGATAGCTGGCTCTGCAGCGCCCGCCCACTGCATTGCACGGTCGCGAAGTTATGCCATGACGCGTAACGTCCTCATCCTGGGCGGGCGTGCGCCTGCGGCGCTCGATCACGCACGCCGCTTTGCGCATCAGGGCTGGACAGTGTGGGTGGCCGACAGTATTCCCTGCCAGATCAGCGGCGCATCGCGCGCGGTGAGCGCGACGCTGCGGGTCGCGTCGCCGCGTCATGAGCCAGCACGGTTCGTGGACGACTTGCGGCGCGCTTCATTGACACATGGCATCGACCTGATCGTGCCCACCTGCGAGGAGGTGTTTTTCATCTCGCGTTATCGCGACCGGCTGCCGACGCATGTGCGAGTCGTCGCCGACCACTTCAATAAAATGCGCGACGTGCACAGCAAGTGGCGCTTTCTTTCGCTGGCCCGGGACTGTGGCGTCGAAGTGCCGGACTCGGCACGCGTTGCCTCGCTCGACGAGGCACGCGATTGGGCCGGTACAAGACCCGTTGTGCTTAAACCAGAGTACTCGCGGTTTGGCGTCCACGTGCGGATTTATCGTCACGGTATTCCTGATGCCGCGCCGCCTCTCGCGCCGCTCGGCCACTGGGTGGTGCAGGCGTTCGCCGAGGGCCGCGAATTCTGCTCGTACAGCGTGGCAGATCGCGGCCGTCTGGTGGCCCATAGCGTCTATCGCCCTGGCTGGAGAATGTCGACGAGTTCGAGCTTCTACTTCGAAGGGATGCGCATCGAAGCGATTCGCCGCTTTGTCGAAAACTTCGCGCGCAAGCTCGACTTTACCGGCCAGTTGTCGTTCGACTGGATCCAGCATGCGGACGGACGGGTAAGCGTGCTCGAATGTAATCCGCGTGCGACCAGCGGCTGCCATCTCTTCACGCTTGACGACCCACTGCCTGATGCGCTTAACGGCACACTCGATGGCGCGCTTCACGGCGCACCCGGCGACGCGCCGGTATCGCCCATCGAACCGTCCTCAAACGCTCCGCGGATGGTAAGCGCAGTGATGCTGAGCGCAGGCCTGATCGACGCGCTGAGGCGCGGCGAACTGCGCCGCTGGGCACACGACTATCGCCGCGCCTTCGATGTGATCGGCACGCCGGGTGACCGCGGTCCGATTGCCGGTGCGATTCGCGATCTGGCGTCATATGCGCGGCTCGCGCTTGCGCAGCGTTGCAATATGCGCGAGGCGGCGACGCAGGATATCGAGTGGGACGGCCAGGAGTTGCCCGAAGCATGACCACTTGCCTGTACGTGCCGCACGCGTGTTTCGCCGATAAGGCCGCAGCTTTCAGCACGCTGCATGCGGGTGTGGCGACGCGCGGCTTCGTCTCGAACATCGACGCGCGCGTGGAGACCATCGACGCCGGGGGCCTGACGCTGCCCGTTACCGTCAACGATGCCATGCCGGGAAACGCATGGGTGTGCTCGCCGTTGACGACCTACAGCCGCTACGCGCTCGAAGAGACTCGCCGCGTCGCACCGCGCGTGCTCGCCGCGCCGCTAGGCGGCATGATCGGCTTGGCCGACCGGTGGCTGCGCCGGGGCGAGCTGGACAGTGCGGTGTCGCTGAACAACTGGCTGCTCAGCACGAACCTGTATCCCGCAGCCGACGGCATCGATTTCGGCACGCTCATCGCATCGTGCGTGGCGTGCTGGCCGCGCCACGCGTTCTGGTTCCGCTCGCTCAACTTCGCGCAACATGCGGACTGGTTGCAGGCGTTGATGGCGGTCGGCTTCGAGCTGATCCCCACCCGGCAGGTCTATCTCTTTCGCGATGTAAAGCAAAGCATAACGAAGCATCAGAACCTGCGCCGCGATCTGCAGTTGCTACGTACCACGCCGTTGACGCCGGTCGCCCACGACGCATTCACGGACGCGGATTTTGTGCGCAGTGAAGCGCTCTATGCGCAGCTTTACCTCGACAAATACTCGCGACTCAACCCAAGCTATACGCCGGCGTTTCTGAAGGCGTGGCACCGCGCGGGACTGCTCGAGTTCGCCGGTTTCAGGGACGACACCGGAGAACTGCGCGCGGTGGTCGGCATGTTCGGACAGGGGTCGTTGCTGAGCGCGCCGATCGTCGGCTACGACACGAGCTGGCCGCCATCAGCCGGCCTGTATCGTCTGCTGATGGCCCATGTGCTCAAGACAACGCTCGAACGCGACGCGATACTCAACCTGAGCGCGGGTGCGGCGCACTTCAAACGACTCAGGGGCGGCGAGCCGGCCATCGAGTACAGCGCGGTATTCAGCCGGCACCTGCCGATAGCGACGCGCCGCACGCTGCGCGGCTTGCAGATGCTGACGACAAAACTCGGCGTACCGATCATGAGGCGCTTTCAACTATGAACGCATGGAACCCGGCGCTGTATCGAAGCTGGTTTGTCGTCGCCGAATCAAGACAGCTGAAGTCGAAGCCGTTGAGCGTCACGCTGCTCGATCGGCCGCTTGTACTCGCGCGCTTGCAGTCAGGTGAACTCCTTGCACTCGACGACTGTTGCCCGCACCGGCATGCGCCGCTGTCGGCAGGACGCATCACACCCGCAGGACTGCAGTGCGGCTATCACGGTTGGACCTTCGGCGCGGACGGACGCTGCACCGCGCTGCCCGGTCTCGCGGCACACGCTTGCAAACCGGTAGTTCAAGTCGGCTCGGTCGCCGTGATGGAGCACGACGGGCTCATCTGGGTCAAACCTGACGCGTCGGGTAGCGCCTCCTCGCAGGACTTGCCCGACTTTCTGCGCAGGTTGCCGGAGGGAAGCCGCCGCTTTACCTGGAGCACGACGTGGAAAGCTCACGCGGTCGACGCGCTGGAGAATTTTCTCGATCCGCTCCACACGCATTTCGTCCATCCCGGGCTCGTGCGCCGCGAAGGCAATCGCCAGATCGTCAGTGCGACCATCACGCGCTCGACAGGCGTGCTGCAAGTGGACTATCAGGGACAGCCGCAGCAAAGCGGCTGGTTGTATCGCTTATTCGAGTCGCCGCGTGAGCTTGAACGCGCGCATTTTGCTGCCGCGGCGGCGGGCTCGGCCCAGCTCGAATACCGCTATCGGGACGGCAGCGCGTTGTACTTTACGATCCATTTCAGCCCCATCAGCGAAGCGCTAACGCAGGTACACGGCAGCTTGCACGTTGAAAATCGCTGGGCGCCTGAATGGGCTGTGCGGATGTTGGCATGGCCGTTCCTGCGTCGGGTGGCGCAGCAGGATCAGGAGATCGTGGAGACGCAAGCCGCGAACAAGACACGCTTTCGTCGCGATGCGGGTGTGTCGACCGAGCTCGATCTGGTGCGGCCCAGCCTCGATGAAGTGTGGGCCTTGCGCTCGGGGCCGCTCATGGAGCAAAGCCGGCGTGTCGACATCATGCTTTGACAGCGGGTCTGGCAAGTACCAGGCGTGCTAGTCAGAAACAGACTCCTGGAAATCCTCACCATTCTGCGTCCGGTCGCTGCATCTATGGTGTCGCGGAACTCCTGGAAACGCTCACCTCGCGGATGCCAGATCCTGGAAGTCCTCACTATCCCGAATCCTCTCACCTTTGCGAGCTATGGCCGCGCGACACCAGACTCCCTTCTAATTTCTCTCACGGCCATCCGGCATGCCGCGCTTCATAAAAACATCGATGCCATCGGTCCGCGACGAGGCGAACGCCCTGGCCACCACGAAGCCGACAACGCTCAAAACAATCACTACAGCCGGAATCTCAAGCAAAGTCATATCCATGAGAAAACTCCACATAGTCTGGGAGTCGCCACGAGAAAACGAAAACCATACCGCCCGTGGCGACTCAGTTCACATCTACCAGCATAGGCAGATGGAACTGGTGCGCCAAACGAGCATTGTTCATCGGTATGTGAGAAATATTGCGATAGCGCCGAATCAGCGCCACGCGCTTCTCACTGGCGTTCGGGAAAACGCAGCTTCGAATGATTCCGGCCGTACGAAACATAGATGACCAGCCCGATTATGAGCCACACGACGAGCCGCACCCATGTGACGAGCGGCAGTCCCGCCATCAGCAGCAGGCAGAACAAGATCCCCAGAACCGGCACGATCGGTACGCCAGGAACCCGGAAAGGGCGGGACGCATCGGAGTCGCTACGCCGCAGATAGATCACGGCGCCGCACACAAGGATGAATGCGAACAGCGTGCCGATGCTAACCATTTCTCCGAGCACACTGATCGGCGTAAGCGCCGCCACGATCGCGACGATTGTGCCGATCATGATCTGGCTGAGGTGCGGCGTCTGAAGACGCGGATGGACTCGTGCGAATAGCGGCGGCAGCAAGCCGTCCTGCGACATCGTGAAGAAGATGCGGCTCTGTCCATACAGCAGCACGAGAATCACAGTGGTCAGCCCGGTCAACGCACCGATCTTGATCAGCACGGAGAACCAGGTAAGTCCGATGGCGTCTACGCCTTTTGCGATCGGATCCGGAACATTCAGCTCCCCGTAAGGTACAAGTCCGGTCAGGACACCTGCCACAAGGATGTACAAGATAGTGCAGATGACCAGTGACCCCAGAATGCCGATCGGCATATCCCGTTGCGGCTTTTTCGCTTCCTGTGCGGCGGTGGACACCGCATCGAAACCGATGAACGCGAAGAACACCACGGCCGAGCCACGCAAAATGCCGCTCATGCCGAAGTTGCCGAACTCACCCGTATTCGGCGGGATAAACGGATGCCAGTTCGCCGGCTTGATGAAAAATACGCCGAGCGCGATGAAGGCCACTACCACGACCAGCTTGACCGCCACCATGATGTTGTTGAGTCGTGCAGACTCCTTTGTACCAAGCACGAGCAGGGTGGTGAGGATTGCGATGATCAGTATCGCCGGCAGATTGATGATGCCCGTCACGGCCGTGCCGTCGGCAAGCTTGATGACGGTGCCCGGCGCGGCGGCGAAAGCGGGCGGGATATTGATTCCCGCGTTATGCAGCAAGCTCACGATATATCCGGACCAGCCAACCGCAACGGTCGCGGCACCCATCGCGTATTCGAGGATCAGGTCCCAGCCGATGATCCACGCGAATATTTCGCCCAGCGTGGCATAAGTGTAGGTGTAACTGCTACCGCATACGGGCAGCATGGCCGCCAGTTCCGAGTAGCACAGGCCGACGAACGCGCAGGCGATACCACCAAGTACGAAGGACAGGATGATACTGGGGCCGGCGAACTGCGCTGCGGCGGTGCCGGTCAGAACAAAGATGCCGGCGCCGATGATTGCGCCGATTCCCATTGCTGTGATGCTGGTGGCGCCGAGCGCTTTCGATAGCGAGTGTCCTTCCGCATCCGCACTTCCCACGATATCGGCGACGGATTTCCGTGCCATGTAACTCGTATCAGCCATGATGAGTCGTCCCGTTCAAATAGTGTTTGGGCACGAACCGACTCGGCTTGCTTCGGCTCGCGGAGCACGACAAAAGCAACTGTTACCGAAGACTGGCAGGGATAAGGTGGAAGGAAACGTCGAATTCAGTGTAGTCTGAATTGAAAGTAAAGTGAATATATGACATCCCGGCCCATGACCGAGGGTTTATCCGACGCGTGGGATCGATTGACTTGGGGTTGCTTCTGCTGGCGTATCAGAAAGCAACGCCCCCGTTTCAAGGTGAGGACTTCCAGGATTTAACCTTGAGAAGATGAACAGCTCACACCGCAATCAGAATAGTGGTCCATCTGAGCTTCATCATCGTCATCAACCGGCGTGAGCATGCATCGTCCGATGTTGATCGGTGCGCTCTTGCCTCGCATGCTCCGACGTCGTCGCGATCAACACTGCACGGCTTGTGCAACGCGCAACGGCGTCGCTGGTCCGCTGCTTCCAGAAGCACCAGCTCGATTCCTCTCCGGCACCGACCACGATAAGATCGGCGTCGAGTTCGTTCGCCGCATTGGCGATTGCGCGGCCGATACTCATGGATTTCAGCGGCAACATGACGGTTTGTGCGGCCGTGTCGAGCGCGGCCCGTTCGATGGCATCCTTGCAGTGCTGTTCGACTGCGTGCGCCTGCTGGTCGACCGCGGCGAGCAGCTCCGCGCAGCCATGCTCGCCCGCCAGCGCCCACCACGGCATTGAATCCACTACGTGCAACAAGGTAAGCCGCGCGCCATTTTCACGCGCCCGGGAGATGCCCGCCGACAACGTCCCTTCGCTCAGATCCGATCCAACCGCAACCAGTACGTGCTTGACCATTTAGGGTGCCTCCATCAGTCAGTTGTTTGTTGACTGCATGATCGGCTGCGAAACTTAGCGCCGAATGAGCGCGGCCGGAAGGGCTAGAAACGGCGTCGCGCGATCCAGCTGCGCCGCTCGATGCAGCGCGCGCCTGACGGCTTTTTCCTCATTCGACGCTCATAGTAGATCGATACACTTGACGCGTTACGTCGACTATCACCGATGCAAGGAGCGTCCACATGAATAAGCCACTGAGATCCACGGCACTCGCGATTGCATTGGCGTGTGCCGCACTATCGATCGCCGCTCACGCGCGAACCGCGAGCTATCCCCATGAAGCGGCGTGCCTGGCGCCGCCCGCTACCTCGTCGATCTATGCAGACCATCGCGAACAGATCGCGGACACTTCTCGCGGCCCGCTTGCCTACTACCGGTTCGGTCACGGCAGCCCGCTTCTGCTCGTGACCGGCTATCGCGCGACGATGTCCGAATGGGACGCAGGGTTCCTCGCGGAACTCGCTAAACATCATGACGTCATCGTCTTCGACAACCGCGGCATCGGGCGTTCGATGCCCAACGCGTCTAGCTTCACGATCGACGACATGGCACGCGATACTGCCGCATTGATCGACACGCTGGAGTTGAAGCACCCGACGGTGGTCGGATGGTCAATGGGCGGCTCGATCGTGCAGCAACTCGCGATCGACACGCCTCAGGCGATCGGCAAGATGGTGTTGATGAGCGCTTTGGCGCCCGGCCGAACCGGCGTCCCGGTGCCCGGAGACATCATGGCGAAACTGACGGGCAAGCCCGGCGTCACGTTCAACGACATCATGGCCGTTCTGTTCCCGGCATCGAGTGTGAAGGATGCCGAACGATGTTTCGCCAAGGATATGTTCAAGCCGTCCGGCTACCAGTCGCCCGCCATTTCCAGCGTGGTGACGGATGGTCAATCCGCCTCGCTGAAAGCGTGGGAAACGGACGATAGAGCCGCGGACGCACTGCGCTTGGTGCGTATCGATACGCTGGTGTTGTCAGGCACCGACGATGCGGTCGTCGCCAAAGAGAACGCCACAGCGCTCACGCGCTTATTACCCCATGCCCAGCTTCTGCTGGTTAAGCACGCGGGACACGCAATGATGTATCAATACCCGGTCGCGGTGGCGCGCGCGATCGATTCATTTGCGCGTCGCTGAGGTGCTGCAATTCCTGAGGCATTGCTCACCTCTATGATGTGGTCTCCTGGAAGTCCTCACCATCCTGAAAGTGCTCACCTGTCTGCAAAACTTCGAACCGGTGAAATGGCACATGTTTAAGTCGCAACTTTATTGTTGCGCGACAGCCGCCTCAGAACTTCACCTTGACCTGAAATCCGATCGTGAACGGCAGATTGTCGGAAGGAATTGGCGGAATGAAGATCAGGTTCGCACCCACACGCTTATAGTCGAACATCACGATCGGCGCCGCCACCGGCCCAACGGTGTGGTTCCGGCCGAGACCCCAATTGCCGTAGTTATACCCGGAGATGATGCCCGCGATCGCCGCGATACGCACAAACCCAAAGTGCGCAAATTCCGGCGCCCACAGGCCACCACCATAGTACGAAGGACGGCGCAGCGAGTTGCGAAAGCCACCCACAGTCGCGCCCCATTGGCCATTGAACCAGCACTCAACGCCGAGGCCCGGATTGAACTCATTAAAGTGGGTGCCGGGATCGGGATCGATATGGTAGGAACCCAGCATCGCGTCGGCCCATACGCCGCCGCCGCACCAGTCCGCCGCATGTGCGGTAGACGCCACCGCGAAACCGGCGGTCAGGGCGACGAGTAAGCGTCCGAATCGATTGAGGGTTGGCCGCAAATGCATATCTTCTCCGTCACCGGTCGAGCGCCGGTGTCATGAATGTGCTGGTTATATTCGGTATGTCGTCCGTCGGGCACTGTACCTCAACACGGAAAGTCCATGTTGAGGCAGCCCTCGAAGACGCGGGCACGCGCCCTGCGCGCGCCCAGCCAGCACAATAACGGAAAAGCAGTGGCAGATCGGTGACTGCGCAACGAGCGCTCACGCATCGGTGAGGCTTGCGCAGCCGTTGCGGTGTTCAGTTAGTGCGCCGCAAATGTTCAACCCCGCTATAGCCCGAGATCCGAGAGGCCCGGGTGATCATCCGGACGGCGGCCCAGCGGCCAATGATAGAGACGGTCTGCTTCGCGGATCGCGAGGTCGTTAATGCTCGCGTGACGATGCGCCATCAGGCCATGCTCGTCGAACTCCCAGTTTTCATTGCCGTACGAGCGGAACCAGTTGCCCGAATCGTCGTGCCATTCGTAGACGAAGCGCACCGCGATCCGATTGTCCGTGAACGCCCACAGCTCCTTGATCAAGCGGTAGTCAAGCTCCTTCGCCCACTTGCGGCGCAGTAGCCCGACGATCTCGGCGCGGCCCGTCACGAACTCCGCGCGATTGCGCCACACACTCTGCGGCGTGTAGGCGAGCGAGACCCGCTCCGGGTCTCGCGTGTTCCAACCGTCTTCTGCGCCACGCACTTTCTGGATGGCAGTTTCGCGCGTGAAGGGCGGCACGGGGGGACGGGTTTCGATAGGGTCAGCCATGGTTTGCTCCAAAGGTCAGGTCGGGGAACGCCTCGAGGGCGGGTGAGTGTGAGTATGTGTCGCTTCAACATTCAGCAGTTGCTCGGCGGCGGCGCGCGCATCCAGTGCTACATCGGGTTCGCCGCTGACCAGCGCCACACCGATTGCGCCGTCAATCAGGATCAACCACTGACGCGCGAGGCGCGCCGCGCGCCGGCTGTCGGCGCCGGTTTCGGTCATGTGCTCATTGCACTGCTCGCGCACGAACGCCAGCAGGCGCTCCTTGTGCTCGCGAGCGACGACACGAATCGGATCATCCGGCGCGGCGATCTCGCCGGACGCATTGAGAAACGCACAGCCGTGGAAATCTTTTGATGAAAACCACTCGCGCAACACGTCGAACATGCCGAGCAGGTGGGTACGCGCACTCTTGCCGTGGCGCAGCGTATTTTCGGTGAACCAGTTCATCCACCGTTCATCACGACGCTCAAGCGCCGCGGCGACCAACGCGTCCTTCGATTCGAAGTGCGTATAAAAACTTTTGCGGGCCGTTCCGGATTGCTTGACGATCGCGTCTACCCCGGTTGCATGGATACCACCGGCGTAAATCAGCGCTTCGGCGGCTTCGAGCAGACGTTCGCGCGCGCTGTTTGGGGTCAGAGGTTCGGGAGAAATAGTCATGGGCTAAGGGTAGAACGATCATTCTCCTTCGTCAAGAAAAATTTGGCCGCGGGAATTTTTGGGCGCCCACGGCGTTAACGTGAAAGTACACGATGAGTGCCTCGGCGTATCACCAGACGAATGCCTCGGGTGGGCACCGGCTTGCGTTATTCTGGCGCGGGCGAAATCAGGGAGCGAAACGATGAAGAAGTACGCTGTTCGCGCAGCCGTAGTGCGCGGGTTGTCGATTGCGGTGGTCGCTGCAGCCGCCGCATGTACGCCGCTACAGGTCGTCACGCACACGGTCACACAGACTGAAGCCAGCGTACCCGCGGGGCAGTACACGCTCGATCCGCATCACTGGAGCATCACGTTCGACGTCGAACACCTGAAATATTCGCGCTTCACGATGCGTTTCGACCACGCCACCGCTCAGCTTGACTGGAACGCGGGCGGCCTCGACAAAAGTTCGGTGGTGGCGAACATCGACGCTGCCAGCCTCGACACCAACGTGCCGCTACTCGACAAGCAGGTCAAAAGCGACAGCGTGCTCGACGTGACGCAGTATCCGCAGATCCGCTTCGTCAGCACCAGTTTTGAGCGGACCGGCGATGCACGCGGCAAGCTCACCGGCAATCTGACGATCCACGGCGCGACGCAACCGGTGACGCTCGATGTGGTGTTCAACGGCTTCGGCCCGGACCCGCTCACCAAGCAGGACACGCTCGGCTTTTCGGCGGAGGGGAGCTTCAGTCGGGCGAAGTTTGGGCTGGCGACGTGGTATCCCGCTGTGGGCGACGACGTTCACGTGCGGATTCAGGCGGAATTCGTCCGGCCGGCCGCGGGCGCGTAACCCGCGGCGCACGTGAGCGCGTGGCCGCATGTCTTGCGTGAACGTGTGAAGGCTTGAAAGTCCGGAAGCGTTAGGCTTTGGTGGCCTATGCGCTTCCGGCCGCTCCATACAATGTCAGGCGGTCCAGTCGAGGATCACTTTGCCGCTTTCGCCCGAGAGCATCGTGGCAAACGCACGTTGGTAATCGTCGACAGGGAAGTGATGCGTGAGGATCGGCGACAGGTCCAGCCCGCTTTGCAGCATTGCAACCATCTTGTACCACGTCTCGAACATCTCGCGGCCGTAGATGCCTTTGATTTCCAGACCCTTGAAGATCACCTGGTTCCAGTCGATTGCGGTCTGCGCGGGCGGAATGCCAAGCAGCGCGACCTTGCCGCCGTGGTTCATCGCTTCGAGCATGCTGGTGAACGCGCTCGGCACGCCGGACATTTCCAGGCCAACGTCGAAACCTTCCGTCATGTGCAGATCGGCCATCACATCGCGTAGCGATTCGCGCGAAACATTCACCGCGCGTGTCGCACCCATCTTACGCGCGAGTTCGAGCCGGTAATCGTTGACGTCGGTGATCACGACATTGCGTGCGCCGACGTGTTTCGCGATCGCCACCGCCATGATGCCGATAGGCCCAGCCCCGGTAATCAGTACATCTTCGCCAACCAGGTTGAACGACAGCGCCGTGTGCGTCGCGTTGCCGAACGGGTCGAAGATCGCCGCGAGGTCGTCGGAGATTTCCGGCGGAATCTTGAAGGCATTGAAGGCGGGAATCACCAGATACTCGGCGAACGCGCCTTCACGATTCACGCCTACGCCCACGGTATTGCGGCACAGATGCCGACGCCCGGCGCGACAGTTGCGGCAGAAACCGCAGGTGATGTGTCCTTCGCCGGAAACGCGGTCGCCAATGGCAAAGCCGCGGACTTCCTGGCCCATTTCGACGATCTCACCGACGTATTCGTGACCCACGTGCATCGGCACAGGGATCGTCTTTTGCGCCCAGTCGTCCCACTTCCAAATGTGGATGTCGGTACCGCAGATGGCCGTGCGCTTGATGCGGATCATCACGTCGTTGTGGCCGACTTCGGGCTTCGGGACGTCCGTCAGCGTCAGGCCCGGTGCGCGTTCGAGTTTTGCGAGTGCTTTCATGTGCGCCTCCAGGTCTTAGATGATGCCGAGCGAGCGGCCCACGCGTGCGAATGCGTCCACTGCGCGATCGATCTGTTCAGGCGTATGCGCCGCGCTCATCTGCGTACGAATGCGCGCGCGCCCCTTGGGCACCACCGGGAACGAGAAGCCGATGACGTAGACGCCTTCCTTCAACAGTTCGTCGGCCATGCGCGAAGCGAGTTGCGCGTCGCCGAGCATCACCGGGATGATCGGGTGTTCACCCGGCACCAGCGTGAAGCCGAGCGCGCTCATCTTGCTGCGGAAATGCGCGCCGTTGGCTCGCACGCGTTCGCGCAGTGCTGCACCTTCGGCGCTCGCGAGCAATTCCAGCACCTTCAGCGACGCCGCAGCAATGCTCGGCGTCAGCGTGTTCGAGAACAGATAGGGGCGCGAGCGTTGCCGCAGCAAATCGACGATTTCTTTGCGCGCCGCCACATAGCCGCCCGATGCGCCACCCAGCGCCTTGCCGAGCGTGCCGGTAATGATGTCGACGCGCGAGAGGACGCCGCAACGCTCCGGCGTGCCGCGCCCGTGTTCGCCGATAAAACCGACCGCATGCGAATCGTCGACCATCACCAATGCGCCGTAGCGATCGGCCAGATCGCAGATGCCGGCGAGGTCGGCGATGATGCCGTCCATCGAAAACACGCCGTCAGTGGCAATCAGCTTGAAGCGTGCGCCGGCGGCATCCGCTTCTTTCAGCTTGGCTTCGAGATCCGCGAGGTCGTTGTTCTTGTAGCGAAAGCGCTTCGCCTTCGACAGCCGCACGCCGTCGATGATGCTGGCGTGATTCAGTTCGTCGCTGATGATCGCATCGGATTCGTCGAGCAGCGTTTCGAACAGGCCGCCGTTCGCATCGAAACAGCTCGAGTAGAGAATGCAGTCATCTGTTTGCAGAAACGCGGACAGCGCCTGCTCCAGTTCCTTGTGTACCGTCTGCGTGCCGCAGATAAAGCGCACTGACGCCATGCCGAAGCCATCGCGATCGAGCCCGTCTTTGGCGGCTTCGATCAGGCGCGCGTCATCGGCGAGGCCCAGATAATTGTTGGCGCAGAAGTTCAGTACGTCCGTGCCGTTTGCAAGCCGCACGTCGGCCGATTGCGGGCTCGCGATCACGCGCTCAGTCTTGTAAAAGCCGTCGGCGCGGATCTGCTCGAGCGTGCTGCGCAGATGGGCGAGGTAGGGTTCACGCATACGTCAGACTCCTGAATGGGCGGTAGGCCGCGCGGCCGCGATGTTCGGCGCTGTGGCGGCCTGCTATAGTCGGATATCAGTTTTACCGAACAATTTCGATTTTCCGAACTTAATTTCGGTATATCGAACAACTCTAAACGATAGGTCAGAAAATGGCAAGTTCGGGCACCCGGCGCGCAGCAGCCAGCGCTGCACCCACTCTAGCTCAAACCGTTGCAGCGCCACCGCGGGTGGGCGAACAGATCCAGCGGCTGCGCAGCGAACGCCGCATGACGCTCGACGACCTGTCGCGCGCGGCGGGGGTATCGAAGTCGATGCTGTCGGAAATCGAGCGCGATAAGGCCAATCCGACTATCGCGGTGGCGTGGCGGCTGACCAATGCACTGGGTGTCAGTCTCGATTCGCTGTTCGCGCAGCAAAAGGCACCGGAGGCGATCGCCGTGTCCGGGCCGCACGAAATTCCGACGCTGAGCGGACACGACGCCAAATATCAGTTGCGGGTATGGGGGCCGATCGAGTTGGCAGGGAAGTTCGAGTGGTACGAGCTGACGCTGCAGCCGGGCGGCGCGCTGGTGTCCAATGCGCACGAACCGGGCACGCGCGAACATTTGACGGTGCTGCACGGCTCGATCGAAATCGAGGCGGCCGGCACAACCAAGCGCCTGAAAGCGGCCGACACCGCGCGCTATGTGGCCGATGAGCCGCACGCGATCCGCAACGCCGGCAAGAGCGAGGCCAAGGCACTACTCGTGGTGATCCACGGCTGAGTTCTGAACGCACCGTCAGTGGAAATATGCGAGACAGGTAAAGAAGTGGATTAGCCAGTCGGCCGAGTTGCGCTGAGTACTGTATGTTTGTACAGTATACGCAGATTGACCGGAGCCGAAATGAACGAACTGACAACCAACCACGCCGACCACGGCTTGGCTGCGCTGCGCTTCCAGACCGCGGCGCGCGATCTCGAACACATCGTCCACAGCATTGCGGCGCGCTATATCGTGCAGCAAGTTCCATTAACCTGGCGGCTTCTGCACGCCATCGAGGCGGAAGCCCTCGCCGACCTCGGATTCGCCAGCCGCCACGACGCGCTGATGCTCGGCCTGTTTCAGCGCCCTTCAGCACTACCGTATCCGGAGACCGATGAGCCGGTGGATTTTGGCGCGTCAAACGCGCTGCCAGCGGTGTTCGCGTTTGCCGTCTCCGTGTATGAGGAAGCGCATCGCAATGCGATGCAGGCGCCGCCGCGGCAAAGCCTGCCCAGGCGTGCGCGGGCTTGGGGAGGGTAACCACGAACATATCTGCTACCGAATGGGTAGCGTCTGACCTACAATGAGACGCAACTAACGGTAAACCAGACTATGGTCCCTCCCCACTCGCCCGGCTCCGCCGGCGGAGACATCCCTACTACTGATCTATTCGATCAAGAGCGCGAAGACTGGCGTCGCGATCCGAGTATCGCCTTTGATGCATGGCTCGCGAAGCAACAGTTTCGCAAGTCTTCCGCCGAGGTGTACCAGGCACAATGGGGGCTGTTTCTCGATTGGCTGAAAGTTCGGCATGCAAACCTTATTACGGTCGATACCCGCACGATCGCCGATTTTGTTGCTGGACTCTCGATCCGTAAACCGCAACGAGTCCGCTATTTAAGACTGATCGAACGTGTTCTCGATCATGTCCGCGAGATCGAACTCGCCTCGACCAACCCCGCACGGTTTATCGCCCAGGACGGCGAGGCGGCCTGGCGCAATGCACGTGACAACGAGCCCACGGGTTTCCTCACCAGCCATGAGCGCGCGTTGCTGATAGCGCATCTGTTTTCGCCCGTCACAGAACTCTCTACTGCACAGCGTTGGAGAGAACGCCGCGATCGAGCATTAATTGCGGTGTTTCTCGGCGGGGGATTGAAAACCGGCGAGGCTCGAACACTAACGGTTAGTTGCGTGACGGTGGGCTCACCTTGGGTCATGATCGAGTCACCGAACCCGCTGATGACTCGGCGCACCCGGCTATCGCCATTCGCTGTCGCGGCGCTGGATGCATGGCTCGCCGAACGGCGCCTCTCCGAACTTGCCGGAAATCTCGTATTTCCCGCGTCGCCCTCTGGACGGCCGATGCACAAGGCAACCATGCTGCGTTCGGTCGACGCGTTGATCGAAGCCGCAGGCTTCGCAGAGTCGCGCGAGTCACGAGCCAGTCCGCAAACGCTGCGCAATACGTTTGCCGCCGACCTGTTCGAGACGGGTGTCACGCCAGAGCTGGTCGGGCAATGGCTTGGCTTCATGCAACCCGTTTCCGCTAATCGACTCCATCGAGCATGGAGAACATGGTCGGATCAGCAGAAAAATCCCACCAGTGACGCGCCCGATCCTGACGATCCGCCTGGTCGGACAGCAGCGCGCGGCGGGCCTTCCACTGAATAAGAGTGTGGAAATCGCCCCGGAAAGGCTCACCTTTCTGGTCCCGAATTACCTCACCTTTAAGCGACTTTCTTCGTTTTGGACGGCTTGGCGCGTCCCACTATGCAGGCGAAGCCACCGGTTTCAGCGCCAAAAACCGGCTCACGGCCTCAAGCCGCGAGTGACCAGGCCCCGATGAATGCTCGCACTCCGGGCATTGAAGTTCGTAGCGGTGATCGACCTCGGACAGTTCGGGTTCACCTTCTTCACATTTTGGACAACGCAACGGCAGCGCGACGTGACCGTCCGCGACCGTGCCGATTGTTGCCATCTCGTCTGAGCTCAAGCGACCGGAGTTCGCGAGCGCAGACAACAGACTCGCGACGACTGGATCCACGTCCTGCTGGGCGCGCAGCGTCGCAATTTCTTTCGTCAGCGCGTCGAGCTCGTCCGATTGTTCGCGCAGTTGCGAGTCCAGACGGTCGCCTCGGGCCTTTGCCGCAGCGATTTGCTGGATGAACTCGAATTCCTTGCGACTGGCGTCGCGCACTCCGGACTGGTAGGTGGCCGCCATGGTGCGTAGCGAGTCGAGCTCGACCAGCATCGGTTTGACGCGCCGTTCGGCGTCAGCCACGGCGTCCTTGATTTGTTGCGCATAGTGCTCGGTGCTTTGACGCAATTCAATATGTAACGCGTCAATCCGATCGCGCAACGCGGCATTGGTGGATTGCTCGGCTTCGAGGCGTTTGCGAAGCGTTTCATTTTCCGCGTCAAGACGGCGGACGCTGGATTGCAAACTGTCCTGGTGAACACTGCCGTGGGTGTTGGCCGCGGTCAGTTCCGCTTCAAGCGCGCGAACCCGCTCCCATGCGGCATCCGCTCTCGCGTCACTTCGACGAATCGCTTCTTCGGACGCCTGCCGGCGAATCTCGGCCTCTCTTGTTTCGCGTTCTGCGGCGGATATCTGTGCCTGGATTCCTTCACGCTCGCCCTTGAGGGTAGAACGCGCATGTGCGATGGCTTCCTCAAACAATGCCCCGAGTAATTCACCTGCCCGGTCTTCGAGCACTTTGGGGATAGTCCCGGCACCGACTCGCACACGTGATGCGCTGCGGATTCGCTCCCAGAAGGTATCGATATCTTTAGGAATATCGCTCGCGCTACCGGTTTGGGTCAGATCTCGCACCGCGGCCATTGATGGGCGAATACCGAGATCAAAAAAAAGGCGCTTGCAGGCGTGTAGCGACAACTCCTGCCGGCGCACACCGTTTTCACGCATCGATTCCAGTTCCTGCCGAATGGCTTGGCGTTCTTCGTCCAGACTCATTTGCACCTCGTCGTTGCCGGAATTCGAGAAATCATAACAAATTACGTAATGTTTGCTACAGGTAGATAGGGACAGGTGAGTTTCTCGCGGGAGGGCGTCTGATTTAGTCGCCGCAGGCGACTTCGCGGTGGCCTAGCGTGGTTTTTCCGTGAAACAAAACGAAGAATAGTCAATAAGCCTATGGAAATAAAGGGTTTTCTAGATTTTCGCGACGTGTCACCACTGTTTCACGAAGCGGAATGTCAGCGGGGTTTTGGGTCTGGATCTGTCCGAAGGACGCACGGGGTGGAAATTCTTGAGAGTAATAAAAGTAAACACCCTTGAACCCTTGTTAAAAACGTTAACGCCACGGCAGATCCTTACCAGGCAAGGGTTTCAGCGAGGTCAGGTGAAGCTTTACGGGAGTCCTGGTGAGGGCTTGCGGGATGGTCGAGTGATGGGGTTCGGGGGCCGTGGTGAGGGGCTGCGGGACAGTGAGTGAGCGGGTTCAGGAGCTGCTTACAAAATACCGATTAGCGAAAGGTGAGGTTTTGCGGGACTTGGTGGGCCGCTTAGCCCGGCTGGACGTAAAAAGTACCTGGAAGTCACCAGATCGGTGGGGTGAGCGCTTTCGGGAGAGATTTTAAACCCTCTTTTCGGGGCAAATTCGGTCCCCGAAAAGCCTTCGGTGAGGCAACGCGGGAGAAAAAGCGGACTGAAGGTGAGGCTTTTCGGGGAGCCGGCCGCATTTATGCTCGAATTTTGGGCACGCGAGCCCTGAGGTGAGGTTTTTCGGGAGCGCCAAGGGGCTTTCCGGCCTGCGGCTGGGTTTATTGGAGCAAGAAAAAGGCACGGCGGTGCAAAGGTGAGATTATTCGGGAGGTTGCAAAGGGGCGTTTTTGCGCCGTCGAAAACCGCACCGTTGGCGGCTGAGGTGAGCGTTTTCGGGAGTCATTTGGATGCGAGAAACCCCTTCAGGTGAGGTTTTTCGGGAGGAAGTTTGCGGTTACTTACGGGAAATGCCCCACTGAGCTTGATTGGTGAAACTCAATTTGAAGGCGCTGAATCGCTAATGGTGAGATTTTTCGGGACACTCTCGTGATAGAGGCGATCTGATGAGCGATGCTCGGATGGGATTGCCAAGGTGAGGCTTTTCGGGACCTTATTATTTCAAGAGGTACTCGATGTGTTTGCGCTAAGTGTATGAAGTTATTGTTGATTTCCGTGTTTAGACGGATAGGTGAGGCTTTTCGGGAGCTGGCCACGGTCGTGCTGCGAGTGCGCAAGAGCGGGCCAGTTTCAGTCAAAGGTGAGGCTTTGCGGGAGCGTTTTGGGGTTGTATTCGGATGAGGTTTGACCCGGAGCTCGTATTTTCGCGGGTTCAGCCGAAGCAAAGGTGAGAGTTTTCGGGGGCGATTGGGGGCGGGTGCCGGGTGGTCGTGGTTGTTGAGCGTTGCTCGTGAGAGTTGGAG
This sequence comes from Paraburkholderia sp. EB58, assembly GCF_050436665.1. Classification (NCBI taxonomy): domain Bacteria; kingdom Pseudomonadati; phylum Pseudomonadota; class Betaproteobacteria; order Burkholderiales; family Burkholderiaceae; genus Paraburkholderia; species Paraburkholderia sp. EB58. Next base: position 60,892 of record NZ_JBNDMQ010000020.1, on the reverse strand, counting down.
GGCGTAATACGCTGCTTGCCTCGTGCTGCGCTTGCTGCGATGCCGCGAAAAATGCCGCTCCGCTCCGGCACAGCCCAGCCGATCGCCGCTGCGTTATTGGCGTGTCGACACCATTCATGGCGCAGGTCCGTCGGTGATGGTCAGGTGCCTTTTCGGTCGGGCTGGGTCGGTGAGCACATAGGGGTCGTGCTGCCGAGCTGTCCAAAGGGTGTCGGAGTGGCGGTGTTTGCACAATTGTGCCGACGGTGATCCCGGTCGGCCTATAAGGCGGCAACATGCGAGCGGTGCGCTTATGCCAGCTGCTGCGCCTCACCATGGGGCGAATGCGATCCAGGTTGGCCACCCCAGATGACGTCATGCGAGCGGTGCGTTTGTGCGCATTGGAGCGCCTCACCATGGCTCGCAGGTCATCTAAAGGATGCCCGTCGGTGATACGGCCGTCGCGGTATCCGCTAAGTGCGTCCGGGGCGAGTTTCGCGCGGGAGAGAGGCGTGCGCGACGACGAGCGGATCTCCGGCAAACCCTTACCAGTGCCTGGTTCCAGGGTTATTCCTTAGCATGGATGCAAATGACTTTGCTTGCTCCGATGTTTCTGAGCGCCTCGTGCGTATCGACCACCCAGGAGTGCGAATCAAGTCACGAATTTGCGAAAATTTTTACGGTGAGTCGATACGGGAGCCAAGGCCTCCCTTTCATGACTTACCCAGGAATGGTCCATTTTTGCCTATCCCGCGACGAGCAACGACGCCCGCAACCTGGCGTGAAACGCTTGAGGTGAGCATTTTCGGGAGTGAACCGAGGTGAGTCGCGGTCCGTAAACTCACTTCACCGGGAATGGTGAGAGGCCCGCTATAGACGCGCTTCACCACAGTCGGTATGCTCTCGCCAAATCCCTCCTCGACCCGACGCATGGCCACGAAGCGCGCGAAGAAGACTGATGTGGTGAGCCCTAGCTCCGCCGAATTGCGCAAAGCCGTTGAGGCGATCGCCATTCAGCCCAAGAGCGGCAAGATCACCCTTCTCACCCGAAAGCTGTTCAACGTTCTGCTTGCGGTCGCCCAGCAGGCCGACGAGTCCGGCGATACGTACCGCGCACTACTTTCGGATATTGTGGCCAACTCGGCCTTCGATTCGAACGACACCGCGCTCGTCAAGGAACACCTCCGGCGGATGGTGTCGGTGCAGGTCGAATGGAGTACCGGCACCTCTAGCCAGAAGCCCGGCCGCAAGTGGGGCATCTCGACGCTGATCGCCGACGCGGAAATTCTCGAAGACCCGACCACGCGGCGCGTGTGGGTCGAATTCTCGTTTGCTCCCAAGATCAAGAAGAAGCTGCTCGACCCGGTTCAGTACGCGCGTCTGAGCTTGCAGTTCCAGAGCCAGTTGCGCAGCAGCGCGGGATTGGCGCTGTACGAAATCTGCGTGCGCTATCTGACCAATCCGAGTCACCTCACGATGCGCGAGTCGTGGGAATGGTGGCGGCCGATTCTTTCCGGCACGCCTGACACGGAAGCGGGTGACGAGGCAAAGCGCGAGTACAAGTACTTTAAGCGTGACTACTTGCGCCCGGCTATTGCTGAGGTCAACGCGGTTACCAATATCTTTGTCGAGTTGATCGAGCATCGCGAAGGTCGCCGCGTCGCCGAAATCCAGTTCCGCGTGACGGAGCGCAAGCAGCCGATGCTGGCGCTCGATGAGCACCCCAACGTATTCGACAGCACGCTCGTCGACCGCATGGTCAAGATCGGCATCCCGCTCAAAGAAGCGCAAACGCTTTACGCGGATAGCGAGGAAAACCGGATTCGCGCAGCACTGCAGATGACGGAACAGCGTATGCGGAGCACGTCGCTTCCGCCGGTGCGCAGTGCGCCGGCGCTGTTCAAGGATGCATTGAAGAAGGGTTATGCGCCGCCGGTTGAGTCGCTGGCATCAGGCAGCGGTGGCAAGGCGGCCGTTGCGGCGCCGGCGGACGACCTCAAGGCGCGCCTGCTCGGCGAATACTCGGCCTATCGCCGCAAGGAGGCGCGTGCGCTCTATGACGAGCAAGGTGAGTCTGAGCGCGAAGTGGCGCGTCAATCGTTTGAAGAAGACGAGTTGCCGGGCTTGGGGACGCACATGCGCGATGATTGGCGCCGCCGCGGCCTGGAATCGAAGATCACAGAGACAGCGTTCTTCGACTGGCTGGCTCGCAAGACGTGGGGTGAGCCGACCGACGGGGACCTGCTCGCTTTCACTTTGAGCCAATCCCGCGCGGCCTGACGAAGCTGCTTTTATTACCCGCTTGTTCGTATGAGTGCGGCGCGCCATTCCTGGCGCCGCACTCACGTGTCACTTCTGCTGCAACATCTGCTCGATCTGCCTCAGGATGTCATCGCGCTTTTCCTTCGACAAACCCTTCAGCCGCAGTTCGATGCGGTCATCTCCGTACGACTTCAGATCGCCAACCGCCACACCATCCAGTTTGATCTCGAGACGCTGCGCATAGCGTTGCCGTCCCGCAGGCTTGGTGCTCTCCTGCGCACTTGCCCGACCCTTCACGATGTCGGCAACCTGGCGCGTGCTTAGATCGTCCGACAGAATCTTGTTGATCAGCCGTAATGTGGAGTCGGATCCGCGGGCGGCGTGATACCGGCCAACCTGATAGGCCATGTTCGAGCCGAAGCGATCCGTTCTCGCGACCATCTCCTGCATGACCACCTCGGGCAACTTGGCAATCGACAAGGCAACCGCGACCGTCGATTCGTCGAGCCCAAGATGCTCGGCCAGTTCCTTCTGGCTCTGAAAGTACTTCTCGTCCAGAAAGCGCTTCCATACGACCGCGTTGTCGAACACCGTCTGCGAGTCGCGCTGTACGTTAAGGTCGTAGCCGAGCTTGTAGCTCTGGAGGCCGATCGGCAGGTCAATGACGATCGCCTTCACCGACTCTTTATTGGCTTCCTTCAGTGCGCGCACGCGGCGACCGCCGTCGCTCACGAAGTACGTGCCGGGATTGTCGTAATCAGGGATCACATGGATCGCCTGCTGCTGTCCCTGCTTCGCCAGATTGACCGCGAGCTCTGCGATCGATGACTTCAGATAGAAGTGACGAGGGTTGAACGGGCTGGGCTTGATCGCCTTCAGCGCGAGCTCAATCACCTGTCCAGGCCGGTAGCCATGTTCGACACGCCACGCGTGGTATGCGGCAGATTCATGCAGCGCTTCCGCTGTGTCGGCTTCGGCAACGATGGGGGCGGAAACCGGCTGACTGGAGCGGGCTGCGATGTCGTTTGCCTTCGGTGCATTCTGTACCAAGCCATCGATGGCGTTGAGGCGGTCGAGGGCGGTTCGCTTTTCGCTGCTTGTCGTGTCCGGACGTGCTTGAAAGCCTTTGGCAAATTGGGAGGGTTTCATTCAGTGTCCTTTATGCGCATAAATTCAGGGGAGCAGGGCGGCGATTTCGTCAGCGAACGCCCGTACTTCGGCGGCGGCGAGTTTGGCGCCGCGGTCATTCATTTGCAGCACGGTCTGCCCTAGGGCCATGGCCTGCTTATAGGCTTCGCGGGTGGGGATCTGGGTTTTGAGCAGCGGAAACCCCAGTTCTTCCAGCGCGCGCTTCAGTTCGCGGGTCAGCATCCGCTTCTCTTCCGTCTTGTTGAGGAGGAACACCGCGCGCAGGTCTTCATTCATCGCCTGGGCTTGCTGGATCAGTTTGACCAGCCCCACGCTCGACCAGTAATCGGCCGGCGATGAGGAGGTCGGAATGATGGCCACGGTTGCGGCAAGCAGGACCACGCCAGAGACTTTCTCGGTGATGGAGGGCGGGCAGTCCACGACGATGATGTCGTAATCCCCCACGAACTTCTTGATCTCACGATGGATCTGGCCACCGAACTCGGAGAGGTTGACCACTGGAAAGGGAATCCCATTTTCGCTATCCGACGATGCGCTGGTCCAGTGAACCAGGGTGTTTTGCCCGTCGGCGTCGACGACAAGGACGCGCTTACCTTTCTCATGAAACGCAGCGCCGAGGTGCATCGCGATGGTGCTCTTCCCGACCCCGCCCTTCTGTTGAGTTACCGCGATGATTTCTGCTGCCAATCTTCACCTCCTCTTTTTAGACGCTGATGGATTTTACCTTGATGAATTTGTATTTCAATGTCTTTTGTCGAAAGCGCGAGACGTATTAGCCATTTGGTAGAGGTTTATGCGCATAAAGAGGGGTGTCGGTCGGGACGGTGGTCTCCGAGGGTGCGCATGAATAATTGAATGGGCTACGGCTACGGCTACGGCTACGGCTACGGCTACGAGTGCGAGGCCAGTGCCGCTCGTAGTAGAAGCGGGCCAAGCTGTGGCATCTCGCTGTGGCCGCGATGTGTTTATCCCTACGTGGGTGGTGGTTCCTGCCGTTTGGCACGGCGAGGTGGGCGCTGCGGAGGCTGCGCTACAAACGGCCCCCTCTGGACCGCGAACGCGGCGCTTCGGATTGCACGCAACGGATCCCCGTTAGCAGGAGCGATCACTAGGCATCACTTCGAGACGCGCGGGGCGTGAACTTTATGCGCATAAACCTTGCCCCGACGCCGAGGGTCCGCGCGGATGCGTGCGGACTCGCCCGCTCAATCCGCCTAGGCTTCCGCCATCACGGGAATTCCATCGGTCAGCTCACCGGTTCAAACTCGCCTGCTTGTCAGGACGTCCCCCAACGCCCAGCCAGAACGAAACCGTCTCCTCCCTCGTCGCCTCTGCACCTTCATGCATCCTGGGGTTGAACGCTAAAATCACCCCTCCCTATACCCACCGCTTCCGCGCAGAACGCCGCCATGATCACGATCTATCACACAACCCCCGCTGTTCCAAGTCGCGTGGTGCGTGCGAGTTAATCGCTGACACCTTCAACGTCGCGAACGAGCCCGTCGAAATCGTCGAATACTTGAAGCAACCTCTTTCGGTTGCGCAGTTGACGGCGTTAAATGCAATGCTGGATTGTCCTGTCCGCGAGATGGTGCGTGACACAGAGGCTATGTATAAAGAACTGGGCCTGGACGATGCCGAACTCTCTGACGCTCAGTTATACGAAGCGATCGAGAAACACCCCATCTTGATGCAACGCCCGATCGTCGTACGCAATGGGCGGGCGGTCATCGGACGGCCACCCGAGAATATCAAAGCGCTATTCGACTGAATGCACCGCTTGTATTGAACTGACCGGCCAGCCCACCGAAGCACAGCACAACAAAAGCGCTTGTCGTCGCAACAACAACGTCGCCGCACACCGGACCCCGCGTCCTCAAACACGAGCACCAAAAAGCTCCACCCGGCCTCGCCACGCCCCACCCCGAGGCCCGCTACAATCGCCGTCAGCCGCGCATAGCCGCGGCCGCATCAATCAACAAAAGGGACATCGTGCATCTACCGACAACACTCGCGCCGTGGTCGCCCCACGACACCCAACTGGTCCTTTCGTGCGTGCTCGGCCTCGCCCTGATCATCGTGTTCATCAGCGCGCTGAAACTCGCGCCGTTCCTGTCGATTCTGGTCGGCACGTTCGCCGCAGGTTTCACTGCGGGCTTGCCGCTCGAAGCGGTGGCCAGCGCATTCAGCAAGGGCGCGGGCGCACTGTTAGGTGACGTGGGGATCATCATCGCGTTGGGCGCGATGCTGGGTGCGCTGATGGCGGAATCTGGCGCCGCGGACCGGCTTGTATCGACGATCCTCAAACATTCCACGCCGCGGGTGTTGCCCTGGATGATGGCGCTGGTCGCGATCATCGTCGGTTTGCCGCTGTTCTTCGAGGTCGGGCTCGTGATGATGGTGCCGATCATCTTCATCATGGCGCGCCGCTCCAAACAACCGATCCTGCTTATCGCGATTCCCGCGCTAGCCGGCATGACGACGCTGCACGCGCTGTTGCCGCCTCACCCAGGTCCGCTGATCGCCGTCAGCGCATTGCACGCAGATCTTGGCCTGACTCTGCTGCTCGGGCTGATCGTCGCGATTCCGGCGGTGATTCTGGCCGGTCCGGTCTACGGTATCTGGCTGTCGAAGCGTATGAACGTGACCGAGCCGGAGGAAATGGGCAAACTGTTCACGGCCCAGCAGGACGCTGCCGAGCCTCCCAGTTTTGCCATCTCGCTGATCACGATTCTGTTGCCCGTGATTCTGATGTTGGGCCGCACCGTCGCCAAACTGCTGCTCCAGCCGGAAACCTTTCTTTTTAACGCGCTCAACTTCCTCGGTGAGCCCTTGGTCGCCCTCGGGCTCACGGTTCTGTTTGCGATCGTGGCGCTCGGCTGGTCGCGTGGCATGCCGCGCGATCGGGTCGGCGGCATCCTGCGCAAGAGTCTGCCGCCCATCGCCGCGCTGCTGCTGACCATTGGCGCGGGCGGAGGGCTCAAGCAGGCGCTGGTGGTTGCCGGCATCAGCACGACGGTCGGCAAGATCGCGGTGGGCGCCCATATGCCGCTGATTCTGCTTGCGTGGCTGATCGCCGTCGCGTTGCGTCAGGCCACCGGCTCGGCTACCGTCGCGACGACGACGACGGCCGGCATTGTTGCCCCGGTCGTCATCGGCCTGAGTCCCACGCACGATTCACTGATGGCGCTGGCAATCGGCGCGGGCTCGGTGTTTTTCTGCCACGTGAACGACGCGGGTTTCTGGATGGTGCGCGAGTATTTCGGCCTGAAACTGAAGCAGACGGTGTTCGTGTGGTCGATCCTGCAGACGATCGTGTCGGTGGTCGGTCTCGCGCTCACGCTCGTGATGTGGAGCGTCCTGACCTAAGGTGGCTGCCTCGCTGACGCCGCGCCGGCGTCCCGCCTCTGTCCGACTCCTACTGGCAGCGATTGATGCCCGATTGGCATATCGTCCGCCTGGCGCCGGCCTAGACTGCTTCGTATCGGAAGGCGCCATGAAACGCGCCTTTTTCTTTTCTTGATGCGAACGAGTGTCCAATGCTCGAACTGAGGCCGTCCTGCGAACGATGCGGCAAGCCATTGCCACCGAATGCCCCTGACGCAATGATCTGCAGCTACGAATGCACCTTTTGCGAGGCCTGCGCGTTGAGCGCACTCTCCAATGTGTGTCCGAATTGCGGCGGCAACTTCCAGCACCGGCCGATCCGCCCACGCGCGATGCTGGCGAAACATCCCGCCAGCACGGAGAGGCGTGCGTCGCACGTCGACGAACCGGCCCATGCGGCCTATCTTGACCGGTATCGCATGACCCCGCCTAACGAGCGCTAGTCCGTTGCGCTATCGGCACCCCGCCATGCATCTCACTCTTCCGAGCGGACCTCGCTGGAGCCGTCGAGGCCGCTGACTTCACGCGATGCCGCCCGCAGCAAACCGATGTGCTTGCGGTAATTGCGGCAACCGCTGCAGGTCGGCAGATGCAGACCGACGGCAATCCACTCGCCGGCCGATAACGGCCGATCAAGCGCGTCCGATAGTAGACGCGTGATGTTCTTACACTTCCCCATTCGCATCCTCTCTCGTTAGGCCCTTCTCGGTCAGGCACGTGCGCAGCCTGAGTCGCGCGCGATAGATCAGGACGCTGCAGTGATTCGCGGTCATCTGCAACTCCGTGCAGATCTCGTCCATTTCCAGGTCGAGGAACTCGCGCATCATGAACACGCGGCCGATATGTTCGGGCAGGTGGTCAAGACACATCTCGAAGAGCTGCCAGAACTGCTGCTGGCGCAGCGCAGTCTCTGGTGTCGGCCAAGGGCGCGGTTTTGCCTCGCTGGACCAGTGGCCGTTGTCCTTGAAGAGCTCGCGGTCGAGCAGCGCTTCGCCCTCGAGTTCGGAGTCCAGCTCCGACAGGTTCACGGTACGTTTGCGGGCGCGCAAGGTATCGACGAGCTTGTGCCGCAGGATGCCGAACACCCAGGTCTTGTGTTCCGATTGCCCGGCGAACCGGTCAGCTTGCGACCATGCAGCGGCGAGGGCCTCCTGCACTGCGTCTTCGGCAGCGGCCGCATCGCGCAGTTGCAGTCGCGCAAAGCGCAACAGGTCGCGCCGCAATTGCATCAGATAGATCGGGTCGTCGAACGCGGGGCCGGCCGTTTGTGTCATGCGAGCCTCCGGCGCGACGCGCCCAGCCTTGACGCAGCCGACGTCCCAGCCGGCGTGACGTGTCTGCCCGCGCGTTGTGCAAGATCGATGGTCTTCATGAGTGGATGTTTTTCTGGGCGCTCGAGGTGGGTCTCGCGTCCATTCTCTCGCACGCTCCTGCCGGAGTGAACTGGAATTCAACATGGCTGCGCCCACCATCGGTGACTTCGACAGGGATAAGTCGTTTGACGGACGAATTTATGACAGTCGCGGCGATCGAAATTAATCATTGCGACATTTGCAAGTACCGCTCGACGGCGATAGTCGCTCCGCCTTGTTCAGCAAGCCTCCCGCGGATGTGGACTGCCTCGTCGGCCCATCCCGAAAAAGCGATTATTGCATTTACAAAGAGAATCTCTTATCAACTTCACCGTTTTTAAGGAGGAGCTTCATCGATATTCTTCAACCACCGAATCGATCGTCTCTGATCGCGAAACCTACGCTGAGTTGAGGAGTATCACCATGAAACGCATCATTTCCGTCCTGATCGCCTCCGTCGCCCTGTTTGCCGCTGTCTCGAGCGTGGCTGATGCCGCGACCGCTCCGGCCAAATGCAATGGACCGGCTTCGTATTGCAACGTGTTCTTCGGTCAGTAACGCCTGACGAATCTGCTTAAAAGAATCTGCTTAAAAATGGGCGCCCGTGAGGCGCCCATTTTTTACTCAGGAAAGCAGAATATCTGCTTTCCTGACATAACAATCTGCGTTTCGCCGCCGCCCGCGCTTTCTCCGCAGGCCGCCACCTTCAAATGTCTCGGTCCGGCAGGCCGCATACGTGCTACAGTAAGCCAGCCGCTTGTAGATCTCTCGCGCGCTTGCGCCGACCCGCCCAAGTCTTCGCCTTATTGCGCTCCCCGGATCGATCAGGATCCTTTCTTTCATGTCACTTCGCGTGGCCGCCAGTCCCGTCTCATGGATGCGACCGTCGTGCCCGCGTATCGACACCCCCTGCGCCCGTCGCAGGTCCGCCTGCCGCGGAAAATGTAGTGAGCAGTAGTTTGCGCGGGGCAACGCCGGCGCTACCGCCACCACTCTCGCCTGGCAGGGCACTCAACGGAGACGACTACCATGAACAACATCATAAGAAGCTACCGCGGCCTTGAGATTTATCCGTTGGTGTATCCGCATCAGCCGCGTGGCGCCAACGGTACACGTCACTACGATGCGGGTTTCGATGCGGCGGTGAAAATCTGCCGCCGCGGCACCGACAACACCGTCACGACAAGCCGCGTATTTCGCGTGCCGAGCCGCTCGCCATTCGGCACAACCGGCGACGCGCGGATGGCATCGGCGAGTCACGCCGAACTCGTGATTGACGGCATGATTGCCGGACAGTCGATCGTCGGATTGTGAGCCGCGTATAGATGGCCTATTCCACCCACCATGCGCGGCGCGAGGCGCCGCACGACCAGCCGGACCGCTCGGGCCGGGGCAATTACCTCGTCGCGGTGTCGTCGCGCCGCACGTCGAGCGGGACCGTGCCCACGCTCAAGGTCACGCGGTTAAGTGATGCCCGGGTGATCTACCCGTTCCAGGGGCACGCCGACATGCCGTTCTTCGAAAGTGCGCAAGCGGCCGAGCTGTATGCGCAAACGTACGGCTTGGCACTGGTAGATGGGGATATCGCGGTGCCGGAATGAACCATCGGCACGACCGAGCAGACTGGAAGAAAAAGAAAGCCGCTGCGATCCAGCGGCTTTTTCACGTAACAACGGGACTACTAAACGCGACCGACTACTTTAGCGAGGCATCTTCGTCGACGGGGTCACGGGCCGGTAGCGCCACTTTTCCGCGCCGGAGTCGATCCGCGCATCGTCCTCTTTGCGTTTCTCCGCTCGGGCCTGATCGGCCTCTTGCAGTTCCGCACGTTTGTCCTTGAGGGGACGCATTGCATCTGCCCGGTACGACATAAAGCCTCCGTTGTTGTATTGGGTTGGATCGAGCGAGGCGAACTACGGCTTGCCACCGCCATCCATGCCACCGCCGTCCATACCGCTGCCGCTTCGCCATACCTGCTTGCCGCGCTCCGACAGCTCACCGCAGCTATGCTGCGCGTCGGCCTGCGTACCATCTACCGCCATCTCGCCGCCGGCCTGTTCCTGCGATTTCTGCTTCTGATTCTTGCGGGCTGCGAGGGCTTCATCGTGTGACTTACCAGCGTAGTCGGTTGTCATGGTCGAATCCTCCATTTTGGGGACAACTACATGGGAGCAGGCCGCCGTGCGCCTGCTCCGGGCACGCGTGCCCAGCCGCCAACGCGGGGGTCATAACGTTCGAGACGGGCATCGGTCACAAGTTCGGACTTATCTTGTAACGCTTTCTCATGCATTCTTAATAAAACGGTCATTTGCCTGAAATCGTCTCAGACCGGAGACGTGCTTGACTGGAAAGGCAAAACCCCCACTTATCCACAAGGTTATTCAGTGAAATTGTGGATAACTTTGTTGAGGTCCTGGTTATCCACTGCACATTCCGCGAAGCTGATAGCGGCAGTGACCCCAATTTCGCCGCATGGCGCGCCTGAGTTGCCTTCTGCGTCACGCCATCTGAACGGGCGGGATGGGCGGCGCGACGTCGGCCGCCTTTAATCCATACTGGTCCGCCCCGGCGGCCTGCGCCAGATCCGTCAGACGTGATGGTGTCCCGTCACGCGATCCCAGCCATGCCGTACCGCTGCCTTGAAACGCTCCCACGTGTCGGTCTGGCCGGGTGACGTGGTCTCCCAATGGCGCCGTGCTTCCGGCTCCACTTCGTCCCAGGGACGATCGCGATAGCGCAGGTCACGGGCGATCGTCGCACCGTATCGGTATGCGGGCACGTAGTCTTCATAGCGCGCCTGGTCGCTCGCATACTGCTCGTCGTAGTGAGTCCGGAAATCCTCCTCATACTCGAGAAACTCGTCCGGGATCGCCTGCTCCTCAAGGGGTTCAGGACGTCGCGCCGCGGGTGCGACATCGACGGGCGTGAACACGGCCCCGAAGCCCGGAGCGCTGCCCGCCGCGATCGTGTTGAGGGTCGCCGCTTCGCTGAGCGGTGGCTGCGGCATCAAGGGATCTTCGATCAGTGGCTCGGGCGGTGCGGGCGACGTGGCCCGCAGCGGATCGTCCACGGGCCGGGCTGCAGCGGGCACCCGAGCGGGCGCCTGATTTGCGCCGCCCATGCCGAGTTCGTCGAGCACCGAGTGTTCGCGGCGCGCGTCGGGATCATCCAGGCCCGCGTCCCAGCCGGGCAAACGCTCGCCGATGTCGGTAGCGCCCAGCCGCGTCAGGGTCTTGCTTGCGAGCTCCGCATGCGATTCGCTGGCCGCGCTGACGCAGACCAGCACGGCGCCGCGACGCACGGCGTCCGCATAGCGGTCCGCCTCTGCCGGACGCGGTTCCTTGGAGAACAGGCTGGTGATGAATCGCTCGATATTCGCGAGGACGCTGGCATTCGCGACCGCATCAGTCGCCGCAGTCGCAGACGGCACCGGGTTGGCTTGCAGTTCGATGGTGTCGCTGGCGAAGCCGGTCTGCACGAGCGTGTCGCGCGCATTTTCCGCTTGGGAATAGGTGTCGAATAAACCAATCACGGTGTGTCGCATGGCTGTCTCCCGACGTTTTATGACGGCCGCCGCGACCGCGCGGGGCCTTACATCAGTTGGGAGGCGCAACGATCATGCCGGGTCACGCAGCGTCGCGTCTGCGCCCCGGCAGCACTACGTCGCGGGAATTGCCCCGCACCGCCGCGGACGGCCGCCGGCGACGGGCTGGGCGCTTTTACAAAACCCGGTAATTAGCGCCGCACCGCGCTGGGACGAGCCGCGCCGGGCGAAGCTGAGCGTTCAATCCGCAGGATGCGCGCTGGTTTGCGCCAGATCGTGTTGAAGATCCTGCAGCAGCTTCTCGAGCAGTGCGATATCGAACGGTTTCGACAGCACCCGCACGTCGACGTGGCGCGCGCGGTCGAGTTCTTCCGCGTAGCCCGTCACAAGGATCACCGGCAGGCGGGTTTCGAACGCCTGGACCGCTTCGGCCAGATCGATGCCATTCGTCGCACCGGGCATGTGGATGTCGGAGATCACCAGGTCGAACGGCAGTGGCTCGCCGGTGCGAGCCTGCTTCGCGTGGGCATCGTCGAACAGGCGTAGCGCGGTATCGGCGTTAAAGACGCAGGTGACCTGGTGGCCCATCATCTGCAGCAAGGCTTCGGTGCCGGCGGCAACCTCGTCGTTATCCTCGACCAGCAGAATGCGCAGACCGTGTGGCGCGCTGGTGTCTTCCACGTTCGGCTCGGCGGGACGCTCGGCTTCCGGGAGGGCGGCCGCGCGCGGCAGGTAGAGCCGAACCGAGGTGCCTGCGCCGATCGCGCTGTCGATCGCGGCAAGGCCGCCCGAGCGCTCGCAGAACGCGAAGACCTGCGGCAGGCCGAGACCCGTGCCCATGCCCTTCGGCTTGGTCGTGAAGAGCGGCTCGAAGGCCCGGGCCAGCACATCCGGCGGCATCCCCACGCCGGTATCTTCGAGCGAAAGCTGTACGAAGTCGCCCGTCAGCGGAAAGCCTTCCTCATGACGGAAGGTGATATTGGCCGCCCGCACCGTGAACCGGCCACCATTGGGCATGGCATCGCGCGCGTTCACGGCGATATTGATCAGCGCGAGTTCGAGCTCGGCGACGTCGACCCGCATCGGCCAGACGTCGGTACCGATGTCGATTACGAGCGAGACCTTCGCGCCTAGCGACGCACGCAGCAGTTCGCGACAGGCCGGCAGCCAGCGTTCGACCGCGAGCGTCTCGTTGCGCAGCGGCTGCTTGCGCGCGACGCCAAGTAGCTGCCGGGTGAGCGACTGACCGCTCTTGAGCGCGCGTTCGATGGCGGACAGCTCGCGATCGAGTCCCGGCGCGCCGCGGCGCCGGGCAATCTGCACGTTCGCTGAGACGATCATCAGCAGGTTGTTGAAATCGTGTGCGACGCTGCCGACCAGATTGCCGAGCGCTTCCATCTTGCGCGACTGCCGGTAGGCGGATTCGATCGAGCGGCGCATCGACGCTTCCGCCTGCCAGCGCTCCCACGCTTCCTCTTCGGCGCCCAGACGGCGCAGGGACAGCCAGATCACGCACCACAGCACGATGGATGGCGTGAACATCGACAGGATCAGCACGCTCAGATGGCGGTACCAGGCCGCCCAGATCGCCGAGGTGCGATAGCCGCACGACACATACACCGGATAGGCGCCGACCCGCCGATACGCCACGATCAGATTGTCGTTGTCGAACACGGAGCGCGTCCGGACCACGCCGGCGCGGCTGCCCTTGGCGAGGGCGTCGGAAAACGTCGTATGCGGCGCGATCATGACGGGCTGGCCGGGCGCGGACGGATAGTGGGCGAGAACCGCGCCATCGGCGCGGGTCAGGCTCATGGTCATTGGCGTGTCGTTGCCGCCGAGCAGTTCCTGGTAGAACGCGCTGAAATATCCGGGCCGCAGCGCAACCGAGACCACGCCGGCGAACGCACCGTCCGCGCCGCGCCGCGCGACGCCGGTGTTGAAGACGTTTTCGCCGGCGACCTGGCCGACCATGTCCTTCGAGACGTGCTCGAGCACCTGGCCGTCGCGAATGCCGCTGAAGTCGTCGCGCTTCGCAATCGAGAGAGGTGGGGCCGGGTAAAAACGGCTGCTCGCGAGCAGCGTGCCGTCCTGGCCGAAAATCGACACCGCCGCGACCTGTGGATAGCCGCCGCCCATGGTACGCAGCTTGTCGTGGATGTCGGCTTGGCTCGCGCGGATGCCGTCGTCGTCGAGGCCCTGCACCAGATCGACAACGCGCGCATCGAGCGCTTCGTTCATATCGAACACTTTCAGCGCGTGTTCTTCGGCAACCCGCACGGTACGCAGCGTCAGGTCGGTCGCGTCGGCATCGCGTGCCCGCAGGTCGCTGTAGGCCATGGCCGCGACATACACGCATGGCAACACGATTGCCGCGACCAGTAAGGCAATCAGCGTCATGCGCCGGACGTGAAAATTCTGTTCCGGCACCGCTGGGAACAGCGCCTCGTCCTCCCGGTTAGGGGAAAGGCGGCTCGCTTCGCGCGGGTCGGACCGGTCGGGTGTCATCTTTTAATACCGCTGCAATCGTCAGAGACGGAAAATCTTACAGTTACCATCATACGAGAAGCCAGAATTCGCCGGGAAGGATCGATCGGGCCGGTAAGAATAGACCAAACAGGTCGTGCGGAAGTTTTTCTCCAAACAGCGACGAATCCAGAAGCGCAAACGTACACAAAAGCATAAACCGCGTAATCAATAAGATTGATGATTATTAAATTCCCAGAATGGCCGAAGCTTGAGTCATTCCTGTTCGTTAAATCCAATTTGACGAGTTGCCTTTTCGCCGGATTAATTTAAGAATCTCGTCACGATAACTTATGCGTCCGCCATGCTCGGACGCACGTGCCGCGAGGGCCAGCCACATAACGCACACAAGGCGTGACGGAGGGGGTTCGCGGGAACCCGCGCGACAGGCTGGAGTTCGCCTTTTCCACTTGGCCGCGCTGAATCACCTACGGGGTAGGCTCGAACATGCCGGTCACCACTATCGTTCCGCGTGCGCCCATGCGCATCCGCATCGTTCCTCTCGCGCGCGCGACAGCGTGCGAATTCTCCGGCTGTTCGCAATCTGTATTTCCTTTGGCATCGGAGCGACCTTGCACGGGTCCGGCCTCGGCCCGCTAAAGAATCTTTGATGCAGGCCGTTAACACGACCGAGCTAATCCCGTTTTTTCGACCCGCCGCCATGCCATTGCCCATTGTGATCGCCGATGATTCGCTGCTTGCCCGCAAGGTGCTCACAAAGGCGCTGCCGGCGGACTGGGACATCGACGTCAGCTATGCCTCGAACGGCCGCGAAGCCCTCGCGCTGTACCGCGAAGGCAAGGCGTCAGTGATGTTCCTCGACCTGACCATGCCGGACATGACCGGCTATCAGGTGCTGGAGGCATTGCAGCACGAGGACCTGAACACGTTCGTGATCGTAGTGTCCGCTGACGTGCAGCCCATGGCGCAGGAGCGCGTGCGTTCGCTCGGCGCTATTGCCTTCATCGCCAAGCCTGTCAGCCCCGAGGCGCTACTACCCATCCTCAAGGAGTACGGGTTGTATGTCTGAGCCAGTCCTCAACGAAGATCAGCGCGACGCGCTGCAAGAGGTCGCCAACCTCGCGATGGGCCAGGCCGCGACCCGTCTGGCGCGGCTGCTCGATACGTTCATCGAACTGTCGGTGCCGCGCGTGCAGGTCGTGGAGATCAGCAAAGCGGCGGCGGCGTTGCGCGAGATGACTGGCATCCAGGAGACAGTGAGCGCGGTGCGTCAGGGATTCCGCTCGGACATCAAGGGCGAGGCGCTGGTGATCTGCCGCAGCGGCAGCATCGAGCAGCTGTGCGGGCTGGTGAACGACCCGTACCCGCGCTCCGCGTACGAGAAGGTGAGCCAGCAGGAACTGATTTACGATGTCGCCAACGTGCTGACGGGCGCGTGCGTCTCGTGCATTCTCGAGCAACTTGGCCGCACGCCGGTGTTTTCGGCGCCGGGTTTGCTCGGCGAGTCGATGTCGCTTGACGATGTGTTTCAGCCCGGTGTGCTCGCCTGGGAAGTGGCGCTGCTCGTGGAAGTCAATTTCGCGCTCGAAGACCAGAGTTTCCGCGCACATCTGGTCATGCTGATGGCTGAAGAGTCGATCCGCCACATGAACGACGCGCTTGACGCGTTGCTGTCCAGCCTATGAATGTTGCCCCTGCTTCGTTAAGCGATCTCGTCGTCGAGCGCGTCGGCTTTGGTATTTTCGTCCTCGACCGCGAGATGAAGGTGCTGATGTGGAATCGCTTCATGCAGGATCACAGCGGTTTGTCGGCCGAGCAGGTGGTCGGCAAGTCGATTTTCGCCAGTTTCCCCGAGTTGCCGCGCGTGTGGCTGACCCGCAAGCTCGAGAGCGTGTTTCAGCTCGGCAGCTTCGCGTTCAGCTCGTGGGAACAACGCCCCTATCTGTTCAAGTTCGACCATGACCGGCCGATTACCGGCGGCGTCGATTTCATGCAGCAGGATTGCACCTTCATGCCCCTTACGCGCGAGCGCGAAGTGGTGGCCGTGTGCGTGACGATCTCCGACGTGACGCACGTCAGCATTGTGCAGCGCGAGCGCGAAGAGGCGGTGGCCAAGCTGCAGGAATATGCGGATCGCGACGGCCTGACCGGCATCTCCAATCGCCGCTTTTTCGAAGCACGGCTGCGCGACGAATACACGCGCTGGCAGCGCTATGGCGGCGACATGTCCGTGCTGCTGTTCGATCTGGACCACTTCAAGAAGATCAACGACCAGTTCGGCCACGGCGTTGGCGACACGGTGCTGCGCGAGATGGCGCAGCGGGTCGCGCAGGTAGTGAGGGTGCAGGACACCTTCGGCCGCTTCGGCGGCGAGGAATTCGCGCTGCTCTTGCCGTGCACGCCGCTCGAAGACGCGATGCAGGTTGCCGAAAAGATCCGCCATACGATCGGCGATGCGCCGGTCGACGTGCAGGGTGTGTCCGTGCCGGTGACGGCGAGCGTCGGCGGCGCCGCAGCGCGCGTCGGCGTGCCGAACTACGACGTGCTGATCAACGAAGCGGACGCGGCGCTCTATAGCGCCAAGCGGCAGGGCCGCAACCGGTCGGTCGCCTTTATTTGAGGGCAGGTGCTCGCCGCGCCAATCGTCCCGCGCGACGCATAATTCGGCAATAATGGCCGATTGGTTCCGCCCCAAACTGCGTTATCCCGCAAAGGTTGTTATACTTTTCGCCGTTTCCGGCATCCCGGACGGTGTATTTGCGCGTGTCCGCGCGCGCGGCTTGCCCTGCGGGTAGGCCCGACTTCTTGACCGCCTCCAGAGGGCCCCTCAGCGGAGATCGTCTTGGCTGTTTCCAATCTTGTCGTGGACGATACAGAAACCGACGCCGCTGCCGCCACATCGGGCAGCTCGTTCTATCTTGCGATGCGCATCCTGCCGGCTGCGCAGCGCGACGCGATGTATCAGGTCTACGCTTTTTGCCGCGCTGTCGACGACATTGCCGACAGCAATCTGCCGCGCACCGAGCGTGCTGCAGGGCTCGAGCGCTGGCGTGCCGACATCGACGCCTGCTATGCCGGCGCGCCGCGCGCTTCATTGCGCGCGTTGACGCGGCACATCCATACGTTTCACCTGCAACGCGAAGACTTTCACGCGATGATCGACGGCATGGCGATGGACGCCGCCGCCGATATCTGCGCACCGGACGAGGACACCCTCGACCTGTACTGCGACCGCGTCGCGAGTGCCGCAGGCCGTCTGTCGGTGAGGATATTCGGAATGCAGGAAGAGCCTGGCCGCCTGCTGGCGCACCACCTCGGCCGCGCACTGCAGTTGACCAATATCCTGCGTGATATCGACGAAGACGCGGATATCAACCGCTGCTATCTGCCGCGCGAGCTGCTCGCGCTGGAAGGGATCGCGACGACCACGCCGCATACCATCGCCGACGATCCGTCGCTGCCGCGCGTCTGCGCCAAACTCGTGACGCGTGCACGCGAGCACTTTGCTCAGGCGGACGCAGTCATGGACGCCACGCCGCGCAACCAGGTCCGCGCCCCGCGCATTATGTCCGGGGTCTATCGCTGTCTTCTTGATCGCACCGTTGAGCGCGGCTTCGATCTGCCGCGCACGAAGGTCAGCAAGCCGCGCGCGCGCCTGCTGTGGATCGTGGCCAAGTACGCCTTCTTCTGATGTCGAAGCTCGTCCACGTGATCGGCGCGGGCCTTGCCGGCCTGGCCGCTGCGGTGCAATTGCAGCGGCGCGGTGCGCAGGTCGTGTTGCACGAGGCGGGCGCGCAGGCCGGTGGACGGTGCCGGTCGTATTACGATCGCACGCTGGGCGCGACCATCGATAGCGGCAATCATGTGGTGCTGTCCGGCAATGCCGCGACGCTGAATTATTTGCGGGCGATCGGTGCGGCCGACGAATTGACGGGACCGGCGCAGCCCGAGTATCCGTTCATGGATCTCGCGACGCGCGCGCGGTGGACCGTGCGCCTGTCGGCTGGACGCTTGCCCTGGTGGATCTTCGATCAGACGGCTCGGGTGCCGAACACTCACCCGAGCGACTATCTGACGCTCGCGCCGCTGCTGTTCGCGAAGCCCGGCCGCACCATGGCGCAGACCATGCGCTGCGACGGCGTGCTGTGGGACCGCTTGCTGCGGCCGCTATTCCGGCTGGTGCTCAACCACGAGCCGCGTGACGCCACCGCTGAACTGGTAGCCGCAGTGGTGCGCGAGACCTTGGCGGCAGGTGGCCCGGCGAGCCGGCCGCTCGTCGCGCGCAATGGGCTGGGTAGTGCGTTTGTCGATCCCGCGTTGCGTCTGTTGCAACACGGCGGTGCTGCGATCCGGCTCGGCGCGCAGTTGGATCAAATCGTGTTTGCGGATACGAGCCGTATCAGCGCGCTGGATTTTGCGGGCGAGGAGCGACTCGAACTCGACGCCGGCGCTGCCGTGGTGCTGGCGGTGCCGCCTAATATTGCGCAGACGCTGGTGCCTGGTCTGCAGGCGCCGCGCCGTTTTAGCGCTACCGCCACCGTGCACTTCGCCGTCGAACCGCCGTTCGGCGTGCCGCCGCTCACGGCCCTGCTCAACGGGACGGCCGAGTGGCTGTTCGCGTTCGACGGGCGCCTGTCCGTGACGATCAGCGGCGCGGATCGTCTGGTCGAGACGCCGCACGAGGTGCTCGCGAAGACGATCTGGGCGGACGTGGCGCAGGCCGCCAGCCTGCCGCTCGAGCCCATGCCGGCCTGGCAGGTTGTCATGGAACCGCGCGCGACCTTTGCGGCTGTGCCTGGCGAGGAGATGCATCGGCCGGGCACGCGCACACGCTGGAAAAACCTCATGCTCGCGGGCGACTGGACGGCCACCGGCCTGCCCGCGACGATCGAAGGGGCGATCCGCTCAGGCCAGAAGGCCGCGGATACGCTGCTGAACGAACCGATGGAACGTAGATGAACGACTTATCCCTTGCCCGGACGACGGGCAACGACTCGCCCGACTCGCCCGAGACGCCTGCAATTGTCGCTGGTGCTGGTGCTGACGGCGCGGCCATAGCCACGGCCGGCGCTGTCACGCAGGCCACCGCCGCACTCGACGACGCCGTAACCCGGGCGACCGACGCGATCCTTGCCGCACAGAAGCCGGACGGCCACTGGGTCTACGAACTCGAAGCCGACGCGACCATCCCCGCTGAATACGTGCTGCTGGTTCACTACCTCGGCGAAGAGCCGAATCCGGAACTGGAGCAAAAGATTGCGCGCTACCTGCGCCGCATCCAGCTGCCCAACGGCGGTTGGCCGCTCTTCACCGACGGCGCGCTCGACGTCAGCGCGAGCGTGAAAGCGTACTTCGCGCTGAAGATGATCGGCGAGCCGGAAGACGCCGACCACATGCGCCGCGCCCGTGAAGCGATTCTGGCGCACGGTGGCGCCGAAGCCGTGAACGTGTTCACGCGTATCCTGCTCGCGCTGTTCGGCGTGGTGTCGTGGTACGCAGTGCCGATGATGCCGGTCGAGATCATGCTGCTGCCGCAGTGGTTCCCGTTCCACCTGTCGAAGGTGTCGTACTGGGCGCGTACCGTGATCGTGCCGCTGCTGGTGCTGAACGCGAGGCGTCCGGTGGCGCGTAACCCGCGCGGCGTGAGGATCGACGAACTGTTCCACGGCGCGCCCGTCACGACCGGCTTGCTGCCGCGTGCGCCGCACCAGAGCCAGGGTTGGTTCACGTTTTTCCGCGGCGTGGATCACGTGCTGCGCCTGATCGACGGCCTGTTTCCGAAGTACACGCGCGAGCGTGCGGTCAAGGCAGCCCAGGCGTTCGTCGACGAGCGCCTGAACGGCGAAGACGGCCTCGGCGCGATTTTCCCGGCCATGGCCAACTCGGTGATGATGTATGACGTGCTGGGCTATCCCGCCGATCATCCGAACCGCGCGATTGCCCGTCAGTCGATCGACAAGCTGCTCGTGATCAAGGATGACGAAGCGTATTGCCAGCCTTGCCTGTCGCCGGTGTGGGATACCTCGCTTGCCGCGCATGCGCTGCTCGAAACCGGCGACCCGCGCGCCGAGCAGGCAGCCGAACGCGGCCTGCAATGGCTGCGTCCGCTGCAGATTCTAGACGTGCGCGGCGACTGGATCTCGCGCCGCGCGGACGTCCGTCCCGGCGGCTGGGCGTTTCAGTACGCCAACCCCTACTATCCGGACGTCGACGACACGGCTGTGGTTGTGATGGCCATGCAGCGCTCGGCCGCACTCACGCAGTCGAACGTCGACGACCAGGCGATTGCCCGCGCCCGCGAGTGGGTGGTCGGCATGCAGAGCAGCGACGGCGGCTGGGGCGCCTTCGAGCCGGAAAACACCCAGTATTACCTGAACAACATTCCGTTCTCCGATCACGGCGCGCTGCTCGATCCGCCCACTGCGGACGTGTCGGGCCGTTGTCTGTCGATGCTCGCGCAACTGGGCGAGCTGCCGGCGAACAGCGAGCCGGCGCGCCGCGCGTACGACTACATGCTGAAGGAGCAGGAGCCGGACGGCAGCTGGTACGGCCGTTGGGGCATGAACTACGTCTACGGCACGTGGACGGCGCTCTGCTCGCTGAACGCCGCCGGCATGTCGCACGACGACCCGCGCATCAAGCGCGCGGCGCAGTGGCTGGCGTCGATCCAGAACGAGGACGGCGGTTGGGGCGAGGACGGCACGAGCTACAAGCTTGACTACCGCGGCTACGAGCGGGCGTCGAGTACGTCGTCGCAGACCGCCTGGGGCCTGATGGGTTTGATGGCCGCAGGATGTGTCGAGCATCCGGCCGTGGCGCGTGGTATCGAATACCTGCTGCGCGAGCAGCGCGAACACGGTCTGTGGGACGAAACCCGCTTCACAGCAACCGGCTTCCCGCGCGTGTTCTATCTGCGCTACCACGGCTATCGCAAGTTCTTCCCGCTCTGGGCGCTGGCGCGTTACCGCCAACTGAAGCGCGACGGGCTGACACGCGTCGCGGTCGGGATGTAATGGTGTCCGCCTCCACCCGCTCTACCCAGTCGGTTGCGTCATCCCAAGCCGCCGGTGGCACATTGCCGGTGATCGCCGTCACCGGCATGGCCTTCGAGGCGCGGATTGCGCGTGGCGAAGGCGTCGAAGTGGTGTACGCGGCGCGCGCCGATCTGCTCGAACGGGCGCTGAGCGCGGCCGTCACCCGTGGATGCTCGGGGATCATCAGTTTCGGCACGGCAGGCGGCCTCGCGCCCGATCTGGAACCCGGGGTTGTGATCGTTGCGGATGCCGTGGAAGGCCCGCTCGGGCGGTTCGCCACCGATCTGCGCTGGTCCGAGCGTCTGGCCGCCGCGCTGGCTGGTACGCCGCTCGGGGCGCGCCTGCACCGCGGTTTGCTGGCCGGCGTTACGGCGCCGCTGACGGGCGCGCACGACAAAGCCGTGCTGCTTCGGTCCAGCGGCGCGCTCGCTGTGGACATGGAATCGCATATCGCCGGCGCCATTGCTGCCGCGCACGGCGTACCGTTCGCCGTATGCCGCGCGATTGTCGATCCCGCGTGGCGCACGCTGCCGTCCGCTGCGACGGCAGGACTGCGTGATGACGGCAGTACCGCCATCGCGCCGATCCTGCGCGAATTACTGAAGCAACCGTCGCAGTTGGGGCCGTTGCTGCGGCTTGCCGCCGACGCGCGCGCCGCGCGCACCGCGCTGGTTCAGGCGCGTCATGCCCTCGGTGCGGCGGGGGCGCTGCAGCCGACAGTCTAAGAAGGTCTACAGGAAGACCGGCCGAGGTGCTTTTTTGACGAGCTAGGGAAAACCCTAGTATTTGGTATAATCTAGGTATTAACCCTAGGTTTTGACCTCACGGTCGAACCCCATCACCTCTTGTATGGGACAGATGCCAAATGAATTTCCACACCAGAAAATGGGTCAAGCCCGAAGACCTGAACCCGAACGGCACGCTGTTCGGCGGCAGCCTGCTGCGCTGGATCGATGAAGAAGCCGCCATTTACGCCATTTGTCAGCTGGACAACCAGCGCGTGGTGACCAAGTTCATGTCGGAGATCAACTTCGTCAGCTCAGCGCGCCAGGGCGACATCATCGAACTCGGCATGACCGCGACGCATTTCGGCCGCACGTCGGTTACGCTGCGCTGCGAAGTGCGCAACAAGATCACGCGCAAGAGCATCCTGACAGTCGAGAAGATGGTGTTCGTGAATCTGGGCGAAAACGGCGAACCGGCTCCGCACGGCCGCACGCAGATCCGCTACGCGGACGAAGCGTTCGAGCGTTATCGCGCGGAGTTGAGCCCGGCTACGCAGCCGGTTACGGGCGTCGAGGACACCGTAGCCCGGGTCGAAGCGGATACGATGCACTGAAGGCGGTGTTCACGGTACGTGGTTTGAGCGGCACCTGATTGGCGCCGCTCCGGCCGTGCGTGTGCGAACGCTGAAACGAAACAGCACGACCCGGTGTGAACCGGGTCGGGCTGTTTCGCATGGCGCGGGCGGTTTGCTACTTGACCGGAACCGGCACGGCAATGGCAGCCGCAGCAGACGCCGGCGCCGCGGCTGCCTGCGCGCTCGCCGCCTTCGCCGAACTCGCGCTCACTGCAGGCTGGGCGGTCTGAGCGTCGTTAGCGGGGGCCGTCTGATCCACCGGTGCGGCGCCTGACGCGCCATTCGCCGGTGCAGCCGGTGCCGCTGAATCGCCCGGATCCGTGTAGTTCGGCAGGCCGGCTGGCTCGCTACCCGATGCGCCATTCGCTGGCGCGGCCGGCGCCGACGAATCACCCGGATCACTGTAGTCCGGCAACCCGGCCGGCGCAGTACCCGATGCACCCGGTGCCGGGGCTGCGTCCGCGCCGCCCGGCGCGTCAGGATCCCCATAGTTCGGCAAGGGCGCGGCATTCGGGCTCGAGCCCCTGAGCAGCGAGGCACGCTGCTGCGTATAGGCGTCGCGCACGAACGAATACTTGTCGAGCGCCGCCGCCTGCAGCAGGTCCGACGCTCCGAGCAGGTCAGAACGTGCGCTGATGAACTGGGCGACGTACAACGGATTGCGCGCCGCCGGTTTCGTGTAGTGGATCAGGTTGAAGCGAAAGTCGACGACGTAACCGGTGCTGTCGCGGATCGAACTCGGGCCGAACAGCGGCAGCACGAGGTACGGGCCAGACGGCACCCCCCAGCGACCGAGCGTCAGCCCGAAGTCTTCATGGTGTTTTGGCAGCCCCGCGGGCGTCGCGAAGTCGATCAACCCGCCAATCCCGAAGGTCGAGTTCATCGCGAAACGCATGATGTCCTCGGTCGCATCGGTGATCTTCAATTGCAGGATGTTGTTCGCTGCATTGCCCAGGTCCCCGAGGTTCGAAAAGAAGTTACTGATCGCCTGGCGTAGGGGTTGCGGCGTCACCTTCTGATAGCCCCGCGCGACCGGCTGCGCCACCGCCCGGTCGAGCGCGTCGTTGAACTTGAAGATCTGGCGATTCATCGGCTCCAGTGGGTCGCCGGGCTTGCGGTCCGGCCCCGTCGCGCACCCTGTGGCAACACCTGCAACGAGCAGGGCCAAGGCGGTGGTTCGCATCTTCATTTCGTGATTCCTTGCTTTTCTTTTGAAGCGCGACGCGCGCGCGGCTTACCCATCAAGACGGGTTGAAACACCACGGCACCGATCAGTGTGCAGAAGAGGGAGAGCGCAAGCAGCCGCCCCATGCTCGACGTTCCCGGATGATGCGACAACCAGAGGCTTCCGAATGCCGTCGCGGTGGTAGCCGCGCTGAACATCACGGCGTGGGTGAGGCTCGACTGCAGCAGGCCCGTCTGCCCGTTGCGCCATGCCATCACAAAGTAGATTTTGAACGCAACACCCACACCAAGCATAAGCGGCAACGCGATGATGTTGGCGAAATTAAGTGGCATGCCGAACACTACACACAATTCAAGCGTCACCAGCGCCGACACCAGCAGCGGGATCAGCGTGCGCAGCACGTCGCTAATACGTCGCAGCGCGAGCCACAGCAGGATGGTGATCGTCAGCAGCGCCCAGCATGCGGCTTGCAGGAACGCCTTGATGATTACGTCTGCAGAATGCAGGATCGAGATCGTGCCGCCAATCGCGCCGGGCTCCGCGGTCTTCACAGCACGCGCGAAGCGGCGCAGCATCACGTCGTCGCCGGGGTCCGCGCCCGGCAGGACCTTCGGCGCGATATCGACGAGCGCGCGGCCGTCGGCTGACACCCAGTCGCGCGAGATCTCCGGCGGCAAGCTGGCCCGCGTGATTTCAGTGGGTTGCAGCAGCGCGGCGAGTTGCGCAAGCGCGATCTTCAGCGTGCCGGCCATCGCGGTTTCGGCGCGATCGCGCGTGGCGGGGCTGGCGGCGGCGAGTTTTTGCAGCGTCGCCGCAAGATGTTGGGCCTCCGTCGCGCCCGGACCTGGATGGTCCTCTGCCGCGAGCACCAACTGGTTCGCTGCGCGCTTCAATGCGGCAACGCGCAACGCGTCGCTCGACGGCGGCGCGGGTGTTTGCGTTAGCGCCGGCAGCAACTGCTGCGCCGCGCTGTTGATCAGCAGGAGCTTTTGCGTCTGATCGGTCGGGATGAAGGTGCTCAATGTGGAGACGCGGCCAACTTCCGGCAGCTTCTTCAGCCGCGCAGCGATCTGATCCGCCGCCGCGAGGGAAGGCGCCAGCACACGCACGTTGTTGACCGCCGCTTCCGGCGAATCGTTCAGCGAGAGCAGCGTCGCCATCGACTCCGTATGCGGATCCTTCAGATGCAACGGATTGAAGTCGAAGCGCAAATGGGTGAGCAGCGGCAACGCGCCGATCACGACCACGAGGGTGCCGATCAGCACCGGCTTGCGGTTGCGGTCGAGAAAGTCGTCGACCGGCGCCAGTTGAGTGAAACCCGGCGCGGCGGCTTCGCCCGGCGGGTTGAAGATTTTCAGGAGTGCCGGAAACAGCGTCATGTTGGTCACATAGGCGACGAACATACCGACACCGGCGATCTGCCCCAACTCGGCCACGCCGCGATACGCGGTGGGCAGGAACGAAAAGAACGCCTCGGCGACCGCGACGGCGGCGAGCGTCAACGGCACGCCGATGGTGTGCGCGGTGTTGATGAGCGCGGCGGCCAGACGGTCGTCGCGATGGCGCTCTTCGCGGTACTTGACGCCGAACTGGACCCCGAAGTCGATCCCGAGCCCGACGAACAACACCATGAAGGCGACCGAGATCATGTTGAGCGCGCCGACCATCATCAGACCGAGCGCCGCCGTGATGGCCAGACCAACGAACAGCGTGATCAGCACGGCGACGATCATGCGTCCCGAGCGTAACGCGAGCCACAGGATCACCAGCACCACGACGAAGGTAATCATGCCGTTGAGCGCGGCGCCGTCCTGCACGGAGGCGAACTCCTCGTCGGCGAGCGGCTGTTCGCCGGTCAGACGGATCGACGCGCCGTAGTGGGCCCCGAGATCAAGCGATGCGGCGGTGGCGCGGATCGCGGCCGAGGCGCGCGCACCAGGTTCGAGCGCGCCGTAGTCGACCACCGGCTGCACGGTGATGAAGGCACGCGCCGGATTGGTGGAGACGTCCTTGTCGACGAGTGCGCGCCATGAGAAGGCGGCGGGCTGGCCGGCGAGCACCCGGTCGAGCACGTCGGCGCTTTGCGAGAGCAGATGGCTCATGTCGCTGAGCTTTACCTGGCCGAGCTGGAGCGGCAGCAACAGGCTGGTGGTGAGGACACCTGCGAGACCTGTCAGGCTGGGATCTTTGGCCAGCGCGTTGACGAGCGGACGTGATTGAACGAGTTGCCCTGTGGTGGACTGGACCTGGTCGAGCGACGGAAACAGCAGGCCGTTGTGCTCGAAGAACGAACCGCCGGCTGGTTGAGTGACGGCGACGAATTCCTTGGGCTGGCTCTTCAGCGCGGCGGTGAGGGCATTGGCGGCGGCGTCGGCGAATTCGGGGGCACGCGCTTCGACGACGACCAGCACGGTCTGACCGCGTTGGGGGAAGGCGTTGTCGATGGCGTCATCGAGGGAGGACCAGGCCTGATCGTTCTCGACGAGGCGGCTGATGTCGGTATTGATCTTGAAGTGACCGGCAACGTAATAGCCGCTTAGGACCGCGAGGATCAGCGAGAGCAGGATGACGCGCAGCGGGCGGCTCACCGACCAGGCGACGAGACGGACGATAGATGACTTCAGCATGTAGGCGAGTGGGGCCCTGTCATGAATGGCGTTTTTGGCATGAGGGCACAAGTATACCGGCGTGGAACTGATTGGCTCAGCTTGTGGTGCATGGTTGCACGTCCAAAATCGGTATACTGGCTTTCAGCGTGGCCCGGCGGGTCATCCAGTGGTCATTTTTACTGTCCTGATGAGCTTATGAAACGTTATCTGTGTGCTTTTCTGGCGGCTGCGGTGGTTTCCACTACGGCTTTTGCGCAAGCTGCGCCTGATGCGGTGGTCAAGAGCGCTGTTGAAGGCACGGTCAGCGCGATGAAGGCCGATCCGCAGGCGCGCAGCGGCGACATGGGCAAAATCACCCAAGTGGTGATAACACATTTCGTGCCTGCGACGGACTTCCAGCGTACGACGCGGATTGCTGTGGGTAAGGCGTGGACCACGGCGACGCCGGAGCAGCAGAAGCAGTTGTACGAGCAGTTTCAGACGTTGCTGGTGCGGACGTATGCGGCTTCACTGGCGCAGTTGCGGGATCAGGAGGTGACGTTCAAGTTCGCGCCGGCGAACGTGGCGGCGGGCGGCAAGGATGCCGTGGTGCAGTCGCATGTGATTAGCAATGGTGGGGATGATTCGGTCGGGTATCGGATGGAGAAGACGGACTCCGGCTGGAAGGTGTATGACATCGATATGATGGGGGCCTGGCTTATTCAGGTTTATCAGACGCAGTTTGCTGATCAGCTCGCCAAAGGCGGGGTTGATGGGTTGATTAAATTTTTGACTGAGCATAATGCTCGGAGTGCAGGCTGAGTTTTTTTGGTTGTCTGGCTGACGGCTTTGGGTGGTTTTTTTATGGCGTTGGCCTTTGGTTGATTTCTTGTTGGTCTGTTGTTTTGCCTGCGGCGCCTCGTTTGTTGATTGTTCGCGTCGGGCGTTGGCCTTTCCTTGTTTTCTTATCGGTCTATTAGCTTCGCCCCTGTGCGGGGCGGCACCTACTTTCTTTGCCGCCGCAAAGAAAGCGGGCTCACACCGCCAGCCTGTAGGTGTCCACCTCTTGAGCGAACCCAGAGTGGTCCGAGACAAGACGGTCCCTCGCGCCGCCCCCGTTAGTGACACAGGGTTCATTCATCCCACTCCGCACTGCGTGCGTCGCGGATGGGTCTGCCGGGGACGGCGGGGGCGGCCAACACTTAGTTTTCCTACAGACTTTACGGAAGGGGTTGTGCCCGACGGCGTGGCGCGCAGCGCGACGCTGGAACGGATGAGTGCTTTGTCACTAACGTGGGTGGTGCAAGGGCGGGTCTTGTGTTGGGCCGTTCCCGGGGGATGACCGAGATGGCTCACTACGGGCTGGCGGTCGCAGCTCGCTTTCTTTGCTTACTTTCTTTGCGGCGGCAAAGAAAGTAAGTGCCGCCCCGCACAGGGGCGAAGCTAATAGACCGCTAAGAAAGCAAGGAGAGGCCAACGCCGTAGGCAAACAGCCGAAACAAGGCGCCGCAGGCAAAACAACCAGACCGACAAGAAAACAAGAAAAGGCCAACGCCGTAGGCAAAAAACCCAAAACCGTCAGCCAGACAAACAAAAAAAACCGACCCTTAAACTTCCCGCGCAGCAAGCGGCTGCATCAACTTAGCGGGCAGCTTAAACTCAACTTTCTCCTCACGGCCAGCCATAGTAGAGACGTCAACAGGCCCGAGAGCGCGCAGCGCATCAATAACATTCTCGACCATCTCTTCAGGAGCCGAAGCACCGGCGGTAATGCCGACCGTCTGCACGTCAGCAAACCATTCGGCCTTCACTTCCGAGCCATCAGCAACAAGATAACTAGCAACGCCAGTCTCACTGCCAATCTCCCGTAAGCGATTCGAATTCGAACTATTCGTCGCCCCGACCACCAACAACACCTGCACCTGCGTGCTCAACTCCCGCACCGCCGCCTGACGGTTTTGCGTCGCATAGCAAATATCCCGCGTATCCGGACCGACGATATTCGTAAACCGCCGCAGCAACGCATCAATGATCCCGCGCGTGTCGTCGACCGAAAGAGTCGTCTGCGTCACATACGCAAGCGGCGCATCCACCGGCAAATCCAGATGCGCGACCTCAGCCTCGCTCTGCACCAGCAACACCTTGCCCGGAATCTGGCCAATCGTGCCTTCGACCTCGGGGTGCCCCGCGTGCCCAATCAGGATCAGCGTCCGCCCAGCAGCCACGTACTGGCGCCCCTGCACGTGCACCTTCGTGACGAGTGGACAGGTCGCGTCGAGCACGTCGAGACCGCGCTGTTCCGCGTCGCGTTCGACGGTCTGGGCAACACCGTGTGCGCTGAAAATCGCCACCGCGCCTTCAGGCACCTCGTCGAGCTCCTCGACAAAGCGCGCGCCCTTCTGACGCAAGTTGTCCACCACATGGCGGTTGTGGACGATTTCGTGACGCACATACACCGGTGCGCCGTGTTGCTGTAACGCGCGATCGACGATTTCGATCGCCCGGACCACCCCCGCGCAAAAGCCACGGGGTTGAGCAAGGATGACTCGCATAGGCTGCCGAACTCCGACTGACGCAGGTTTCGAGGAAGTCGGTCTAAACGACTTTATCGCCGCGACAATGATAATAATTGATGTCTGAAAACCGGTGCAAAGCCGGTAGACGAAAACTAAACGCGCATTCTAACGCTATCGGGCGCGCTTTGCTCTGCTGTAGCCCCGTCCCAGCGGCCCGTAAGGCCCGTCCGGCATGAATGCCGCGCTGCAGTCCCCGTGCGGAACCCTTAAACTATAGGGTCCTGCGGTTAATGCTTACAACCGCATTACCTTATGTATTACCTTATGTATTTGAGGCTCGCCGTAATATGGAAGCCGATCACTACGAAAACTTACCGATCGCCAGCGTGCTGTTGCCTAAGGCGCTGCGCATGCCCGTCGACGTGATCTATCAGGTTGCCCGCACGGCCGCTGACCTCGTCGAAGAAGGCGACTGGAGCGCCGCCGAGCGTCACGCGCGGCTCGCCGATTTCCGCGCCGGGCTCGACGCAGTGGCAAGCGGCTACATGGCGCCGGTGCATCCGCTGATGTTCGGCAAGCTGGCCGGTGTGGTAGCGCAGTATAAACTCCCGCTCGCGCCGTTCTACGACCTCGTCTCGGCGCTCGATCAGGACATCGATACCTCCCGCTTCGCTGACCGGTCTGCCATGCTCGACTATTGCCGCCGCTCCGCGCACCCGGTGGGACACCTGATGCTGCATCTGTTCGATGCCGCGACGCCGGCCAATCTGGCCGATTCAGATACTATCTGCACCGCGCTTCGTCTGATCAATTTCTGGCAGGACATCGCGATGGACCTGAAAAGCGACCGCGTCTACCTGCCGCAAAGCGACCTCGAGCGCTTTAACGTCACCGAAGCCCGCATGGTCAACGGCGTGGCGGACGACGCATGGCGCGCATTGATGGCTTACGAGGTCGCCTACGCCCGCACGATGCTGGTCCGCGGGGCGCCGCTCGCGCTGCGCATCCCCGGGCGCGCCGGACTTGTCCTGTGCGGCATCGTCCACGGCGGGTTGCGCATTCTCGAGCGCATCGAGCAGGCCGGCTACGACGTCTTCCGTCATCGTCCGGCGCTCGATGGCTTCGACTGGTTTGTCGTCACGGCGCGTGCGCTCGCAATGTGGCTGTCCCGGCGCGTCGGTGTACGCGTCACTTCGATTGAGGGCAACGCGTAATGCAGGTGGTTCTGTTTGGTCTGTCGTGTATCTCCCTGTTGATCTGGTGTGTGCTGGTGTTTGCCCGCGGTGGTTTCTGGCGGGCACGTCCCGCTGCGCCGCTCGCGAGCGCGCCACGCGACGCATGGCCGGCCGTGGCCGCCGTGGTGCCGGCCCGCAATGAAGCCGACGTCATCGCGCAGGCGGTCGGCACGCTGCTAGCCCAGGCGTATCCGGGTCCGTTCCATGTGATCGTGGTTGACGACCACAGCACGGACGGCACCGCCGACGCGGCCCGCGCGGCCGCGCTGGCGCTTCAATGTCCCGAGCGCTTGACGGTGCTGGGCGCGAAGCCGCTGCCGCCTGGCTGGTCCGGCAAGGTCTGGGCACAGTCGCAAGGCATCGAGGCCGTGCGTACGCTTGGCCTGCCTGCCGACTTCCTGTTGCTTACCGACGCCGACATCGGCCACCCCACCGACGCCGTGACGCAACTCGTCGCTCGCGCCGACGCCGAACAGCGCGACCTTGTGTCACTGATGGTGCGGCTGCGCTGCGACTCGTTTTGGGAAAAGGCGCTGATTCCGGCCTTTGTGTTCTTCTTCGCCAAGCTGTATCCGTTCTCGTGGGTCAACAACCCGCGCAACAAGACGGCAGCGGCAGCCGGCGGCTGCATGCTGGTGAGGCGCACTGCGCTGGAAGAAGCGGGCGGCATCGAGTCGATCCGTGCCGAGCTGATCGACGATTGCAGCCTCGCCGCGCGCATCAAGCATCGAGGCGAGGGACGTCATCCGATCCGTCTGGATGTGGCGGCGCGCAGCGTATCGCTGCGTCCGTACGACAACTGGCGCGAGATCTGGAACATGATCGCGCGCACCGCCTTCACGCAGTTGCATTACTCCGGGTGGCTGCTGGCCGGCACGCTGGCGGGCATGGCGATCATCTATCTGATCCCGCCGGTGGCCGCGCTGGCGCTCGGGCCGCACGGGTTGCCGGCCTGGCTCGCGTGGGCGGCGATGTGCTGCGCGTATGCACCAATGCTGCGCTATTACGGTCGTTCGCCGCTGTGGGCGCCGTTCTTGCCGCTGGTGGCGTTGTTCTATGTCGGCGCGACGTTTGCGTCGGCCGTGCGCTATTGGCGCGGCAAGGGCGGTCAGTGGAAGGCGCGCGTGCAGGCGCCGGTGCAACAGGATCGGTAAGTGAGCGGCGGCGGCTAGTCGGGCAGTTGGACGCCGCCGTTCGCATCAACGCTGCGTCAGCAGCGCGTACAGCTGGATCACGTTGTCTGGCGAGAAAGTGAACGGCACCCAGCCGTGTCCCGTATGTCGCATGATCAGCAGCCGGTCGCCGTTCGACTGCTTCTGTACAGCCATCGCCGGATTCTTGGTCGACACGAAGCGCCAGCCGGGTGGCACGTTCATCGCCGGCTCCGGCATCATCGAGGCACGCGCATTCGACAGCTCTTCGATCAACTGACCCACCTGTTCAGGATGCAGCGACACGGTCTTGCCGCCGATCGTCATCGTAATGACGTTCTGCGCGGGTCGGCCGATCGACAGGGTGGGCTTCTCCTCAGACGGTGCCGCAGCGATGGCTTCGGTTGCTTCTGCCGCGGCTCGCGCCGCAGTTTCTGCCACCGCGTGCATTGCGGGTTCGGGCTCGGCGGACTTGTCTACGCTCGCCGGGGTTGGGGCAAGTGCCGTAGCTGCGGCTTCAGCCTGATCCGCAGACGCTTCGGGCGCTGCAGTTGCTGCGGGTGTCTCGGGGATGTTTTGGGCCTGCGGGGCCACGACAGCCTGAATGAGCTGGTCGACGCCCACTTCAAGCGCGCCGAGCTGTTCGTGAAGGTTCATGCGAGGGTTCTCTGGTAAGACCCGCGATTTTACCTGTTGCGCGCGGGCTTTGACCCGCCGCGGGCCGGACGACGTTGTAACAAAGTGCTTGCGGGTTCGCCGGGATGTCCGTCTTTACGCTTTCAGATACCCCGCCTGCCTGAACCACTCGAGCGCATCGGCCAACCCTTCGCGGTAAGGCCGCGCGCGATAGCCAAGCTCGCGTTCCGCCTTCCCGGACGTGAAGTACATCTTGTTCTTCGACATCTTAAGACCGTCGACCGTTACGAACGGTTCGCGCTTTGTGATCTTTGCGACCGCTTCGGCACCCATGGCGAGCGGGTAGAGCGGCCAGCGCGGCAGACTGATGGTGGGGGCCTTGCGACCCGTGAGCGCCGCGATATCGGTCAGCATTGCCTGCAGCGGCAGGTTTTCCCCGCCGAGGATATAGCGCTCGCCGATCTTGCCGAGTTCGAGTGCGAGGAAGTGTCCGGCCGCGACGTCGTCGACATGCACGAGGTTCAGCCCGGTGTCGACGAAGGCCGGAATCTTGCCGAGCGCCGCCTCGACGATGATGCGCCCGGTCGGCGTGGGCTTCACGTCGCGCGGACCGATCGGCGTCGATGGATTGACGATCACGGCCGGCAGCCCGTCCTCGGCGATCATGCGCTCCACCGCGCGCTCGGCCAGCACCTTGCTGCGCTTGTACACGCCGATGGCCTGGTCGGCCTTCAGCGGCGAAGTCTCATCTGCCGACTGGCCGGAGCTCGTCACCTTCAGCGTTGCCACGCTGCTGGTGTAGACGATGCGTTCGACGCCTTCCTTCAACGCCGCACGCATGGTCGCCTCAGTCCCTTCCAGGTTCGAGCGTTCGATTTCGTTCGGGTCCGGCGCCCACAGCCGATAGTCGGCGGCGACGTGAAGCAGATAGCGCACGCCGCGCAGCGCGATGCGCATCGACGCCTCGTCACGCATGTCTCCGACGACGATTTCCGCGTTGAGCGCCTCGACATTGCGGCGCGGACTAGTGGCGCGCACCAGCACGCGCACGTTGAAACCTTTCTGTTGCGCGATGCGCGCCACGGCCGAGCCGACAAAGCCGGAAGCGCCGGTGACGAGTACGAGATCGCGATTCTGATCCATCATTCTTTTTCAATTCCCTGCATGGCGGTCGTCGGATTGTACGTGGGGCGTGCGCCGCGTGTCGCGTTGCGCCTCTGCGTTGCGATCCAGGCAAACTCGCCGCGACGCGACTAGAATGCCGGCTTGAAAGATTTTGCGTTGCATGGGACAGGAGAGGACGGCATGACAGGCCCGGATCTGGATTCGCGGATCGAAACCTATTACGTGCGGGTACGCGGCGTCGTGCAAGGCGTCGGTTTCCGTCACGCGACGGTGCGTCAGGCGCACGCGCTCGGCATCAGAGGCTGGGTGGCCAACCTCGACGATGGCTCGGTCGAGGCCATCTTGCAGGGACCGGCCAACCAGGTCGACCGGATGCTCTCGTGGCTGCGCCACGGGCCGCCGGCCGCCCGCGTGAGCGAAGTGGCCGGCGAGGAACGGTTCACGGACAAACGTTACGAACGCTTCGAGCAGCACTGAGCGTTGGCGCATTTCGAGGGCCGCGTCTGCACGCGGCGCGTGCCCACGGACGCTTCGGCTGCGACCGCAAACAAGGCGACGGCCCTGCGCCCCTATTGCGCGACCAGCAGGCTCTCAGCAAACCCCCAATCCCGCTCGACCCACTGATGGCTGCATACGAAGCCGGCGTCGTCGGCGATCGCGTGGACTTCTTCGGGCCGGTATTTGTGGCTGCTTTCGGTCCAGATCGTTTCGCCTTCCTCCAGCGTTACCGTCAGTTGCGCGGCCCGGACATGGGCGGTAACCGGACGCCGTGCGCGCAGATGCATTTCGATGCTGCGTGCGTCGGGGTTGAAGCGCGCCACGTGCTGAAAAGCGTCCAGCGGAAAATCACCACCCAGTTCGCGGTTGATGCGCGCGAGAAGATTCAGGTTGAAGGCGGCAGTCGCGCCGATCGGATCGTCGTACGCGGCCACCAGCACCGGGATCGGTTTCTCCAGATCGGTACCGAGCAGCAACGCGTCGCCCGGCGCTAGCATGCTGCGGATGGCGCGCAGGAAGCGCGTTGCCGCGAGCCGGCCGAAATTGCCGATCGTGCTGCCGAGAAACAGTACCAGCAGACGCTCGCCAGACGCGCGCTTCTTGCTGACTTCGGCGAGACCTGCCAGATAATCGCGCTCGTAACCGACGATCGAAATACGTTCGATGTCGCCCAGTTCGCGCCGACACAACTGCAACGCGCTGCGCGAAATTTCAATCGGGCAGTAAGAAGTGGGGCGCTTTTTACACAGCGCTTCAAGAATCCGCCGGGTTTTGCGGCCGCTGCCGCTGCCTAGTTCGGCGACGGTCACGTCGTGCGGAAACTGCTCCACCATGTCCGCGGCGTGCCTGGCAAGCAGGCGTTCCTCTGCGCGCGTGACGCCGTATTCGGGCAGCACGGTGATCACTTCGAACAGCGCGGAGCCGACTTCGTCATACAGATATTTGGACGGCAACTCTTTCTGCGGCGCGTGTGTGAGTCCGGCGCGAACCTCGGCGGCGAAATCGGGCGAGACATCCTGCGATAGGGCTGGCTGAGTCATGCTTGCTCCAGTTTTCACATTCCGGTGACGGTTTTTTGTCAGGATCTGGGTGTTGGCGTGCGCGACATTGAACCGTGTCGCACGCGTTTCGGAGGAGCGGACCATGGGTCCGCATGGACGGCGTATTCGCCGGACAGGCCGGGGTGATCAAGCAAGAACTGCGCTTGCGCGCGATTCTCGCCGCGGCGCGCCGCGAGATCGGCGCACACGTGAAGTTATGTTCTAGTTCATCGAAGGCCGTCGTGCAGGACTAAATGCAACCTTGCGAGGCCTTTCGCGGTCAACAATCCGTCTGGATCGAGCCTGGCGCGCAATGGTGGTGAAGGTGTCAACGCCCGTGATGTACCGCTGTGCGCTCGGGATTGATGCGCGTCGGACCCACTTCCGCTTCGATCGCTTCGCGCAGCGCCGGGCGCCAGCCAAAACCGAACAACGCTTCGGCCAGCACGAACAGCGGACCAATCAGCAGACCGATGACATCGTCGACGAAGGCGGGCTTGCGATGCTCGTACGCCATGTGACCGACAAACTGAAGCACCCAGCCGACGACGAACAGTCCAATTCCGGCGGCGAGCCAGGTGAGCGTGGATTGTGCGGCCAGCCATTGACCGCACGCGAGGCACAGCGCCGAGAAGACGGCCATCATCAGTCCCAGCGGCACATCGAGCACGAGGTAGTAGAGCGTCGCCACTACAAACAACACCCATGCAGGCGAGAGCGGCAACGGTAACGCGGCGAATAGCCATACGGGGCGGCTCGATAGCACCGCGACCGCCAGCACGATCATCGGAATGCCGACGAAATGCGTGGCGATGTTGCGCCGGTCGCGGTGGTAGGCCGCGTACTGGGTCAGTTGCTGGGTCAGCGTTCTCATGGATGCCGCTCCTCGATCAAAATCATCATAATCGCGCTCAAGCGGATCTGAAACCTTCGGGTAGACGACAATCTCCAAACTCCAGTCACGCACGGTCCCAGCCTATGAGTTCACCTTCTTCCATGAATGAGCCGGTTGCGGTGCTCGAACGCAGCGCATGGTTTCGCGCCGCGCCTGAGACGTTGCGCACGCAACTGGTCCAGCTTGGCCGCGTGGAGCGCTTGCATGCTGGCGAGCGGCTCTTCAGGCGCGGCGATCCCGACGACGGCATCTACTGCGTACTGGATGGCCTCGTGCGTATCGGCGCCGCGAGTTTTGCCGGCAAGGAGGCGCTCCTCGCGGTGATCGAGCCGGTCAACTGGTTCGGCGAGATCGCGCTGTTCGACGGCCTTGCGCGCACCCACGATGCGTATGCCGAACGCGACTCCGTTCTGTTTCATCTTCCACGCGCGGAACTGGCCACGTTGTTTGATCGCTCGCCACACTATTGGCACTGGTTCGGCTTGCTGTTGACGCAAAAGCTGCGCCTCGCATTCGACGCGATCGAAGAAGCGGCGCTATTGCCGGCGGCACAGCGGATCGCGCGCCGCTTGTTGCTGATGGCGGGGGGCTATGGCGAGCCGGGTGTGTTGCGGCGTGTGCTGAAGGTGCCACAAGAAGATCTCGCGATGATGCTGGCGTTGTCACGGCAAACCATCAATCAGATCCTTAAGCAGTTCGAAGCACAGGGCGCGTTGCAACTGCGCTATGCGGAAATCGAAATCGTCGACGCGAAGAAACTCGCGGTGTTGGCCGATCCCGATGCGAATCGGCGTTCATCGGCTTGAATCCGATCATCAGACGTTAACGTAAAAAAGGCGAGTCCGCAGACTCGCCCCTCCCCAACGGCATATTCGGCTTCGACTATGACGACGTAGCGGCCGGATTATGTCGAGGACCGATCACCTTAATTGGTCTTGGTGGTGTCGGTCTTGGCGCCGTCGGCTTTGACCGGCGCAGTGCTGGCCTCTTTGCTGCTATCCCCCGTGGCCTTTGTCTTTTCGGTGCTGGCAACGGCAGCGTGCTTCTTCGTCGCGACCTTATGCGCCTGAGTCTTTTGCGTGTGAGCGGCGCCGGTCTTTTTTGCGTGAACCTTCGCTTCGGCTTTTTCGGTGGACGTGCTGGCTTGCTTGGTCGATGCGCCGGCCTTCGCTGCATCAGTGGACGTTGCACCGCCGGCCTTGAGGTTTGCCTGACCAGCCGCTTGAGTTTGTTGATCGCCTGACATCGCCGGTGCAGCAGTTTGTGCAAAGGCCGTCGAAACGAGCAGGGCGGAAGCGAGAGCAGCGAAAATCATCTTCATGGTTTAACTCCTGATGTCGCGGCTGAAAAGGTTCAGCGCTGCCGGTTTAACGCTACCCGGATCACAGGAGTTGACGCTGTTCTGGTGACAAAACGTAACGGCGGAAATATATGCTTCTGAGAAGAACGTAAACAGCATCAACCATCACAGATGTGACGATTTAGGTTTTCCTTAAGAATTGGCGAGGCGCTGCGCTGAGTACGGATGGGGAGTCTGTTGGATGATACGGATTGCAAAATGAAAAGCGGTAGGCCAGTCCGGAATACTCCGTCCGCGCAGCGACGCGTACGGAGTGCCTGCGCTGCAGTCCTGCGTGTCAGGAATGGTTAATTGAACGGATTGTCGATGACGCCCGGTTTTGCGTCGGGTTCATCCTTGATCCGCTCAGGCAGGTCAGCCTGAGCCTGCAACGCGCCGACAATGCTGTCGAGCGCCTGCTTCAAAGCGAGCGCGGCCTTCAGGCCGCGTTGGTCCCTGGTCAGCGCGAGTGTGCCGCTCAACGTGACGCGCGTCGTTCCATTGCTGACGGTGAGCGCGTCGCCCTGAATGTTGAGGACGTCGTCGTCATTCGAGAAAGCGTTAAACACCTTTGAGTCCTCCTGGACGCTGATCCTTCAACGACTCTGGAATGCCTGGAAAGCGGATACCGCTCATCGCTTCGAGCTCGTGAACGGTTTTGATGTTGTAGCGATAGGTCGAGATATTGTCGACTACAACCGCGAACGCCATCTGCCTTGACGGCACGTACACGAGCTTGAACAACTGCGTTGGCACGAAGACGTGGCTCGGTCCGATGGTTTGCAACTGCTGGCCGCTGAACATCGGTCCGGTCACCACATACGTATCGTCGTTGCGGAGTGCGATGTAGCGCACGGAGGTTTCGATGCGCGCCCATAGGCGCTGATTGTTTTCGCGATTCTGCGGCACGACGTTAGCCAGCGAAAACGATTGTGCCATTGCTTCCGGATTCCAGCGGTTGCCCGCCGGGCTCATATGACCGCGGTCGTAGCCGCTGCGTTTGTAGTCGGCGAGCGTCGCGCCTTCGCCGTCAGGCAGACGCGCATCTTCGAAAAACTTGTTGGTACGCACCATGTCCTGTGCAGCTTCAATATGGTCGCGCGTGAGATGTTCCGCGGACCACAACGGGCCATGCGTGATACCGGAATGCAGGACGGCGAAGTCGGCGTAGCAGAGCATGCGCGTCTTCGGCGCCATCTTTGGATTGACCAGCACCGGCCACTGAGCGTTGGGCGTGAATTCCGTGCAGGAGGGTGCGGCCATCGCGTGAGCCGCGACGACGAACAACAGAGAGGCAAACCACTTCTTCATGAGTCGGGCACCGGAGGAACGGGGGCAAAAGTATAGCGTCGCCCGTGGGGTTCCCGCGAGTGTTGTCCGGTAGCGGGGCACAAGCGCGCCCGCCGCATTGCAATATGCGTTTCAGATGGAAGCTTAAAACAACGACAACCGGTCCTGCTTATCGACGACTAGTTATCGAAGACGCGATGTTCCGCGTGGACAGGTTGGCGGTCGACGGCTTGTAGACGCCAAAAACCCGTTGCCGGCGTACGTGCCTTTACCCCCGTCCAGGCGGCCGCGCCCTCAGCAGAACTCACACGTTGCTTGCGGTCGACGTGCAGGCCGCGCAGCGTGCAAAGGGGCGCATCGGCACTCGGCGCACACAACGTCGTGACGCCATCGGTGTCGCGTAATTCGCCCCACGGGGGCAGATCGATCCCTTGATGCGCTTCTCTCGACCACCGGCGTTCGTCGGTGTCGAGCCATAGCACAGCGTAGTCGTGATTAACGGTGGGATCGGAACCGTTGATGAGAATCGTCAAACGCATGGCAGTTCCGTTACACAGAGTGCGAAGTCTTGCCCTACCAGTCTATGCCTACCTTCACGTTATGCAAGCCCAACGACTATCGGTGGCATTGAAAAACACTATTGGGGAACGTGTGACGTAGCTTCTAGATTTAAAGATG
This sequence comes from Paraburkholderia sp. EB58, assembly GCF_050436665.1. Lineage (NCBI taxonomy): Bacteria > Pseudomonadati > Pseudomonadota > Betaproteobacteria > Burkholderiales > Burkholderiaceae > Paraburkholderia > Paraburkholderia sp. EB58. The sequence goes on along the minus strand of NZ_JBNDMQ010000020.1, from coordinate 22,161 downwards.
CGGTGCAGCCACGCGCGTCTGCCCGGGAGTTAGTCCGACGATCACTCGTCCACCGTCGCGCGCCCCACAATATAGGTTTGCATGGAGGCTCAGATGTCGCAACTCAAGGGTTCGAAGACCGAGGAGAATTTGAAGGCAGCGTTCGCCGGTGAATCGCAGGCGAACCGTCGTTATCTGTATTTCGCAGCCAAGGCGGATGTAGAGGGTCAGAATGACGTAGCGGCACTGTTCCGCTCGACCGCCGAAGGCGAAACTGGTCACGCTCACGGTCACCTCGAATATCTGGAAGCGGTAGGCGACCCGGCCACCGGACTGCCGTTTGGTTCGTCGCGGCAAAATCTGCAAGCGGCGATTGCCGGCGAAACCCACGAATACACTGATATGTATCCGGGGATGGCAAAGTCAGCACGCGAGGAAGGCTTCGACGAAATCGCCAACTGGTTCGAAACGCTGGCAAAAGCCGAGCGTAGCCACGCGAACCGTTACACGAAGGCGCTCGAAGCACTCGTCGACTGACACGGCACGCACCGGCGCGCTCGCCGCCTCACTGAAACCGGCAATGGGAGCTTGCGGAAAGGGTCCGCAGGCTCCTGTTCGTGTGCATTCAAGGAGTCCGACTCCATGCCCCACAAAGAAGGCAGCCTCGAGGCGCCCACCCGGCATCCGCTCGATTGGCTTTCGGATGCGTTCTACGATCAGGATGCGCTTGATCAGGAACTGGCACGCGTCTTCGACATCTGCGCGGGGTGCCGCCGTTGCGTTTCGCTCTGCGGCGCGTTTCCCACGCTGTTCGACCTGGTCGACGCCACGGACATGGGCGAAGCCCACGAGGTAGACAAGGCCGAGTTCGGCAAGGTGGTCGATCAGTGTTACCTGTGCGACCTCTGCTACATGACCAAGTGCCCCTATGTTCCGCCGCATCCGTGGAACGTCGATTTCCCGCATTTGATGCTGCGCGCCAAGGCCATTGATTACAAAAAGGGCGACGTCAAGCTGCGCGACAAGCTTCTCTCGAACACCGATGCGCTGGGCCGCTTCGCGGGCATTCCCGTGGTTACGCAGACGGTGAACGCGGTGAATCACACGGCGGCGGCGCGAGGCATCATGGAGAGCGCGCTTGGCGTCGACAAAAATGCGTGGCTGCCCGATTTCGCGCCGCGCAAATTCCGCAGTGCCGCAAAAAAATCTCCGGCGGCTCAGGTGCGCGATGGGGAACGCACGCCCGGCAAAGTAGCGATTTACGCCACCTGTTACGTGAATTTCAACGAGCCGGGGATCGGCCACGATCTGCTCGCCGTACTCGCGCACAACGAGATTCCTTACGAACTGGTAAAGAGCGAAGCGTGCTGCGGCATGCCTTTGCTCGAACAGGGCAACCTGCAGGGCGTCGCCGATAAAAAGGAAAGGAACCTGCCGGTGCTCGCGAAATACGCCCGCGAGGGCTACGCGATCATTGGCGCAATTCCGAGCTGCGTGTTGATGTACAAGCATGAACTGCCGCTGATGTTCCCTGACGATGCCGACGTGCGTGCCGTCAGCGAGGCGTTTTGGGATCCGTTCGAATACTTCGTGTCGCGTCATCGCGACGGACTCCTGAAAACCGACTTCAAGACCGCGCTTGGCAAAGTGTCGTATCACGTGCCATGCCACGCGCGGGTGCAGAACATCGGCCGTAAAACATCCGAAACCCTGGCGCTGGTGCCGGATACGCAGGTCACCGTAGTCGAGCGCTGTTCCGGGCATGCCGGCACGTTCGGCGTCAAAAAGGAGTTCCACCGCACGGCGATGCAGATCGGCACGCCGGTTTTCAAGGCGATGGCGCAGCCGCACCCCGACTACATCTCGTCGGATTGCCAGCTGGCCGGCCATCATATCGAACAGGGGCTCGACGGAAACGGCTTGTCGAAAGGACAGCTCGCGCATCCGCTCACGCTGCTGCGCAAGGCCTACGGGCTCTGATAACGCTTACTGACTGCAAGGATTCCTGATGAGCATCGCCCGCAACTCGCTGTTGTCGCTCGAGAATTATTCGAAGTCGCGTATCGCGATGCGCGCCAAGGTGATCGAGCACAAGAAAGATCGCACCGTGCCGCTCGGCAACCATGTCACGTTCCTGTTCGAAGACGAAACGACGATCCGCTACCAGATTCAGGAAATGCTTCATATCGAGAAGATTTTCGACGAGGACGGTATTCAGGGAGAACTGAACGCGTATCTGCCGCTGGTGCCGGACGGCAGCAATCTGAAGGCGACGATGCAGATCGAGTACGAAAACGAAATCGAACGGGCTGCGGCACTGGCGCGATTGATCGGCATCGAAGACAGTGTGTTTATGCAGGTTGAGAGCGAACCGCCCGTCTATGCGATCGCCGATGAGGACCTCGAGCGCGACAACGATCAGAAGACCTCAGCCGTGCACTTCGTGCGCTTCGAATTCACGCCGGCGATGAAAGCACGGTTGCGCGACGGGGCCGCGCTGCAGATCGGTTGCGATCATCCGAATTATCCGGTTCCCACCCAGATCATCGAGTCGCGGGTCCGGGCTGCGTTATTGAAAGATCTCGCCTGACGAGTAAAGCGCTCGGCGCGCAATGAGCGCAACCGAGCGCAACGCGCGCGTGCTCGCCCTGCGTGACGAGCACAGCCATGTAGGATGGGCGGCGTCGGGACGACGATCGCGGAGGCGCGTCATGGTGCGTCAATGGTTACAGCCCGCCTTTGCGGCGGTGTGCCTCAGTACGATGACCACAGCCAGCTTCGCGGCTGACAGTTCACCGTTTCCGGCTCCACCGCCGGTCGTCTATGTGGCGGACTTCGATCTCGATGCGGCCAGCGTCAAGCCGGACAGCGGCCCGGGCAGCCGCCTGCGGCGTTTGGGCGGCGTACTGCCGAGCGGACCCTTGCGATCTTCGAAGGACCCGCAGACACATGCCAAGGAGATCGTCAACGAAATGGCGGATGACCTGACTGGCGACCTGAAGCAGGCAGGCGTCGACGCACGCCGGGTATTGCCTGGCCAGGCAGCGGCTGCTACGGGTTGGCAGGTGCGCGGCGTGTTTCTGAGTGTCGATGACGGCAACCGCTTGCAGCGCGCGATGGTGGGTTTCGGCGCAGGGCAGAATGACTTGCAGGTCGCCGTCACGCTCGACGATCTGTCCACGCCGGATCTACCGCCGCTTTACGAGAGCACCGAGGAAGGCAAGAGCAAAGACAAACCCGGCGCCTTCATCAAGCTCAACCCGTACGTGATTGCCGCGAAGTTCGTGATGGCCGGTCACGACGAGACATCGACCATCAAGAATACGGCGCAGCAGATCTCTGATTCGGTGGTGGCGAAGTTGAAGGCCAAGCTACCCTGAGCGCGCAATGGTCATCCGGGCGGATGTCCGCCAATGTGAGTGCCCACTTACCAGTTTATGCGCACAAATCGCAGTCCCGCTGACCCAGCGGGACAACATCACAGTCACCTAGGCAAGCTCAAGCGTTCCGGTCAGATCGCCTAGCGGTGCGAGCCCGTTTTGCGCGAATGCGCGATCCCGTGCGGCCACGCCTTCGAGCGGAGGCAAGCCATGCACCCGGCTAATGAAACGCAGGATCGAGTTGGTGTCGTAGACGGTGTGATCCACGTAGCCCTTCTTCGCGAGCGGCGACACGACCAGTGCGGGAATGCGTGAACCCGGACCCCAGCGATCTCCCTTCGGCGGCGACACCGGATCCCACCAACCGCCGTTTTCGTCGACCGTGACGATCACCACCGTATTCGCCCATTGCGGACCGCGCTGCAGATGCTCAATCACCGTGGCGATATGGCGGTCGCCCGATTCGACGTCCGCATAGCCCGCGTGCATGTTCAGATTGCCTTGCGGCTTATAGAACGTGACGGCAGGCAGGCGCCCGGCTTCGATTTCGGCGATCAGGCGGTTGGTCGAGGCGTCGTCGCCCACGCCGGCGTCACGCAGATGTTGGCGGCGCGCGTCGGTGCCCGGCGCGTAGTTGACGAAATAGTTGAACGGCTGGTGGTGGTACTGGAAGTCAGGCACATCGCCCGTGTCGCGATGGTCGGTCGCGTATTGCCACGCGCCGGCGTACCACGCCCAGTCAACACCCTTATCCGACAGACGGTCGCCGATCGTTGCGTAGTTTTGCGGTGGCAGCACGCGCGGATTCGACGGATCGGCGTAGGCTGGATTGCCGCCCACTGCGGGCTGCACGAAGCTCGGCTGGTATGGCGGCGCCATCGTGTTGACGGCGTAACCGTCAGGTGTAAACAGACCGTCGTTGACGAATTTCGGCGGCCCGTTGAGCGCCGACACCGGCGAATTCGCAGCAAGCTTCAGCCGCGCACCGGTCGGATCATCCCCCTCGATCACGGACACAAACTGCTTGGCCGCGCTGTTATGCACATCCGGCACCAGCGGCGCTTGCGCCGAGATGAGGAAGATATGGTTCAGCCAGGAGCCACCGAAGGCCGCCATAAAGAAGTTGTCGCACAGCGTGTATTGCTGCGCGAGATTCCAGATTCGCAGAGTCTCGGCGGAATTCCGGTAGTGCCCCATCACGAGTCCGCCGGAGTCGGCCCACGCGACAAACTGATTGTTGCGCCCGGCGTTGATCTGCATCTGGTTCTGATAGAAGCGGTGCACCAGGTCGCGGGTGATCACGCTGTTCGGCAAGGGCGCGCCCTGCGCGTCGGGGATCCGGAACGGCCGATTGTGCAGATCGACAATCGCGTTTTCGCCGATCATATAGTGCTTGCCGTCCACTTCTTGCGCCTGCGGGACGAGGCCGCCCCAGATTTTCGGCAACTGCGGCAGCGGTGTCCTGCCGTCGCGGTCGAGCTGCATGTAGCGTTCTGCCGGCACCGCATCGAGCGGATGCTGCACGCCTGGGAAATTGCCGTACAGGTTCGCAAAGCTGCGGTTCTCGGCGTAAATCACCACAATGTGGCGCACCTGGTCGTGCAACGCCGCGTCGAGCCTGAGGTCGGCTGCGCTCTTCGGCGTGCCCGCCGCCTGCTCTTCTGTATTGCAGCCGGCGAGCGCGAGTCCGAAGCCCACCGCCGCGATACCGGTGAGGACCCGGCGGCGTTCAGGATTGTCGGGACCGTCGTCGTTGCCAGCCTCGGGGTTCGCGTGCGGCAGGGGCAAATCGTCCTTCTCGTTCATTGAGCTAGATCCTCAGGTCGGGGCTGCTTCGGCGCGCCGGTTATCGGGCGCGCATTGCGGCGAGTACTTGGCGCTTCGTTTCGTGACTCTGTTGCTGAAGCAGTGAAATGTTTTCGTCGAGGGCGCGGCGTTTGCAGACGTCGACGATCTGCTAATGATCGCGCTGCACAGGTTCTTTTTGTGTGTCAGGCGGCATTCGATTGTGCGGTAGCGGTTCGACGGCACGCACGTTGTGAAGGATCGACATTTCAAGTGCCTTGCGATTGTCGATGACCGCGGCGGATACGGTCAAGGCGTGGCTAAATTGGCCCACAGCGCTTCGCGCTATCATGCTGACCTATGGACGATCAGCACGAACTGCAGCCGGATATGGCAAAAGAAAACATGACAGGAGCGGGACGCAAACCGGCCAAGCCGCGCGCCGATGCGCCGACGGCTCACAACGAGGCTCTAGCACCCGTTGACCTAAACGAAACCGCCGACGAAGAGAGCGCCGGCGGTTCGACCTACCTCGTGCCCGGCCTCGAGCGGGGCCTGCGCATCCTTGCAGAATTCACCGCGCGTGAGCCCGTGCTCGGCGCGCCGGAGTTATCGAAGCGCATCGGCATTCCTCGTACCACGACCTTCCGCCTGCTGCAGACGCTGGAAGCGCTCGGCTTTCTGGAACGCGTGAACGGCGACCGTCATTTCCGGCTGGGCGTCGCGGTGTTGCGGCTGGGCTTCGAGTATCTGAGTTCGCTTGAATTGACCGATATCGGCACGCCGCTTCTCGAACGTCTGCGCGACGCAACGGGACTCAGCACGCACCTGTTGATTCGCGATCAGCGCGACGTGGTGTTCGTTGCGAAGGCGCAGACGCACGATCCGATGTTCAGCTCGGTCAAGGTGCACGTTGGTACGCGTCTGCCGGCGCACGCCACGGTGCATGGCCAGGTATTGATGGGCGATCTGAGTTACGAAGAATTGCGCCAGCTTTACCCTGAGCCGCAACTCGAGCGCTTTACGGATCGCACGCCTGCGACGGTCGAAGAACTGAGCGAGCGCGTGCGGGAAAGCGCGGCGCTGGGTTACGCGGTGAGCGAGGCTTCGTTCGAGCGTGGCATTTCAGTGGTGACGGCGCCGGTACGCGACCAGACCGGTCGCATCGTGGCGGCGTTGACGGTTACCGTGCCGCGTTCGGATATCGGCGAGGCTGGTGAGCGCGAGCCGCTGATCGCAGCGGTGTGCAACGCGGCGATCGATCTGTCGACGCGCCTGAACTATCGTCCGCGTCCGGACGATCCGACGGTGGCTGCGGCACGCCGCAGTTCTGTGGCGGCCAGCTAGGTGAGCTAAGCGAATCGAGTGCTGCGCGGCCACCCTTTGACGCGTCGCCTCGCTAAAGCCCCCTCGCTCAAGCTTCTCCTCGAACTGCTCGCTTTAGACCAGGAAGCGAAAACCTCAAACGCAAAGGGCCGGGCAACAACACGATGTTGCTGCCCGGCCCTTTGCCGTCGTCCACGTGCAACCGACCGCTCACCTGCTTAGAACGAGTGGTGAATGCCCGTCAGGAAGATTGTCTGATTGCGGCTGTTCGAGACGCCTGCCGTGAAGAACGCAGCGTCCGTATTCGAACCTGCACGCTCATACAGCGCATTCACGTACACCTGCGTCGACTTCGACAGCGCGTAGATATCGCCGATCTCGAACTGCGTCCAGCGATGACCGTCGAAGCTCGTCGTCGCCGCGCCGCCTGCGACGCTGTTGGCTGGCGTGAACTGATAGTTCGCGCCTGCGTCGTAGCTCTGATACGTGTTCGAGTACCCCGGGTTGTCCAGCTTGACCCGCGTGTACAGGCCATGGACCAGCAGCTTGCCGAACTGATACGACAGGCCCGCACCCATGTTCTCCATCTTGTCCGCCGTGTAGGTTGCGGCCGCGACACCCTGGAAGTTCGTGATACCCGTCGTGATGATCGACGGCGTCTGGTTATGCTCGTTCGAGTACACCGCGCCGGCCTTGAACGGGCCGATCGCGTAACTGGCCGCGAAGCTCAAGGTGCGTCCGGTTGCGAAATCGGTCGTATTGCCGAGACCCATCATCGCGCCGAATGAGAAGCCGCTAAAGGTCGCCGAGCGGAACTTCACCGAATTGTTGAACGGAACGACGCTCGTGTCGGCGAGTTCGTCGATATTGCCCGGGTGGAACGCATACCAGCTGGCGGCGAGATAGCCCGTGCTGAGCGGGCCGAGCACGTCGAAGTTGAACGGCGTCTGGTGGCCCAATGTCAATGTGCCGACCTGATCCGAGCTCAAGCCCACATACGCCTGGCGGTTCCACAGCGTGCCGGGTGAAGACATCGCACCGGTTGTCGTAGCAAAGCCGTTTTCCAACTGGAAGATGGCGTGCAGACCGCCGCCCAGATCTTCCACTCCCTTGAAGCCCCAACGGTCGGGCTGCATGTTGCCCTGTTCTGCCATCCACTTCGTCCCGCCACCCACATTGCTGACGTACGCGACTCCGGCATCCAGACTGCCGTAAAGCGTGACGCTGCTTTGTGCCCACGCCCCTGTCGCGGCGCACATCGCGGAAAGACCGACTGCAATGATTCGTTTCACCGTTGGTTCTCCTTATCATATGACGAATGGCTCGATCCCATTCCGCCGTCCGTATTGCGTTGAGTAAATGAGCGGTAGTCGTGGTTTATGCGCCCAAACTTCGCTTCTTGTTTGTTCCATATATGGGCATATGTATCGCCTATGGAAAGTATAGGGTCTTCAGAAGTGGTCAAAATAAATTTTCGAGCCCCGAGGAAACCCGAATGCCCTGCGAGGGATTGCTTCGGACGACGACAGAAAATCCTTACGGAATAGGGACGTAGCGCAGGGATGGCCGTCAGGTCGGTAAGGGATGCAGTGTCTTTCCGATGCCACATCGGTGTTTTCCCCTAACGCGCCAGATTTTTATTTTCTCCGGCTCGGACGACTCCTATAATTGTCCATACACGAACTGCTGTTTCTTAGGTGGAACAGAAATGGCTTCAGGAGAAGGTAGCAAATGACTGAACAATGGCGTTGCGCCGGACATGCCGGCGAACTGTCCGAAGACGCGCCGCTCGAGTTCAAGCTCGACGGCACCGAGATCGGCATCTACAAGGTGGGCGATGCGTTCTACGCGCTGGAAAACGTCTGCCCCCATGCGTACGCATTGCTGACGCAGGGTTTTGTCGACGGCGACACCGTCGAATGCCCGTTGCACGAAGCCGTGTTCCATATCCCGACTGGCAAGTGCTTGAAAGAGCCGGGCGGCCGCGATCTGAAGGTGTACGCGGTTCGTCTTGCCGGTGAAGAAATTCAGATCAAGGTGGAATGACATGCGAGAGCAAGCCGTGAAATTCAATCCCTCCCTGAAGCCGTGGCTCGCGCCGCAGCCGAACAACGTTGCAGGCAAGGGCGTCATCGAAAAGCCGGGCGAGGCGCAAAACCTCGTGTGGCAGAACCGCAAGGCCGAGCCGACGCAGTACGAGAACGACTTCGGCGATGCGCTCGAAAAGGTCTTCGAAGCGGGCGCGGCGGAGCTGGAGGAAGTTGTTGCCGGCTTGAACCGCGTGGGCTTCCGGACGCCGGAAGGCGCGACGTGGACGGCCGAACGCCTGACCGCCGAATTCCGCCTGCTCGCCGAATAAGCGCGCTATCCCGACAACATCGCGAACCCGTCGCACCGTTCACGCATCCGGAGTCTTTTCATGACGTCCCCCACACCCCACACCACGACGGACAACGGCACCGCCGATCCGCTTCAGGCTTATCTCGACCTCGGCCTGCGCAACTACTGGTATCCGGTCGCCCCGAGCTGGCAGGTTGGCAATGCGCCGATCGGCCTGACGCGTCTCGGCGATCAGATCGTGCTGTGGCGCGACCAGGAAGGCCATGTCCATGCACTCGAAGACCGCTGCCCGCACCGCGGCGCGCGTCTGTCGCTGGGCTGGAATCTCGGCGGCAGCGTCGCATGCTGGTATCACGGCATTGAAATCGACGGCGGCGGTACAGTCACCAAGGTGCCGGCCGTTTCGAACTGCCCGCTCGAAGGCCAGAAGTGTGTGAAGTCGTATCCGGTGGAAGAACGCGCCGGCGCGATCTTCCTGTGGTTCGGTGACGACGCACACAAGGAACCCGCTCCGCTCGTGCTGCCGGAAGAACTGGTCGGTGAGGAGTACGCAAGCTTTCTGTGCATGTCGAACTGGAAGTGCAATTACCAGTACGCGATCGACAACGTGATGGATCCGATGCATGGCGCGTATCTGCATGCCACCTCGCATTCGATGGCCGAAGGTGACAAGCAGGCCGACATGCGTGTGCGCAAGACCGACACCGGTCTGATGTTCGAGAAGGTTGGCCAGCGCGACGTCAATTTTGACTGGGTCGAACTCGGCGAAACCGGCTGCCTGTGGATGCGTCTCGCGATTCCGTACAAGAAGAAGTTTGGCCCCGGCGGTAACTTCGGGATCATCGGCTTCGCGGTTCCGGTCGACGAAAACAACTGCCAGGTTTACTTCTGGCGTACCCGCAAGGTGTCGGGTTGGCAGCGCGATGCATGGCGCTTCCTGTACCGCAACCGTCTCGAAGGTCTGCATTGGGACGTGCTGGAACAGGACCGCTATGTCCTCGAAAGCATGGCGCCGAATGCACGCAAGCACGAATTCCTTTACCAGCACGACGTCGGCATGACGCGCGTGCGTCGCATGTTGCGCCAGCGTGCGCAGCAGGACTTTGAGGCACTGGTCGCGCACCGTGCGCAAGCTGCCACGGCCGAAGCCGGTGCAGCAGCAGGACATAGCCATGCATGACGCTAACGCTGCGCGCGCGGCTCTGAACGGCCGGCGCGTGATCGTCACAGGCGGCGCGCGCGGTTTAGGTGCAGCGTTTGTCCGCTCGTTGGCACAAGCCGGTGTGCAAGTCGCGTTCGGTGATGTGTTGCACGACGAAGGTCGGGCGCTCGCCGAGACGCTGCAAGGCGAAGGCCGTGCGGTGCATTTCCTCCCGCTTGATCTTGCCGACCCGTCGAACATTCAGAACTTCATCGCTCAGGCGGTTGCACAACTCGGCGGTCTCGACGCGCTCATCAACAACGCGGCGATCACCAACTCGGGCGGCAAGTTTGCCGACGAGCTCGCGGTAAACACGTGGGACGCGGTGATGAACGTCAACGTGCGCGGCACCTGGCTAATGAGCACGGCGGCGTTACCGCATCTGCGTGACTCGGGCCGCGGCAGCATCGTCAATATCGCCTCGGATACGGCGATGTGGGGCGCGCCGAAGCTGTTGGCATATGTCGCCAGCAAGGGTGCCGTGATCGCAATGACGCGTTCGCTGGCGCGCGAATTCGGCGTGCATGGCATCACGGTGAACGCAATTGCGCCAGGTCTGACCGAAGTCGAGGCCACCGCCTACGTGCCGGCCGAGCGTCACGAGTACTACCTTAAAGGCCGCGCGCTGAGCCGCGCGCAGGTCCCCGACGATGTCACGGGACCAGTCCTGTTCCTGTTGTCCGACGCCGCACGTTTCGTGACCGGCCAGTTGCTGCCGGTCAACGGCGGCTTTGTGATGAATTGATCTTGTCTTGACCGAAAGGAGAAAGAGATGGCGGACACCGATATCGAACGTAAGTCGTGGGATCAACCCACGGAAGCCAGTTTTACGCAGTGGATGGACACGCGCGTCGCACGCCTTGAAACCCGTCGCTACGATTGGGACGCGCTGAAGTTCCAGGCCGACTACGACCCGAAGTATCGCCGTGCGCAGATGCGTTATGTCGGCACGGGTGGCACGGGCGTCGCGAAGGATGTCAACACGGTGCCGGCTGGCGGCTTCACGTTCTCGACGATGGTGATCCCGGCCGGCAACATCGGCCCGAGCCATATTCATATGGATGTCGAAGAAATTTTCTTCGTGCTGCGCGGCAAGATGAAAGTGATCTGCGAACGCGACGGTGAGACGTGGGAATCGGTGCTCGGCGAGCGCGATCTGATCTCGGTGCCGCCGGGCGTGTATCGCACGGAAGTGAATATCGGTGAAGAAGATGCGTTGATGTGCGTGATGCTCGGTTCGCCGAAGCCGATCACGCCGACGTATCCGCCGGATTCGCCGCTGGCAAAGCTGAAGCGTTAAGCGTCGGGAGTTAAGCACGGGGTGCTGCCGGTTGAGCGGCTCGCGCCAGAGATACCCCACACGGCACACCGTGCACCGCACGGTTGCCGTAGTGAATGAAGTCACATCACCTTGCACTTGCAGATAGAAACCATGTCCGCTGTCCCTTCCGTCACTGCCGATCTTGCTGCCTCGCTCGAAGCGCGTCTTGCGCGCTTTCCCGCGCAGCAGGCCGTCACTGCGGCCGGGCAAACCGTGGGATATCGCGAAGCTCAAGCGGGGGCTTTGGTGAACCACGACGCGTTGCCGCTCGTGCTGCTGCATGGCATCGGCTCGGGTGCGGCGTCGTGGGTGCAACAGTTTGAAGCGCTGGGCGGCACGCGGCGCGTGCTCGCCTGGGATGCGCCTGGGTACGGCGCATCCACGCCGGTTGTGCCCGCGTCGCCTAACGCAACGGATTACGCCGAAGTACTGCGCGGCTGGCTCGACGCGCTAGGTATTGAGCGCTGCGTGCTGGTCGGCCATTCGCTGGGCGCGATCATCGCAGGCGCATTCGCTGCTGCGAATCCACAGTGCGTCGCAGGCCTGTTGCTTCTCTCGCCTGCAGGCGGCTATGGCGCGGCGGCAGCGGATGTGCGCGAATCGAAACGCGACCAGCGTCTTGCCATGCTGGCCGAACTCGGCCCCACAGGTCTCGCCGAAAAGCGCAGCGCGAACATGCTGTCGCGACATGCGGACGACACGGCGCGTGCCTGGGTACGCTGGAACATGGCGCGCATCGTGCTGCACGGTTATGCCCAGGCGACGCACCTGCTCGCAAACGCCGATCTCGCCGCCGACCTCACGCGCTTCCCCGGCCGCATCAACGTGGCGGTGGGTGCCGACGACACCATCACGCCGCCGTCGGCCTGCGAGCGATTGGCTCAAGCCGCCCGCACACCGCTGCAGGTCGTGCCGTGCGCCGGCCACGCTGGTTATATCGAAGCCGCTGACGCGTACACCGCGATCATCGACACGTTCTGCCGCGCAAGCGCGGCACCACGGAGCCACTAAATGACGCCCGACACGATTAGCGCCGAGCGCGTTACAGACAACGACCGGGACGACGACCGTGCCGATCCCGGCTACAAGGTGCCGGGTCTCGAACGCGGTCTGAAAATTCTCACCGAGTTCTCGCCCCGCGAGCCGGTACTGGGTGCGCCGGAGTTGTCCCGGCGCCTGAAGATTCCCCGCACGACAGTGTTTCGTCTGCTGCAGACGCTCGAATCGCTCGGCTTTCTGGAGCGTGCCGCCAAGGACCGCAACTATCGCCTCGGCGTCGCGGTGCTGCGCCTTGGCTTCGAATACCTGAGCTCGCTCGAACTGACCGACCTCGGCTTGCCGATTATCGAGGCCTTGCGCAACGACACCGGTCTGACGAGCCATATCCTGATTCGCGACGGACGCGATGTGGTGTTTGTCGCCAAGGCGCAAAGCCATACGCCGATTTTCAGCTCGGTGAAGGTGAACGTAGGTACGCGTTTGCCGGCGCATGCGACGACGCACGGCCAGGTCCTGATGGGCGACCTGACGCTCGACGAACTGCGCAGGCTATACCCGGAGCCGAAGCTCCATCGCTTTACGAAACTGACGCCGGAAACCATCGACGAGCTTTACGAGCGGATTCGCGACGACGCGCAGCGCGGCTTCGCGATCAGCGAGTCGTCGTTCGAACGCGGCATTTCGGTCGTCACCGCGCCGGTGCGCAACGACACGGGCCGCATCGTCGCGGTGATCACGACGACGATTCCGCGCCCCGAAATCGACGCGGCGCTGCTCGACAGCGGCCTGATCGACAAGGTCCGCCACGCGGCCGACGAACTTTCGCAGCGCCTGAACTACCGTCCCAAGTGCGGGCCGGGAGCGGGCAGCAAATATATGAAGGCATTGGGGCTCTGATGATTCAAATCGATTTGACCGGACAGGTAGCGGTGGTGACGGGCGGTTCGTCCGGCATCGGCCTCGCAACTGCCGAACTGTTTTCGCGCGCGGGCGCATCGGTGGCGATCTGCGGTCGCGATGCCGAGCGGCTTGCTCAAGCAGAAGCCTCGTTGAGGGCACAGTTCCCGGCTGCGCAACTGCTGGCCGCTCGTTGCGACGTGCTCAACGCCGAAGAGGTGAATGCCTTCGCGCAAGCAGTGCAAAGCCGCTTCGGCCGCACCGACATGCTGGTGAACAACGCCGGCCAAGGCCGCGTGTCGACTTTCGCGGACACCACCGACGACGCCTGGCGCGAAGAACTCGACCTGAAGTATTTCAGCGTGATTCGCCCGACCCGCGCATTTCTGCCAATGCTGCGCGACGCGGCGGGCGCGGGCAATGCTTCGATCGTCTGCGTGAATTCGCTGCTGGCACTGCAGCCGGAGCCGCATATGGTGGCGACCTCTTCGGCACGAGCCGGCCTGCTGAGCTTGATCAAGTCGCTCGCGGTTGAACTCGCACCGCAGCGCATTCGTGTGAATTCGATTCTGATCGGCATCGTCGAGTCCGGTCAATGGCGCCGCCGCTTCGTGACGCAAGCTGCGCCCGGTCAGAGCTGGGAAGAGTGGACCGCCGAACTCGCACGCAAGAAAAACATTCCGCTTGGCCGCTTCGGCCGTCCCGAAGAGGCCGCACAGGCACTCTTTTATCTGGCTACGAACCTGTCGTCATACACGACAGGCAGTCATATCGATGTCTCTGGAGGCAATGCACGACATGTCTAACAAAACCACCGTCGGCGAGCTGATTGCCGCCTTTCTCGAGCAATGCGGCGTTCGTACTACGTTCGGCGTGATTTCGATCCACAACATGCCGATCCTCGACGCGATCAACAATCGCGGCAACATCCGCTATGTCGGCGCGCGCGGCGAAGCCGGCGCGCTCAACATGGCCGATGGCCTGGCGCGCGTATCCGGCGGCCTCGGCGTGGCGTTCACCAGCACGGGGACGGCAGCAGGCAACGCAGCGGGTGCGATGGTCGAAGCGCTGACGGCAGGCACGTCGCTACTGCACATCACCGGCCAGATCGAAACCGAGTACCTCGATCGGGACCTCGCGTATATCCACGAAGCGCCGGACCAGTTGTCGATGCTGTTGTCGATCTCGAAGGCCGCGTACCGCGTGCGCACTGCTGAAACCGCGCTGCCGACGATCCGCGAAGCCGTGCGCGTCGCGCAAACCGCGCCGAGCGGTCCGGTGAGCGTCGAGATTCCGATTGACATTCAAGCAGCAGAAATCGAGTGGCCAGCCGATATGGGCGCGCCGCATGTGACCACCCTCACGCACGACAGCAAGCGCGTCGCGCAACTCGCCGAAGCACTCGTCAAGGCGAAGCGCCCGTTGCTGTGGCTCGGCGGCGGTACACGTCATGCGCGTGCTGCGGTGGAGCGTCTGGTGGCGCTGGGCTTCGGCGTTGTGACCAGCGTGCAGGGCCGCGGCATCCTGCCGGAAGATCATCCGGCGACGCTCGGTGCGTTCAACGTGCATGCATCGGTGGAAAGCTTCTATAAGACCTGCGACGCGGTGCTCGTCGTCGGCTCGCGTCTGCGTGGCAACGAAACACTGAAGTACAAGCTCGCGTTGCCGCAGCCGCTATATCGCATCGACGCCGACGCGCTGGCCGACAACCGCGGCTATCGCAACGAACTGTTCGTGCATGGCGACGCTGTCTCGGTGCTGGAAGAACTGGCAACGCTGCTCGAAGGGCGTCTGAAGGTCGATCCGAAGTTCGGCGCCGATCTGGCCGCCGCGCGTGAGATCGCGGTGGCGGACGTGGGCAAGGGCCTTGGCCCGTACAAGCGTCTTGTCGACGCGCTGCAGCGCTCGGTCGGCACAGACTACAACTGGGTACGCGATGTGACGATCTCGAACAGCACGTGGGGCAACCGCCTGCTGAAGATTTTCTCGCCGCGCGCAGGCGTGCATGCGTTGGGCGGCGGCATTGGCCAGGGCATGCAGATGGCCATCGGCGCAGCGCTGGCTGAGAACGCAGCGAAGACCGTGTGCCTGGTAGGCGACGGCGGCCTGATGGTCAACGTCGGCGAACTCGCGACGGCCGTGCAGGAAAACGCCAACGTCATGATCGTGCTGATGAACGACCAGTGCTACGGCGTGATCCGCAACATTCAGGACGCGCACTACGGCGGCCGCCGTTGCTTCGTCGATTTGCATCAACCGGACTTCGCGCAGTTCTGCGAAAGCCTGAGGCTCACGCACTACCGCATCAAGTCGCTCGACGACGCGGACGAAATCATTCGTGAAGGTCTGGCAAAAACCGGCCCGGTGCTGGTCGAAGTGGACATGCTGTCGGTCGGCTCGTTCGCCACCGCGTTTGCCGGGCCGCCGGTCAAGAAGCAGGAGCCCGAACATGCGTGATCGTCAGCACATGGGACATCACGCGCCCGTGGACGTTGCGATGATCGGCTTCGGGGCGATCGGCCAGGCGGTGTATCGCTCGGTCGTCGCCGATCCCCAGGTGCGCGTGTCGCATGTGATCGTGCCCGAGCGTCACGCCGCGTCGGTGCGTGAAGTGGTGGGTGCATCGGTGGATGTGGTGTCGTCAGTGGCAGCGTTGAACAGCCGTCCGCAATTCGCACTGGAATGCGCGGGCCATAGTGCGCTCGTGGATCACGTCGTCCCGCTGCTAAAAGCCGGTACGGATTGCGCGGTGGCTTCGATCGGCGCGCTGTCGGATGTGATGCTGCTCGATGCGCTCTCCGCTGCGGCCGATGAAGGTGATGCGACGCTGACGCTGCTCTCCGGCGCGATTGGCGGTGTGGATGCGCTGGCCGCGGCGAAACTGGGCGGCCTCGACGAAGTGCTGTACACGGGCCGCAAACCTCCGACAGGCTGGCTCGGCACGCCCGCCGAAGACATATGCGATCTGCAGACGCTGACGGAAGAGCGGATTATCTTCGAAGGTAGCGCGCGCGAAGCGGCACGGCTTTACCCGAAGAACGCCAACGTCGCGGCGACGATTGCACTCGCAGGTCTTGGCCTTGATCAGACGATTGTGAGGCTGATCGCGGACCCGGCGGTCACGCGCAACGTGCACCGGATTCTGGCGCGGGGCGCGTTCGGCGAGATGTCGCTGGAAATGTGCGGCAAGCCACTGCCCGATAACCCCAAGACTTCCGCGCTGACCGCGTTCAGCGCGATTCGTGCCCTGCGCAACCGCGCGGCGCGCTGCGTGATTTGATTAGACGTAACTGAGCGGATGACCGACATGACTCACTTCGATACCAGCCTTGTGCCCACCGGCGATATTTTCATCGGCGGCGAATGGTGGCAAGGGCGTGGCAACCCGTACAAAAGCCTGTATCCGGCGGATCAGTCGGTCAATATGGAAATCTCCACCGCCAGCGCCGACGACGCACGTGATGCGGTCGAAGCGGCTGACGCAGCGTGGCGCAAGGCGGATTGGGCAGGCCTGAAGCCGCATCAACGCGCGCTGATTCTGTACCGCATCGCCGACCTGATCATGGCTAGGCACGAAGCGCTTGCGCATCTGCAACGGCGCGACAACGGCAAGCCGATCGGCGAAACGCGCGTACTGGTGGCGAGCGCGGCGAATACGTTTCGCTATTTCGCCGCGTGCCTCGAAACGCTTGATGACGAACTCACGCCCTCGCGCGGCGACTACATGACGATGAGCGTGCATGAGCCGATTGGCGTGATCGCGGCGATTACGCCGTGGAACTCGCCGATTGCCTCGGATGCGCAAAAGCTTGCACCGGCGCTCGCGGGGGGTAACGCGGTGGTGTTGAAGCCCGCTGAAGTGACGCCGCTGGTGTCGCTCGCTCTCGCGCGCATCTGCGAAGAAGCAGGTGTGCCGAAGGGTGTGCTGAGCGTGCTGCCGGGCAAGGGCTCGGTGATCGGCGACGTGCTGGTGCGCCATCCGCTTGTGAAGAAAGTGTCGTTCACCGGCGGCACCGAAGTGGGCCGTGGCATCGCGCGCATTGCAGCGGACAAGTTGATGCCGGTCTCGCTGGAGCTGGGCGGAAAATCGCCGACCATCGTATTCGACGACGCGGATATCGACCACGCAGTCAATGGCGTGCTGTACGGCATTTTCAGCTCGTCGGGTGAAGCGTGTATCGCAGGCTCGCGCCTGTTCGTGCAACGCCCGATCTACGACGCGTTCATGAAGCGATTGACGGAAGGCGCGCGCAAGCTGCGCGTCGGCGATCCTTCGCGTGCTGAAACGCAAATGGGTCCGCTGATTACGCCGGCGCATCGCGAATCGGTGGAACGCTATGTCGCTTTGGGCCTGGAAGAGGGCGGACGCTTGCTATGTGGTGGAGAACGTCCAGTAGGCGATGGACGCGAAGCAGGCAACTTCTATCAGCCGACCATTCTTGAAGGCGTGTCGAACAGCGCACGCATCTGCCAGGAAGAAATCTTCGGGCCGGTGCTGGTAGCGATGCCGTTCGACGACGAAGCCTCGCTCCTCAAGGAAGCCAACGACAGCGTGTTCGGCCTCGCCGCTGGCATCTGGACGCGCGACTACAAGCGCGCATGGCGCGTCGCGCGTGCGCTCGAAGCGGGCACTGTCTGGATCAACACCTACAAGCTGTTCTCGATTTCGACGCCGTTCAGCGGCTGGAAAGAGAGCGGTCTGGGCCGCGAGAAGGGCCGCTTGGGCATCCGCGAATACATGCAGCAGAAGAGCCTCTACTGGGGCTTGAATGACGCGCCTTTGGCGTGGGCTAATACGCCCCAGGCGAATTAAGGAACACGAGGCACGACATGACGATTCTCGGTATTGAACAGATTACCTACGGTGTAACGGACCTCGAAACCTGCCGGCGCTTTTTCGCTGACTGGGGTTTGAAAGAGACTGCGCACGACGAAACCCGCGCCCGCTTTGAATCGCTGAATGGCTGCACGGTACTTGTCGTCGACGCGAATGATCCGTCGCTGCCGCCCGCCTTCGAGGAAGGTCCGACGCTGCGCGAGGTGACGTGGGGTGTGGCGACACGCGCCGAACTCGACGCGCTGCGTGGCCGCTTCGCCGGTCAGGCTGGTCATTTCGAACACGACGACGCCGTGGGGTGCATCGACCCGAACGGTATGGCGATCCGCGTTGAAGTGACGCGTAAGCGGGAACTCGAAACGCACGGCTCGCCGTCGAACGTGTGGGGCCAGACGCTGCGCGTAAATCAACCGTCGCCGATTTATGAACGCGCGGAACCGGTGGAAGTGGGCCACGTGGTGTTCTTTACGAACAACCTTGCCGAAACGGAGAAGTTCTACCAGGAACTGCTCGGCTTCGAGATGTCCGACCGTTATCCGGGCCGGGGCGCGTTCTTGCGCTGCGCGCCGCACGGTGGCCACCACGACCTGTTTTTGCTGGCATTGCCGAACGGCAAGCGTGGCCTGAATCATGTCGCCTTCACGGTGCGCGACATTCACGAAGTGTTCGGCGGGGGCATGCATATCAGCCGCTGCGGTTGGGACACGCAACTCGGGCCGGGCCGCCATCCGGTGTCGTCTGCGTACTTCTGGTATTTCCAGAACCCGGCGGGCGCGTTGATTGAGTATTACGCGGACGAGGACCAACTCACGCCCGAGTGGCAACCTCGCGATTTCGAACCGGGACCGACCGTGTTCGCCGAATGGGCGATCGACGGCGGTATTGACGGCAACACGCGCCGCCAGAAGAACGCCAAGGCGCCGGAAGGCAAGTTTATGACGGAGCGCAAACATGACTGACGCTGCCACTCAACACGCGCAAGCGGCTCACGCTGGACTGGAAGCACCGCGCACGATCGTCGTGATCGGCGGCGGCCAGGCCGCGGGCTGGGTCGTGAAAACGCTGCGCAAGGAAGGTTTCGACGGCCGCCTCGTGATGATCGGCGACGAGATCCATTTGCCCTATGAACGCCCGCCGCTGTCGAAGGCGGTGCTGGCCGGCGAAGCTGACATCGACACCGTGCGCCTCGTCAAGCCGGACGACTTCGCCGCACTGAACATCGAGGCGTGGCAACCGGACACGGCCACCTCGATTGACCGCGAACATCGCAGCGTGCGCACGCAGTGCGGCCGCGAAGTGCAGTATGACCGCCTCGTGATCGCCACCGGTGGCGCGGCGCGCCGCTTGCCGGATGCGTTGGTGAAGACGTCGAACATCGCCTATCTGCGCACGCTCGATGAAGCCGTCGCGCTCGGCGAGCGGCTGCGGGCGAGCCAGCGTGTGCTGGTGATCGGCGGTGGCTGGATCGGGCTGGAAGTGGCGGCAACGGCGCGCAAGCTTGGCGTAGATGCAACCGTCGTGGAAGGCGCGCCGCGTTTGTGCGCACGCTCGGTGCCGCCGGCGATTTCGGATTTCCTGGTTGAACTGCATCGTGCAAACGGCGTGGATGTGCGCCTGAATTCAGGCCTTGTTTCGCTGGACGATCACCCGCACGACGCCAGGCGCGTGCGCGCCACACTCGCCGACGGCACGACGCTCGACGCCGACTTTGCGGTCGCCGGCATCGGCCTCACGCCGCATACGGCGCTCGCGGAATCCGCTGACCTCGCTATTGCAGACGGCATCGTAGTCGATCATTTCGGCGCGACGTCGGATCCGCGCATCTTCGCGTGCGGCGACGTGGCGAATCATCCGAGCGCGTGGTTGAAGCGCCGTGTGCGGCTCGAATCGTGGGCGAATGCGCAAAACCAGGCCATCTCTGCTGCGAAGGCGTTGCTCGGTGTGTTCGAAGCGTATGCGGATATCCCGTGGTTCTGGTCCGATCAGTATGACGTGAACCTGCAGATTCTCGGCGACATCCCCAACGATGCGCAATTGGCAATCCGCGGCGATCTGCCCGGCAAACGCGCGACGCTCTTCTATGTGGAAGACAGCGCGATTCGCGGGGTGATTGCAATCAACACGCCGCGCGATTTGAAACTCGCGCGCAAATGGATGAACCAGGGCCGCACGATCGACCTTGCAACTCTGACTGACGCCAGCACGGCGCTCGCGTAACTCTTTTCGGACGGCGATAACGGCATGAGAACCATCGACAACACCATGGGGGACCGCAGCGGTGCCGGTGTCTCAGGCCCTGTGACCCGGGGCTCGATCATTGCGCGTCTGGAGCGCTTGCCGGCCAACGCGATGCAGATCCGCGCGCGTATCCTGATCGGACTGGCGACGTTCTTCGACGGCTTCGATGTAATTGCCATCGCAGCGACGCTGCCGATTCTGATCCAGAAATGGGGGCTCACGCCTTGGGAAATCGGCTTTCTGATTGCGTCGGGATCGATCGGGCAACTGGTGGGCGCGTTCGTGTTCCCCTGGTATGCAGAACGCAAAGGCCGGGTGCGAGCCATCGCGGTGAGTTCGGGAATCATTGGCGTGACGAGTATTGCTTGCGGGTTTGCGCCGTCGTTTACTGCGTTCGTTATCCTACGGATTATTCAGGGCTTGGGCCTTGGCGGTGAACTGCCAGTTGCGGCGACTTACATCAATGAGATCAGTCGTGCGCATGGCCGTGGGCGTTTCGTTCTCCTGTATGAAATCGTTTTTCCGGTGGGACTGCTCGCGTCGAATGCGCTGGGTGCGTGGATCGTGCCGCGTTTTGGCTGGCAGGCGATGTATTTCATCGGCGGCATGCCGTTGATCCTGTTCTTCGTATTGCGCAAGCTGGTGCCGGAATCGCCGCGCTGGCTGGCGGAGCGCGAGCGGATGGCCGATGCGGATGCGGCAGTGCTGGCGTTCGAACGGGCGGCTAAAGGCCCGCTTGCGCCGGTTGAGCATGCGGCGGAGTTCGATGCGATGGCGAACCGGCATCCGCGCCGCCGGATCGGCGATCTGTTTGGGCCGGCTTATCTGAAGCGCACGCTGGCTGTGGCGATGTTGTGGGTGACGTGTGGGTTTATCCAGTACGGTCTTTCCACGTGGTTGCCGACGATTTATCGCACGGTTTATCACGCGCCGCTGCAATTGGCACTGAACCTGGCTGTGGCGGCGTCAGTGCTGGGCGTGATCGGTTCGTTGACCTGCGCGCTGCTGGTCGACAAGGTGGGACGTAAGCCGATTATCAATCTGTCGTTCGTGTTGTGTGCGGTATCGTTGGCGCTGGCGGGTGTGTTCCACAATTCGTCCGTGTATGTAGTTGCGACGTGCTGCGCGTTTGCACTCGGTTTCCTCGCATGCGGGTTTATTACGGCGTATGTCTACACGCCGGAGTTGTATCCGACCAGCATTCGTGCATTTGGATGCGGCGTGGGTGGCGCGTGGTTGAAGGTCGCGGCGATTTTTGCTCCGGCGATCGTGTCGAAGACCATGGTGGGCGGGCATCTCGACATCGCGTTTTATATTCTCGCGGCCGTGCCATTCCTCGCGGCTTTGACCGTGCACTTTCTCGGGATTGAGACGAAGGGGAAGGTGCTGGAGCAGTTGGAGGCTTAGGGGGACGTGTTTGCTGGCGGTTGGGCAAAGAGGGCGCACCGGTGGGTGTGCCCTTTTTATTGGGCCTCGTGTAGCGGGGATCCGGCCTTCCTCTACAACGCCTTCCGAAAAACCACAAACCCCGAACGATCAGCGACGCTGTCATAGAGCTTCGTTGCCGTCTGATTCGTCTCATGCGTTTGCCAATAAACGCGGCTCGAACCAGACGCCTTTGCCTGTTCGTAGACGGCTTCGATCAGCGCCCGCCCGACACCTTTGCCACGCTCGCTCTCCAGCGTATAGAGATCCTGCAGATAGCAGATCGGCCCGGCCATCGTAGTGTGTCGATGATAAAGATAGTGAACAAGGCCTAGCAGGAATGGCACTTACTTAAGCCCGTGGCGCGTGCCCATATTTTCGGATGCGCTCGCGTGCGATGTGACGAGGCTCTTTCAGCCATGGGTAAGACTTC